>NZ_JBHUDH010000144.1:7249-22335 GCF_042678005.1 Halolamina salina | reverse complement strand
CGACGTGGCCGTCGGCGACCCGCCCGAGGGCGCCGCCGAGTTGGACGCCCGGCGCGGGAGCGACGCCGCGCCCGCGCTCCGGGAGCGGGAAATAACGCTCTGGGACGTGATGGAACTCTCCGCCGACCCCGACGACGGCGTGCCCGACACGAACGCCGCGGAGTGGATCGAGGGGTTCCCGCGGACGTTCGACGCCGCCGAATCGATCCTTGCCGACGACGGTCCCGTCCTCAACCGGGCGGCGCGCTGTTTCCTCCGGCAGTTGGCGGCGGAGCCGGACACACTCGTCTGGACCAACCACGGCGAGGAGACTGCACAGGAGGTCCGCGAGCGCGCCGAGACGGCACTGGCCGAGGTTGAACGGGGGGAATCGCTCGATCCGGCCGAGGAGTTAGCCGAAGCGTTTGTCGAGGAGGGGATCAATCCCGGGACGACCGCGGACCGCGTCGCCGCGGCGCTGTTCGTCGCGCTCGAACGGGGGCTGACGGTATGAGCGACGGGGGCGAGCCAACGGGCGACGGGGACTGGACTCCCGAGAACGACGCGCCCGACGGCTGGCCGGTCCCGCTCCGGGGCGTGACCGAGTCCGTGATCGCGACGATGGGACCGAACGGCCTGTGGAACCTCGCGGCGCTCGGCCTCCACGCCGGCGATCCGGTGACCGCACGGACGTACGGGAACACGCGAACGCGCCGGAACTTCGAGCGCCGCGGCGGCGGGGTGGTGCAGTTCGTGGCCGACCCGCGGCCGTTCGTCGACGCCGCGCTCTCGATCCGCGAGGCGTCGGAGCCGGTGCTGCCCAGCGCGGACGCGTGGGTCGAGGTGGACGCGACGCTCGTCGACAGTTGGACGGAAGCGGGGACGACGATCCGCGAATGGGAACTCACGCCCGGCGAGAGCGAGGTCGTCCGCGAAGACCCGACGACGATCAACCGCGGCTTCGGCGCGGTGGTCGAGGCGACGGTCGCGGCCTCGCGGCTGGGCGTCGCGGGGTTCGACGACGCCGACCTCCGGGAACGCCTCGACTTCCTCGCGGGCGTGGTCGAGCGTGCCGGCGGCGCCCGCGAGCGCGAGGCGATGACCCGGATCGAGGAGTACGCCGACTGGGACCGACCGGGGAACTAAGGCCGCTCCCGGCGACCCGGTACGCATGAACGACAGCGCCCGACCGACGAGCCAGTTCGCCGTCGAAGGGACCGAGGAACCCAAGGAGACGCTGCTCTGTGGGTTCGCGAGCTACGGGCTCGCCGGATTGACCGCCGTCGACTTCCTGATCGACCAACTCGAACTCACGGAGACGGGCCACGTCTCGGCCGAGGGGATGCCGAGCATCACCCCCTTCGAGAACGGGCAGCCCACCCACCACACGCGGCTGTTCTCCCGGCCGGACCTGGAGCTGACGCTGCTGAAGAACGAGCTGTTCGTCCCGCCGGAGCTGAGCGGGCCGTTCGGCGAGGAGATCCTCTCCTGGACCGAGCGCCACGGCGTCGAGGAGGTTGTCGTCGTCGACGCGGTGCCGATGCAGCACGGCCCCGACGACCACCGGACGTACTACGTCGCGACCGACGACTACCGCGAGCGACGGCTCGCCGACGCGGAGATCGAGCCGATGTCGCGGGGCTACCTCGACGGCGTGACGGGCGCGCTGGTCGAGCAGGGGATCGACTCGCCGCTCGCAGTCGGGGTGTTCCGCACGCCCGTCCACGACCAGACGCCCGACATGGAGGCCGCGATCAGGCTGATCGAGACGGTCGACGAGCTGTACGACCTCGACGTGAACACCGAGCCGCTGCAGGCCTTTGCCGACGAGATCCGGCGCTACTACGAGGAACTCGCCGAACGCTACGAGGCCGCCGCCGAGAAGGAGGAGGCGTTCGCCGACCGGATGTTCATGTGATTGGCAGAGTTATTGTCCGGGAGGTCCCTGTTGAATCCGATTAGTTCGAAATCATTTGTGGAAAACAGCCAGTAAGTTGGGTTGCGTATCAATCGTCGTCCCGTTGCTTGCGGGCTTCGAGAGCGATCTCCTCGTGTTTTGGGAACCAGTCAGGGACCTCTTCAACCTCCCAATACTGAAGGGCTTCACCCTCGTGCGAGAGTTGAAGCGTCCCGTCAGTGACGGTGCAGAGATACGGGAGTAGAATCGTCGTATACGGATGCACCGAGTTCGGTTCGAGTCGGTACGCTCCCAACAATGTTTCAGGCCGAATACTGAGGCCTGTCTCCTCGTGAGCTTCACGGACGACGGCCTCTTCAGGGGACTCGTGTATTTCCATTGCTCCACCCGGTAAGCACCAAAGTCCGCTTTCCGGGCGTTTCATGAGTAATATCTGCCCCTCTTCGTCGAATAGAATGGCGTCGACGCCGACTTTTGGAGTGACTTGCCCCATCTCTGCCGCCATATCTTCCCGGATTTCTTCCGAAGGGACGCCTACAGTTTTACCGTAGTACTGGCTGACGAGTTCGAGAATCCGTTCGTAGCGCTCCTCATCGTATGGATTATCCGCGAAGTTCAACCCTGTCCTGCCGATAGCTCGCAATTCATCTAGGAGACTAAGCAACTGCATTCGTCGTCGTTCAGTACGTACATCCGATAAGTGTACTCCCTGTACATAACGAGTAGATTGACGGATCTATTGGCTACTGGGGGTTTCAACAGATTCCCGACGAGAACGAACTACCGGACGACGCCGACGGGGAAAGTCAGTACCTTTAACGCGGCGAGTACGCACCTATCCAGTCATGGAACGCGTAGACGTCGCCATCGTCGGCGGGGGGCCGGCCGGCACCGCGGCCGCCCACGCCGCGGCCGAACACGGCGCCGACGCGGTGGTGCTGGAGAAGGGAGTCCCGCGTGAGGACCGCTCGGGGCTGGGTCCCGACTCCACCGACGCCGCCGGCATCCTCGACTACTGGGTCGACATCATGGGCATCCACCCCGACGAGATGCCCGACGGGGTAGTGCAGAACGTGCTCGACCGCGCGGAGTTCCGCGGGCCGAACACCGCCTGTAACCTCCGCTCGACCGGGATCGAGTCGTCGTACGACGAGTTCGGCTACACCTTCCACCGGGCGCGCTTCGACGACTTCCTGCGTTCGCGCGCGGAGGAGGCGGGCGCCCACTACCGCACCGACGCGTCGGTGAAGGGCGTCCTGACGGAGGCACACGACCACCCGCGGCACACGATCGCGCTCGCGAACGGCGAGGAGGTCGGCGCCGACTACCTCCTGCTGTGTGACGGTCCCCAGCGCACCGTCACGATGGGCGTGCTCGACGACTACCTCCCGGAGCGGCGCGGCTCGGAGGTGCTCTCGCCGCCGACGGCCAACCACATCGCCTACCAGGAGTACCGGAAGTTCCCCGAGGAGATCTACGAGGAGGTGAAAGACGCCATCGTGTTCTGGTGGGGGCTGATGCCCGGCCACACCGCCTACCCGTGGATCTTCCCGAACCAGGACCGGGTCTGCCGGGTCGGGCTGACGATGCCGATCGGGATGGACATCGACGAGGTCGAGGAGCGCGAGAAGTACGACCTGCTGCGCCCCGAGGACGACAGCATCCCGCAGGGCGCCACCTACATCGAGCGCCTGCTCGAACGCGAGTACGGCGACGAGTACGACCTCGAGGACTTCCCGAGAGTCGAGGACGCGGGCAAGAGCCGCGGCACCGAGACGTACCCGATCTCCTCGACGCGGCCGATCGAGTCGCCCGTCGACGCCGGGATCGCGGTCTGTGGCGGCGCGATGGGGACCACGTCGGCGTTCCACGAGGGCGGCGACCACCTCGCGGTCCGGACGGGCGCGATCGCCGGCCGGCTCGCCGCACAGGATCGGCTGGGCCACTACAACCACGAGTGGCGCGACGCCATCGGCGACGAGGTGCTGCGGAACGTCTCGCTCGCGGAGCTGGTCCGCGGGTGGGGGCCGGATCAGTGGGACAAGGTGTTCCGCGTGGGCGAGGAGATGCTGGCCGAGGAGGGCGCAAACGAGATGCTCTCTTGGAGTCCCAAGGCGGGGCTACGCGGGGCGAAGCTGCTCGCGGAGTACAAGCTCGTCAAGTTCCGGAACCGGAACCGATACGTCCAGCTGACCGCCGACGAGTACAGCTACTAGCGGAGAACTACGCTTCGGCTTCCTGCGCGGCGGCGCCGGCTTCCTTCCGCGTGATGTAGCCCGCGATGCGGTTGCGGACCTCCTTGGACTCGACGTTCGTGAGCGCGGAGACGCTCTCCTTGTTCGTTTCGAAGTTCTGGTTGAACGACTCGGGGTACTTCTCGAGCAGGATCGTCCCCAGCTGTTTGACGTACTTCGGCTTGATTGCCATACGGTTGGATTCCCCGGAGAGCCACTAAAGCGATTCGTTCCGAGCCAAGGGGCTGGGTCCCGAACCCACTCGGATAGAGTTATGCCGCGCCGGTCCCGCGGACGTAGTAACATGGAGGTCGAACTGCTGGAGGCCACGGAGGACCCGGAGGAGGTAATCTGTCGGGCCGCACGCAACGACTACGCGTCGGCGTTCGTCGGCGACCAGACGTTCGAGGAGACGATGGAGACCGTCGACGGCGACGACCTCGAGGCGAAGAAGGAGACGCTGATCGGCCACCTACTGAGCCACGGCCACTTCGGGCCGTTCGAGCACCCGCAGGCCACGTTCGCGATCGAGGGGATGTCCCGATCGTGCATGGCCCAACTCACCCGCCACCGCCACGTCTCCTTCGACGTCCAGAGCATGCGCTACGTCGCGTTCGACGACGTGGACCCCGAGGACGTGGGCGACGGTGAGATGGTCGTCACACCGCCCTCCGCGACCGATCCCGACTGGATCGGCCGCAATCAGCAGAGCGGTACCGTCGACGAGGTAACCGTCGAGGAACGCGAGCAGGTGTTCCGCGACTCGGTTCAGCGGTCCGTCGAGGAGTACCAGCGCCTGCTGGAGCTGGGGATGCCGCCCGAGGACGCCCGGTTCGTGCTGCCGATCGGCACCGAGGTCAACGTCGTGATGAGCATGAACGCCCGGACGCTGATGCACGTCGCCGACATGCGCGCCGCCGCGGACGCCCAGTGGGAGATCCGCGGGCTGACCGAGCAGGTGCTCGACTACGCCGCGGAGTGGTGTCCGGTGACGTTCGACTACTACGAGGAGAACATGAAGAACCGGAAGAACCGCCTCGCACCGTAGCCAACGCCTTTTCCCGCTACTCGCCGTAGCGCCGGTGATGTACTCCGGCGCCCGGACAGTCGCGCTCTGTCTGCTCCTCGTTCTCGCCGGCTGTGGCGGCGCCCCCGTCGGGACCGACAGCGAGGGACGGATGGCGACCGAGACGGCCACGCCGGCCACGCCGTCGACCGCGATCGACGCGCCGCCATCGGCGACGCCCAAGCCCGACGGCGTAGAGGTCGAGGTGATCGACGTCGTCGACGGCGACACGATCGACGTGCGCTACCTCAACGGCAGCGAGGACACGGTTCGCTTGCTCGGCGTCGACACGCCGGAGGTCCACGCCGAGACCGACCCCGCGGAGTTCCCCGGCGTCCCCGAGACCGAGGCGGGCCGGAACTGCCTCCGCGAGTGGGGCGAGCGCGCCAGCCAGCACGCGAAAGACGAGCTGATCGGCGAGACGGTGACGCTCTCCTTCGACGAGAACGAGCCCCGGCGGGGGTACTACGGCCGGCTGCTCGCGTACGTCCACGTCGACGGCGACTCGTTCAACTACGGCCTGCTCACGCGGGGGCTGGCCCGCCGGTACGACAGTTCGAACTTCCAGTACCGCGAGCGCTACGGCACCGCCGAGGGGATCGCACGCGGGACCGACGCCGGGATCTGGGGGGCCTGCGCCACCGACGACCCGCAGACGGCGACAGAGACGCCCATCCCGATCGCCGACGGCGGCCCGCCGCTGTGGATCAGCGAGATCAACGCCGACGCCGCGGGCGACGACCGGGAGAACCTCAACGGCGAGTACGTCACGTTCGGCAACGCCGGCAACGAGACGCTCGACCTCGCGGGGTGGACGGTTCGGGACGAAGCGGGGCACGTCTACACCTTCCCGGAAGGCGCCGAAATCCCGCCGAACGGGACGATCACGCTCCACACCGGCAGCGGCGAGGACGGCGACGGTGCCTACTACTGGGGGCAGGGCAGCCCGGTCTGGAACAACGGCGGCGACACCGTGATCGTCCGGAACGAGAGCGGCGAGACGGTAATCGAACGCGAGTACGACGGCTGACCGGACCGCAAGCCACATTCCGCGACGGCGCCCAGCCACGGGTATGCACTCGGCCGTGATCATCGCCGGCGGGCGATCGACTCGCTTCGGCGACGAGGACAAGGCGACCGCGCCGCTGGCCGGCACACCGATGATCCGCCGCGTCGCGGATCGACTCGAACCCGTCGTCGACGAGGTGGTCGTGAACTGCCGGGACGACCAGCGCGCGGCGATCGAAGACGCGCTCTCGGGCTACGAACAGCCCACCAACTTCGCGCTCGATCCCGAGACGGATCAGGGGCCGATGGCGGGGATCCGCAACGGCTGCCGGGCCGCGACGGGCGAGTACACCGCCGTCGTCGCCTGCGACATGCCCTTCGTCGACCCCGACGCGATCAGCTACCTGTTCGACCGCGCGAGCGGCGAGATCGAACCGCCAGCAGACGCCGACGACGAAGGAACGCCGCCGTTCGACGGCGCGGTGCCGCGGCTCGGCGACGGCTGGTACCAGACGACGCAGGCGGTGTACCGGCCCGACGCGATGGCCGACGCCTGCGACGCCGCGCTGGAGCGGGGCGACCGGAAGATCCTCGCGCCGCTGGAGGACCTGACCTACGCGGTCGTGAGCGAGGCCGAACTGGAGGCCGTGACCGATCTCACGACGTTCGAGAACATCAACACGAAGGCGGAGTTCGACGAGGCCGCCGCGCGACTGGAGTAGCTACTCGACGATTTCGCGAACCTCGGCGTCGACCATCCGCGCGAGCACGACCCGCGGGACGATCGATCGGTCGGCGTGTTCGAGCACCGCGTCGGCGATCTCGCGGGCCGCTTCGAGGTCTCCCTCGTCGTCGACTTTGTTCACCAGCGGGATCGCCGTCGCGCCGGGCGGAACGCCCCGGAGGCCGCCGTCGGGGCTCGCGAGCACTCGCCCCACGACCTCGGGGGTGATCTCGTCGCCGACTTCGATTCCTGCAACGGCGGCGACGCGTTCCGGGCGGTGGACCAGCTCCTCGGAGAGCGGTTCGCCGACGACGTGGGCGCTGGCGACCGGGATCACGGTGTCGGCCTGCTCCGGGATTCGTGGCTCGTTCGCGCCGGGCGCCTTGAAGTCGCGCATCCGGGCGCCGTCGGCCTTGACGAGGACCGGCCCGTCGTGGGCCGCCCCGATCTCGTCGACCGTGTCGGGCTCGTAGCCGCGGTAGCGGTCCTCGAACTCCCGTTCGGGGACGAGACCGAGCGGCCAGTCGTCGGCGGTGACAAGCGTCGCGAGCGGGTCCTCGGTCACTTCGACGCGGGCGACGTGGGGGTCGAAGATGGGGATGCGGACGGTGGCGGTAACGACCGCGCGGTCGCTCTCGGCCGCCAGCGCGTACATGGTGGTCTTCTTGCCGCCGGCGCCGACGACGCAGACCAGCCCCTCGGCGTCGAGGGCGGCAGTGAGTTCGGACATGGAACGAGGTGGGGCCGCGAGGGGCCAAACAGTTTCGGGACGGGGATCAGACGACTTCGCCGACCGTCGCGAACTCGACGCCGGGCTTGGCAGCCATATGTTCGATCAGCTCCCGGAGCATCGACGGCCGGGGGCTGCGGCCGCTGACCTGCGGGTGGAGCGTGAGGACGTACACTCCGCCCTCGCCGGATCGCGTCCCCTCGTACTGCTCGTACATCCAGTCGAACTGCCGGCGCCAGTGGTCGAACACCGCGGCCTCGTCGGCGAACGCGCGGTTGCCCGAGAACGCCAGCGCGGGGTAGTCGTCGCGCTGCCACGACACGGGGACCTCAGTGATCCCCACCGGCTCGCCGACCTCGTACGGCTCGTCGACGGGCGCGTGCTCGTCGGTCAGTTCGTACGGTTCGAACTCCCGGGCCATCCCGCTGGAGGAGTACTCGAAGCCGAACTCCCGGAGGATCGACACCGTGTATGGCGAGAAGTCCCACGAGGGCGAGCGGTAGCCCGCGGGCGGGGAGCCAGTGAGGGACTCGATGCTCTCGATCCCGCGGGCCACGTCGGCGCGTTCGGCCTCGCGGCTCTCGTACTCGCCGGGCGGCGTGTGACTCCAGCCGTGGTGGCCGATCTCGTGGCCGGCGTCGACGACGCGCTCGCAGGGCTCGGGGAAGGAGTCGATCGTGTGCCCCGGGACGAACCACGTCGCCGGCACGTCGAGGCGGTCGAACAGGTCGCCGGGCCGCGGCGCGCCCACCTCGGCGCCGAAGCGGCCGCGGGAGCGCTGGACGGGCGAGTCGCCGAACTCGCCGGCGTGGAGCCACGGCGAGACGGCGTCGAAGTCGACGGTGAGACAGACGGTGGCGCGGGCCATACGGACGCCGGGGGACCAGAACGGCATAAATCCTCGAACCGACCGGGGCGGCCTCGGCTGCCCGCACCGCCTCATGCGGCGACCCCAGATCGCCAGCAGCGATAGGGGTTGTAAAATCCCGCTTAGGCAGGGTTTTTCAGTCGGGGGGGCGTACCAATAGTCGATGACCGACAGCGAAGCCGTCTCTGCGGCGGAGGGTTCCCGATGAGAGGAAACGACCAGCAGGCCTACGACCGCGGGACGTCGCTGTTCTCCCCGGACGGCCGCATCTACCAGGTGGAGTACGCCCGCGAGGCCGTCTCGCGCGGCGCACCCAGCGTGGGCGTTCGGACGGAGGAGGGCGTCGTTCTCGCCGCACAGGCCCAAGCGAGCTCGGAGCTGATGGAGTCCGAGAGCATCGAGAAGATCCACAAGCTCGACGACCACATCGGCGGCGCCTCCGCCGGCCACGTGGCCGACGCGCGCCAGCTGATCGACTTCGCCCGCCAGATGGCCCAGAGCAACCATCTGCGCTACGGCGAGGCGATCGGCGTCGAGACGCTCACCAAGTACATCACCGACCACATCCAGGAGAACACCCAGATGGGTGGGACCCGGCCGTACGGCGCCGCGCTCCTGATCGGCGGGATCGAGGGCGGCGTCGAGGGCGAGAAGGGCACCCCGCGCCTGTTCAGCGCCGACCCCTCGGGGACGCCCCACGAGTGGAAGGCCACCATCATCGGCGGCGGCCGCGAGGAGATCCAGGGCGTGCTCGAGGACGGCTGGTCCGACGACCTCAGCCTCGACGAGGGGCTTAACCTCGTGCTCCGCAGCCTGCGCGAGCACGAGGAGGAGATCGAAGCCGATTCGCTCTCGGTCGTCTCGATCACGATCGACGACGGCTACGAGACGTACGAGACCGAGGAGATCGCCGAACTGCTCGGCGCGCTCGAGGACGAGTCCGACGACGACTCCGAGGAGTAACGCACCCCCGATCTCCCGCCGCGGACCGCTTCTCGCCGCCACCCGACGCTTTAGGTAGTGGGCGCCACCACCGACAGCCATGCAGCTACTCGAAGGCGGCACGGTAGTCGACGCCGAGGGCGCGCGGGCGGCCGACGTACTGATCGACGACGGCANNGGCGACGCGAGCGACGAACAGCCCGACGAGCGCGTCGACGTGTCGGGACAGTTCGTCGTGCCGGGGATGATCGACAGCCACGTCCACCTGATGATGGACGCCCGCCCCGACGCCGAGAGCGTACAGGGCGACAGCGAGGCGACACTTGCCTACCGCGCCGCCGAGACCCTCCGGAATCAAGCCGAGGCCGGCGTCGTCGCGACCCGGGATCTCGGTGCGCCGGCGACGGTCGCCATCGACGCCCGCGAGGCGGTCGCGAACGACACCCTCCTCGGCCCACGCGTGCAGGCCGCGGGACAGAACGTCGTCATGACCGGCGGCCACGGCCACTGGTTCGGTCGCGAGGCCGACGGTCCCGACGAAGTCCGGAAGGCGGTCCGCGAACAGCTCAAGGCCGGCGCCGACGTGATCAAGTGCATGGCCACCGGCGGCGTGCTGACGACGGGCGCTCAGACCGGCGCGCCCGAGCTCACGCCCGAGGAGCTGAAGGCGCTCGTCGACACCGCCCACACCGCCGGCCGACCCACGGCGGCCCACTGTCACGGCACGCAGGGGATCAAAAACGCCGTGCGCGCAGGGATCGACAGCGTCGAGCACGGGACGTTCATGGACGAGGAAGCCGCCGAGCTGATGGCCGACCGCGACACCTACTGGGTGCCGACGCTGTCGGCGCTGAAGGGAATCGTCGAGAACAGCGACGCCGGCATCCCGAAGCAAGCCGTCGAGAAGGGACAGGACGCCGCCGAGCGGATGGCCGCCGCGTGGGAGTACGCGCTCGACGCCGGCGTGCCGATCGCGATGGGGACCGACGCGGGCACGCCGTTCAACGAGCACGCCGACGTCGCCCACGAGCTCGCGTACATGGTCGAGTACGGCCTCGACGAGCGCGGCGCGCTGGAGGCCGCGACGATCAACGCCGCCGACCTGCTCGGCCTCGACGACACGGGACTGGTCGAGAAGGGGTACCGCGCGGACCTGCTGGTGCTGCCCGAGAACCCGCTCGAGGACGTGCAGGCGTGGCAGTCGCCCGAGCGGGTGTACCTCGGCGGCGAGCGGCTCCAGTAGGGCGTCGACGCCCCCTCGTGACCTGCGAATCCGCCACACGGCGGCGAGGAAACGCAACGGTTTTACGTTCTACCCGAATACAGTTGGATGCGAAGCGCTCTGGTGGTGTAGTCCGGCCAATCATATCACCCTCTCACGGTGATGACCTGGGTTCGAATCCCAGCCGGAGCATTTCTCTCGACGCTAACCGTCTAACAGCGGTACTCTCTGTCGACGAACCTCCGTACTCGCAGGGGTACGGACGACCGTCCCGACGGAGGAAACGAATCTTTATACCCTCGCCGTGGCCATTCTTCGCTAACGGAGCGTACCATGGCATCGACGATCTACCTCGTGAGTGCGGCGCTGATGGCAGTCCTCCTCGTCGCCGTCGTGGCGGCGACGGTAGGTCGGGGCTGGAAAAAGTACACGCCGGGGCTGCAGCACGATCAGTCGGTCTGGAGCTCCCTCGCCGGCAGCGAGTCGGCGTGGACGCTGGCGTCGATCGTCGTCGCGCTCGCGGTCGGCGGCGGCGCGACGCTGTTCGTGAGCGGGGACTCCTTCTCCGGATCGATCGTCGCCGTCGGCGGCGCGGCGGTCGGCGTCGCGCTGGCCGCGGCGTTCGTCTTCTACCTCTTCTTCGGCACCTACGCGGCCGCGAAGTCGCGTGGGTACCGACGCGCGGCGGCCGTGATGGCCGGCTCGTGGGTGCTGGGCCTGCTGGTCGTGCTCGTGATCACGGTGAACCTGCTGACCGGCGCCTGAGCCGGTTGCGAAACGTTCCTGTAGCTCCCGACCCGAGTTCCGGAGAGACGTGAGTACACACCGCCAGCGCTCGGTGTCGGCCCGTCACCGGGACGACGCCCGCCGACTCGCAGCGTCCGTCCGATCGGCCGTGGCCGGCACGGGAACGCGCTGGCTCGCGGTGCTGCTGTCGGTGACGCTGTTCGCGGCGCCGGCCCGCGCCCACGGCGGCCCGGGGATCACTTCGGGCAACGTCGACACGCCGACGTGGCTGTTCCTGATGACCGGCGGCGGCGTCGTCGCCGTCTCCTTCCTGCTCACCAGCTTCGTCACCGACCGCGACCTGCTCGAGTCCTACCACGACCGCCGCGTGTCGATCCCCGGCGGCGCAGCGATCCGCCGGTGGGGTGGGCCTGTCGGCGGCGTGGTCGGCCTGCTCGGTCTCGCCGGCGTCGTCGCGACGGGCGTGTTCGGCCCGCCCGAGGCTGCGCGGAACTTCGCGGTGCTGCTGGTCTGGGTCGTCTGGTGGGCGGGGTTCACCGCCAGCACCTACCTCGTCGGGAACAGCTGGCCGGCGCTCGACCCGTTCGGCCGCCTCGCGGCGCCGCTTTCCGGCGACGGCGCGGTCTCGCTACCCGACTGGGTCGGGCGCTGGCCCGCGGTCGCCGGGCTGCTGCTGCTCGTCTGGCTGGAGGTCGTCACCGCGGTGGCGTCGAACCCGACACAGCTGACCGTCGTCGTCGGGGCGTACATCGTCGCGACCGTAGCCGGGAGTGCGCTGCTCGGCCACGAGACGTGGCGAAAACAGATAGACCCGATATCGGGCGTGTTCGAGCTGTACGGCCGCGTCGCGCCGATCCAGCGCACCGACGACGGTCTCGAACTGGCCGCGCCCGGCGCGGCGCTGGCCGAGACGGACGCCGACGCGACGACGGTCGCCAGCGAGATCGGCTTCGTGATCGCGCTGCTGTGGGTGACGACGTTCGACGGGTTCGTCGCGACCCCGGGCTGGCAGTCGATCGCGGCGCCGGTCGTCCGGGCGGGCGTGCCCGCGGAGCTGGCGTACTTCGGGGCGATGCTCGGCGGCTACGCGCTGTTCTTCGGCGTCTACTGGGGCGCTTCCAAGCGCGTGCGGATCAGCGGGAAGACGTACCGCTCGGCGCCGCGGATCGCCGCCGCGTTCGCGCCCGCGCTGGTGCCCATCGCCGCGGGCTATCACTTCGGCCACTACTTCCCGTACTTCCTGACCCAGCTCCCGGCGTCGATCGTCGTCACTCTGAGCCCGCTGTCGCCGCCGTTCGCGCCGCCGGTGCTCGGGCTGCCGGGGTGGATCAGCTGGGTCGGCCCGGTCGCGGTGCTGTCGGGCCACCTGCTCGCGGTGTGGGCCGCCCACGCCCGGGCGTTCGACCTGTTCACCGGCCGGCTCCAGCCGATCCGGAGCCAGTACCCCTACGTGGTCGTGATGGTGCTGTACACGATCACGGGGCTGTGGCTGCTCGCCCAGCCGACCATCGACGCACCCTTCATCTGACCATGAGCGACCAATCCACCACAGATCGAGCCGAGGCAGCGTTCGCGGTCGACGACGACGCCGAGCGCTGTCCGTACTGCGGCCGCCCGTTCGCCACCGAGCACCTCCACGCGCTCCACCTCGGCGAGGAGCACGCCGACGCGCTGACCGAGGACGAGGCCGAGCGCTACGCCGCGGCCGACGATCTGGAGAGCGACGAGCTGTTCAAGTTCCACATCAAGGTGCTCGCGGTGCTGACGCTGATCTCCTTCGTGTTCCTCTACAGCTACACGTTCGTCTGGACCTGAAACGGGGCGTCAGGCCTCGTGGAGCGTCACGTCGACCTCGCCGTCCTCGGCCGTGACGGTCATCATCGTCGCCCGCTCGGCGGGGTCGGCGCCGGTCACCGATCCCGGATTGAGCACGCGTACACCCTCGTGGACGGTGTCCTCGACGACGTGGGTGTGGCCGCCGATACCGACGACCGTCTCGCCCGGCTCGGTCCGGCCGCGCGCTCGGGCCGTGTCCGCGACGGCGTCGGCCCACTGCTCGCCGCCGAGGACGAGTCCGGCGTCGCTCTCCAGCCGTGCCTCGAACGACGTGATCTCGCCTTCCTCGCCTACCTCCATCTCCGTATCCACGCTCGCCGCGTCGACGGCCGCAGCGACGGGGTTGATCGTGCCGTGGGTGACGACGAACGTGACGCCCTCGAACGTGACTGCCGCCACCGCGGGGAGGCCGAGGTCCTCGGGGTCGACGTTGCCGTGAACGGCCGTGAGTTCGGCGGCGAGGTCGCGCACGTCGTCGAGCACGTCGGCCGTCTCGAAGTCACCGGCGTGGATCGTGTGGTCCGCGGCCGCGACGCGTTCGCGGAACTGCGAGGGGAGGGCCGCTTCGCGTTCGGGGACGTGACTGTCGGAGATGACTGCGAACTCCATGTCCCCTTGTTGTCAGGACCCGGAATAACGGTTCCGGCGGGTAGAGGAGCGTTACCACACTGTACTTCGAAAAAGTCGCGACCGCGACGGCGCCTTACTGGATCGAGTACGACGCCGCGACCGTGAGCGCCAGGAAGCCGACGAAGCCCAGCAGCATCACGTACGTCACCGAGCGGGGCTCCCAGACGAGATGCTGGAAGTAGCCCGCGACCATCACCGCCTTGATCAGCGAGAGGGCGGTGATCAGGCCGAGCGCGAGCAGGTAGCTGTTCTCGAGCAGGCCGATCTGCTCGACGCCGACCTGCATCGTCGCGATGACGAACAGTGCCACGTAGATGCCGGTGTAGAGTTTTGTTCGTGCCATTGGTCTAGACGATGTAGAACATCGGGAACAGGAACAGCCACACGATGTCCACGAAGTGCCAGTACAGCCCGAAGTACTCCAGGGGTTCGTCGTCGCCGTTGACGTACGCGCCGTTCCAGGCACGCCAGATCAGGTAGGCCGTGACGAGCAGCCCCGCGATGACGTGGCCCATGTGCAGGCCCGTCGTCAGGAAGTACGTCGAGGCGCGCACGCTGGAGTCGAGCGCGATCGGCGCGTACTCCTCGGTCCCCTGGAACAGGACGACCCACTCGATCGCCTTGTTCACGAGGAACGCCAGCCCGAGCAGGAACGTCACGACGAGGCTTGCGACGACGCCCTTCCGACTGCGCTTCTGGGCGGCGACCAGCGAGAGGATCACCGTGAACGAACTGGTCAACAGCAGGTACGTGTTGACCAAGCCCGGGATGGGGTTGTGCGGCACCGGGTGCCAGTGCGTCCAGCCGTAGGCCACACGCAGGAAGATGGCGGCACCGATGAACGCCCCGAACAGCACCACGTCGGAGGCCAGGAACACCCACATCCCCATCTTCGTGTTCTCGACCCCGCCGAACGGCCACGTCTCGCCGAAGCCGCCCTCGTGGGCGGTGAAGTTCTCGTAGCCCATGAACGAGACCGAGCCGATCAGGCCGAGCACGCCGAGCACCGAGGACGCGGCGTAGAACGTCCCTTCGAGGCCGGCGGGGAAGCTCCCGGTCTGGAGGCCGGAGAAGCCGATCGCCGTGATCACCGTGAACAGGCCGATCGCGAACGGCCAGTGGCTGGCGTGGTCGACGTGCCCGCCGTCGTCGTGTGCCGACTCGAGTGCGGCCGCGTGGCCG
>NZ_JBHUDH010000144.1:0-7243 GCF_042678005.1 Halolamina salina | reverse complement strand
CCGTCGGCGGCGGCCGCGCCCGCCGGTTCGTCGTCACGCAGGAACTCGAGCGAGCCGCTGGCGTACGACGGCGTGCCGGGGAAGTTCTCCATCGGCGGCGGGGAGGAGACTGCCCACTCCGCCGTCGTCGAGTACGGCCACGGGTTCGCCGCGGCGTCGTCGCCCGCGACGATGCTCTTCGCGAGGTTGTAGATGATCAGCAGGAACCCGACCCCGAGGACCACCGCGCCGACCGAGGCGAGGCGGTGCCACGGGACGTACTCCGGCCGGTAGGCGAACACGCGCCGGGGCGTCCCCCACGCGAGGAACAGCGGGAAGTACAGCAGGTTGAACCCGGTGAAGTACACCGCGAAGCTCACCTTGCCGAGGAACTCGTCGTACGTCTTCCCGGTTATCTTCGGGAACCAGTAGAACAGCGCCGCGATCAGGCCCGTCACCCCCGAGACCATCACGTAGTGGAAGTGGGCGACGACCCAGTAGGTGCCGCGGAACTCGTAGTCGAGCACGACCGCGCCGAGGAACACGCCGGTGATCCCGCCGACGATGAACAGCACCAGCGCACCGAAGGCGTACAGCATCGGCGTGTCCCACCTGATCCGCCCCTTGATGAGGGTGTAGATCAGCGCGAACACCATCAGGTCGAACGGCAGCGAGATCCCGATGGTGGTCGCCATGAACAGCGTCTTCACCTCGAGGTTGATCGAGGTGAGGAACATGTGGTGCATCCAGACGATGAAGCTCTGCAGCGCCACCAGCACCATCGAGACGATGAACCACTTCCGGCCGACGATCCGGTTACCCGAGAACGTCTGGAAGATCTCCGCCATCGCGCCCAGCGCCGGGAAGAACACGATGTACACCTCGGGGTGGCCGAAGAACCAGAACAGGTGGGTCCACAGCACGGACCCGCCCGCGGTCGTCGCCGCGAAGTACGTCGTCCCGAGCATGCGGTCCGACAGCAGGATCATCGCCGCCGCCAGCAGCGCCGCGAAGGCGAGCAGCATCATCCAGACCGTCAGCAGCCACGACCAGGTGAAAAGCGGCAGCGAGCGCATCGTCAGGCCGGGCGCCCGCATGCGGTGGATGGTGGTGATGAAGTTCACCCCACCGACCGTGACCGAGGCACAGAACACCACGATCGCCAACACCGTCGTCGTCGCCCCGATGCTCGGCATGAACGCCGGGATGTTCAGCGGCGCGTACAGCGTCCACCCGCCCGCGTAGGAGGCGCCCTGGAAGAACGACGCGAACACCAGGATGCCCGAGGCCAGGTAGAGCCAGTAGGAGAGCGCGTTCAGCCGCGGGAACGCCAGGTCCTCCGCGCCGATCTGCAGCGGCACGACGTAGTTCGCGAACCCGGTCGCGAACGGCGAGATGAACCAGAACACCATTATCAGGCCGTGTAGCGAGACGGCCTGATTGTACGCCATCGCCGAGAGGATCCCCTCGCCCGGCGCTCGCGGCGACCACATCTGGGAGCGGATCAGCAGCGCGAGCACCCCGCCGAAGATGAGGAAGAACATCGCCGTCGCGATGTAGAGGATGCCGACGTCCTTGTGGTTGGTCGTGACGAGCCAGCGCTTCAGCGACCACCGCGGCGGGAGGTGGCCGTCGTCGTGGCTGTCACCCGGCAGTGCCGTGCCGCCGTCAGTTCGTGGTTGTGTGTCGTCTGTCATGCGTTACACCCCCGCCGCCGCGACGCTGGCGGCGGACTCGTTGCTCGCCGACTGGTTGTTCGCGGACGCGGTCTGGGACGCGTACCAGTCCTGGTACTCGTCCTGCGGCATCACGATCACTTCCGCGTCCATGTAGGAGTGACCCTGCCCACACAGCTCGTAACAGTGGGCCGAGTACGTCCCCGTCTCGGAGGCCTCGAACCACGTCTCCGTGGTCTCGCCGGGGATCGCGTCGGACTTCACCCGAAGCTCCGGAATCCCGAAGTTGTGGAACACGTCCGACGAGGTCACCCGTAAGTTGACCTGCCTGTCGACCGGAACGCGGAGCGTCCCGGAGGTGTTCACCCCCGCGTAGCTCCCGTCGTCCTCAAGGTAGTGGAAGTTCCAGCCGAACTGGTACCCCTCGACCTCGACGTCGACGCCCTGATCGCCGGCCTGCCCCTCGACGAACAGCAGCGTCCCGTAGGTCCACGCGATGAGCGAGATGACGATGATCGCGCTCAGGCTCAGCGAGAGGAACAGCTTCTTCCCCTTCCCCCCGCCGGTCGGGACCTCACCCAGCTTCGGGCGGTCCTTCTCGTCGCTGCCGCCCTCGTAGCTGTATTTGTACGCATTGTACAACATGTAGCCGATAACGACGGCTCCCACCAGGGTCCCGAGTACGAGGAACACCCAGTAGATCTCGTTGAACACTTGCACCCGTGTCCCGTCGGGGACCAGCCCGCTCTGGAGCACGGATGCGGCTGTAGCATCAGGTATCATCGGCGACCTTGATAGTGGGCATTCGCTCCGCTCCGACCTTAGTGGTTTCGAACGGTTTCGCACGCGCGCGAGGCGATCGGGCGTCGACGACCGGCAACGCTCCCGCCGAGAGATAGGAATAAGGTCGGCCGATCCCATGTCGTGTGTATGCTTCACGCAGAGGGGCCGATGCTCACCGTCGACGTGGGGGAGCGCAGCGCCGACACCGTCGACATCGACAGCGTGCTCGAACGAACCATCGGCGGGCGCGCGACGGCGACCGCGCTGGCCCACGATCGGATACCGTTCGACGCCGACCCGTTCGGCCCGGAGAACCGGGCGTACCTCTCGACGGGGCCGATGCAGATGAGCCGGACTTCCTTCACCGGCCGGATGAACATGACGGGGCTCTCGCCGCTGACCGACGGCCTCGTCTCCACCAACGCCGGCGGCTACCTCTCGCGGAACTTCGCCGGCGCGGGGCTCTCCGTGCTCGAACTGGCCGGCGAGAGCGACGAGCTGCTCGCGATCCACGTCACCGACGGTCCCGACGGACCGGAAGTCGAGTTCGAGGAGGTGCCCGAACTCGAGGGCGCCGAGACCAGCCGCGTCTCCGCGTACATGGAGAGCCACCACGATCTCGGCCCCGAGAACTGTATCACGATCGGCCCCGCCGGCGAGAACCTCGTCCGGTTCGCGTCGGTGATGACGTTCGACTCCCGGGCGTTCGGCCGCGGCGGCATCGGCGCCGTGCTCGGCAGCAAGAACGTCAAGTGCGTCACCTTCGAGGGTGACTCGACGCCCGACATCGAGATCCCGGACCCGCCGGCGATGGACGTCCACCGCGAGGCCGCCACCAGCGACGACCTGATGCGCCGGCAGGGGACCACCGGCAACACGGAGTTCATCAACGACAACTTCTCGATCCCGACGCGGTACTTCGACGACTACGAGTTCGAGAGCATCGAGAGCATCGGCGGCAACGCCGTCGAGGAGAAGAAGTACAAGAAGGGCGCCTGCTCGCAGTGTGCCTACGCCTGCAAGCTCCCCACGCGGGACGAGGAGCGCGGCGTCGAGACGGAGGGGCCGGAGTTCGAGACGGTGTACTCCTTCGGCACCTGTCAGGGCGTCGGCGACATCGTCGACGTGATGATCTCGAACGAGCTCTGTGACGAACTCGGGATGGACACCATCTCCGCGGGCGTCACCGTCGCCGCCTACCTCAAAAGCGAGGACGCCTTCGGCGACGCGGAGTTGGCCCACGAGACCCTGGAGAAGATCGCCCACCGCGAGGGGATCGGCGACCTGCTCGCAGAGGGGACCGCCCGCGCCCACGAGGAACTGGGCGTCGACAACTACACCGTGAAGGGGATGGAGTTCGCGGCCCACGACGGCCGCACGCTCCACGGACAGGGGCTCTCCTACGCGGTCGCGAACCGCGGCGCCGACCACATGTACGGCGGGATGCTCGGGCTGGAGTACTCCGGCGAGGTCGATCCCGAGGGGACGCTCGGCAAGGCCGAGACGCTCGTCGGACTGGAGAACCACAACGTCGTCCGCGACTCCGCGGTGATCTGCGCCTTCGGCGGCGACTACATGACCGACGAACGGCTCGAACAGCTACTCGGCGTCGACTACGAGCGGCTCCAGTCGCTCGGCGCCGAGACGATCGAGCGCGAGCGCCACTTCAACAACAAGCGCGGCAAGGGCGTCGACGACGACGACCTGCCCTACGAGATTCCGGATCTGGCCGAGGCCGTCCAGGAGTACTACGAGGCCCGCGGCTGGAACGAGGACGGCACCGTCCCGGACGCGGCAATCGACTCGGTCGCGCCTGTGGCCGCGGACGACTGAGGGTTCGGGCGCGCCCGCGGGCTACCCGCCGTACACCGACGGGACGATCCGGACCACGTCACCGTCTTCGAGTTCGGTCGCGAGCCCGTCGAGGTGGGTCACGTTCTTCTCGTCGACCGTCACGACCGTCGATCCTTCAGTCTCGCCCGCTTCCTCGTCGACGAGCCGGCCGTCGAGGCTCGGGTACTCGGCCTCCAGACCGCGCAGAAGTTCGCCGACGGTCGTTCCGGGGTCGTACTCGCCGCCCACGTCCTCGACGCCGGCGTCGTCGCGGAACGGACCGAACAGCTTGCAGTCGACTTGCACGGCCGGCACGTCGGGCGTCGGGGGAGAAGTAGCCAGCGGTCAGCCGGTGGTGACGATCTCGACCACGTCGCGGTGGGCGAGCTCGTGGTCCGCGCCGACCTGTCGGCCGGAACGGCAGTCGATGCCGTGGAGCAGGCCGTCGCCCACGTCGGAGTGGATGGTGTACGCGAAGTCCTCGACGGTGCCGCCCTCGGGGAGGACGAAGCAGTCCCGGAACACGCCCTTCTCGTCTTTCGACCCGTTGGCGCTGCCCGGGAACACGCCGATACAGCCCAGCGTCTCGAACAGCGCGGTCTCGAGCACGTCCTGCACGCCGGTGCCGCCGTAGTTCCCGACGAACTCGCGGATCTGTTCGAGTCCCTGTTCCTGCTCCGTGCTCACGTCGCCGACGATCTCGAAGTCGGATTCGCCCGGGGTGTACTCCACGACGCCGGCGTCGTTCGCCTTCTTCAGTGACTTCTCGGCGTGGGCGCTGACGGGCACGAAGTCGAGGTGGTCGTACTGCTCTTCCTCGGTGATCTCGGCCCAGTTCTCCTGTGCGGCGGGCGTGTCCATCTTGTTGGCCGCGATCACGATCGGCTTGGTGCGCTTGCGGATCTCGCGGGCCAGTTCCTCGCGCTCGTCGTCGTCCCACGCTTCGGGGTCGAAGCCGATCCCCTGCCCGAGGATGATCTGCTTGATCTCCTCGGCGACGATGCCGAACGCGTCCATCTGCTCGCCCAGCGCCTCCTCCACGTCGCCGTCGCCGCCGTGGTAGCCCGAGAGGTGGCGCTCGATCCCCTTCTCCAGCACGTCGAGATACCACATGTCGATCTCGTTCTCGAGGAACGCGATGTCCTCGCGCGGGTCGTGGCCCTCGGTGGCCTCGCCCTCGAGGTCGGTCTCGCCGGAGAAGTCGACGACGTGGACCAGCACGTCAGTCTCGTTCAGGTCCGCGAGGAACTGGTTGCCCAGTCCGTTCCCCTCGTGGGCGCCGGGGATCAGGCCGGCCACGTCGACGAGCTTGACCGGGACGAACCGGGTGCCGTCGTCGCAGTAGCCGACGCTCGGTGTACACGTCTCATCGAACTCCGGGGCGGCACACTCCACGCGAACGTACGCCTCGCCCACGCTCGGGTCGATCGTCGTGAAGGGGTAGGCGCCTTCCGGCACGTCGTTCATCGTCGCGGCGTTGAACAGCGTCGACTTGCCCACGGAGGGCTTGCCGACGAGTCCGATCCGATAACTCATTGGAACAGCCGACGTGGTTCCCGGACAAAAGCCGTCCCATCGGCGCCGTCCGGGGCTGAGACTCTCACACACGGGCGAGCCGGAGGGGATTTGCCCCGTCGGACCCGAGTGCCGGGCATGAGCGACGACGCGGACGGGACGGACGAGGCACGCGAGGGTGACACGTTCGGCGTCGGGATTCGTGTGACGGAGAGCGAGCTGCGCGTGGTGGTCAGAGTGCCGTCGGACATCGACTCGGGATGGACCGACCCCGATTCGTTCCAAGGGATGGTGGAGCAGGTGCTCTGGGAACGGCTCGATCAGGAGGAGACGCTTCAGGCGATCGCGGCAACGACCGAACCCGGAGAGACCACGATGCTCGGGACGGTGACGCTCCGCCCGGACGGCACCGTCGTCGAGAGTTCGCTCGCGGCGCCGTCAGTCGGGGAGTAGCTCGACCGCGAGCCCGAGCTCCGCGGCGCGCTCGCGGTCGTAGCGCCGGCAGTCGTACCGGTTCGGTCCGTTCGTGTCGGCTCGGACCGCCAGTGCGTCCAACTGTGCCAACGCTGACAGCGTCGCGCCGAGCGTACGCGAGGAGAGATCGGTGTCGAGCTGGCCGGCCTGTACGTACGAGCGGTCGACCCGATCTAAGATCTCGATCGCGTCCCGCCAGTACTGCCGGAAGTAGCCGAACGTTGTCGGGTCGATCGCCCGGAGCCGTCGCACCGCGGTCGGCGCGTCGGAGTCGAACGCCGGTTCGCCGACGGTTTCCGCGAACGCGTCGCCGAAGGCGACGGCGTCGCACAGCGTATCCTCGGGGACGCCGGCGACGATCCCCGAACCGTCCTGTGTGGTGCGCGCACGGAACCGATCGAGGAGGGGTTCGACGGTCTCCCGATCGGTATCCTCGCGGAGGTCACGCAGCGACTCGACGTACACCACGGTCCCGCGCGGGCTCTCGTCCCACCCGTCGAGGAACCGATCGCACACCGACCGGATCGCCTCGCCGGTGAGCGGGCGCTCCAGTTCGGTGACGACGAGCTCGTTCGAGACGACGTTCGTCCGTGTCTCCGTCGTGGCGCCACGGCTGAAGTCGAAGCAGTCGACGATCGCCAGCTGTGTCGCGTCGCCGCCGGATCGCTCCCAGCGGCGATGCCACTCGTCGGCCGTCGAGTCGGTCACCACCGCGATGACGTTCTGTCCGGCCGCGTGCTCGCGTAGCGCCCGCATCGCCCGATCCACTCCAAACGAGAGGAGTGCCGGGCCAGCGTCGGGCATCGTTGTCGATTACAACACCCGAACGGGTATAAAAATACGTGTTGCGGCGGATGGGATATCCGCTCGAGGTATCGAAAACGAGCGGGGAGCGATCGCTTCGCTTCCCGCTCGAAGGTTCGAGAATGCCGCAATGAGTAGAGAGACGGCGAGTGCACTTTCCCAGCGGGTCGCCCACGCCA
>NZ_JBHUDH010000143.1:20947-23756 GCF_042678005.1 Halolamina salina | reverse complement strand
CCGACGCGCTCGACAACGTCGTCGTCCACGACATCGACGACTTGGAGCGCGTGACCGAGGCGGCACACGAGAACCGCCGCGCGGCCGCCCGCGAGGTCGAGGCGATGATCGACCGGGAGCACGACCGCCTGCTCTCCTCGTTCAAGCGTGCCCGCGCCGACGAGGCGATCCGCGGCATGTACGAGGGCGCCGAACGGATGAAGGCCCGCGAGCTCGACCGCGCGATCACCAAGCTCGAGGCCCAGGGTGACCTGAACGAGGACCAGCGCGAGACCGTCGAGGCGCTGGCGGACTCGCTGGTCTCCCAACTGCTCGCGCCGCCGACCGAGAGCCTGCGCGAGGCCGCCGGCGAGGACGACTGGACCACGATCCAGACCGCGATGGAGCTGTTCGACCCCCGCTCGGACGCCGCCGACGTCGACGCCCCCGCCGACGCGGCCGACGAGCGGGCAGGCGAGTAGCCGGGCGAAGCTTTTCCCCCGCAGGACCCCACCTCCCGCGTATGTCGGAGACACTCGACGACGAGGAAGTAGAGCGGCGACTGCCCGCGGACTGGGAGCGCGACGGCGACGAGATCGTCCGGACCTACGAGTTCGACGGCTACCCGAGCGCGGTCACGTTCGTCAACGACGTGGCAGAGATCGCCGAGGAAGAGTTCCACCACCCGGAGATCGTCCTCCGCTACGACGAGGTGGAGGTGCGCTTCACCACCCACGACGCCGGCGGGATCACCGAGAAGGACCTCCGACTCGCGGACCACTGCGACGGCGAGTACTGATGACCCCCACGCGACGATCGACCCGCCGATGAAGGCGGCGTACACCTTCGACGCGACGTTCCGCCTCCCGACGGGGGGCGTCGCGGTCGACCCGAACCGCTTCGAGACGACGCTCCGCCTGTTCGCGCCCGCGCCGGGCGTCGAACCCGGCCCGGAGCGGATCGACTGGCTGTTCTTCCGCGACCGGCTCTGGCACGGCGAGATCGGCGACGAGGCGCCGCTACGCGAGGTCGTGAGCGACTGGCTCGACGTGGAGGTGGTCTCGCTGTCGTTCTCCGAACTCCGGGCCGACGAGGCGTACGTCGAGGCGCTACGGGCGGAGATCGAACGGGACCTCTCGCGGTTCAACGCCGAGAGTGCCGACGAGGTGCTTCACCAGTATCTCGGCTCGTCGGTGCACGTCGTCGACGCCGAGGCGGTCTGAGCAGGGAGAAAGGCACTTACCCCCGTACCCGCTAGCCCTCTCCCCATGGCGTACGACTTCTGGCTCCTCGACCTCGACGGGACGATCGTCGACGTGGAGCCCGACTACCGCCACGACGTGTTCGAGGCGGTCGGCGACCGGCTGGGCCGGGAGTTCACCGACAGCGAGATCGAGACCCTCTGGCACGGCCTCGGCGGCCCCCGGAGCGAGAAGCTCCAGTCGATGGGGCTGGACCCGGGGACGTTCTGGCCCGCGCTGCACGAGGCCGAGGACCCCGGCGCCCGCGCGGAGGCGACGTACGTCCACGACGACGCCGAGGCGCTGCTCGACGAACTCGACGCCGCGGGCGTCCCGGTCGGCGTCGTCACCCACTGCGCGCCGTTTCTCGCGAACGAGGTCGTCGACCACCTCGACCTGCGCTCGCGCTTCGACGCGTTCGTCACCTGTTCGGACGATCTGGGCTGGAAGCCCGACCCCGAGCCGGTCCACCACACGATGAACCGACTCGGCGTGGACCACGCCGACGGCGCGGGCGTGCTGGCCGGCGACGGCCCAAGCGACGTCGGCGCCGCGTGGAACGCCGGCCTCGACGCCGTCCACGTCGAGCGCCACGGTCCCGAACGCCGCGGCCAGTGCGTGCTCGCGGACCACCGCGTGGAGCGCTTCACCGAACTGGACGAGCGCGTCCTCGGGAACTAATCGAGCGCCGCCGCGGCGACCGGGTAGATCCGCTCCAGCCACAGGTCGTGCTGAGCAGGTGCGGGGTGGAGGTCGTCGTCCGCGACGAGCGACCCGTCCTCGGCCACGCGCGTCGACGGCGGCACCACGTCGACCAGTCGCGTTCCCTCCGCACGCGCCGCCTCCCGGACGATCTCGTTGTACCGCACCAGTCGCTTCGCGTGCTCGTCGGGGTCGTTGTCTTCCCCCACCGGCGTGAGCGTGTAGTCCGGGACCGTGATTACGACAACCGAGTCCGGGTCCGGCGCGAACCCCAGCGCCCGGTCGAGCATCGCCCGGAACTTCGGCTCGAACGTCTCGGGGGACTCGCCCTGGAAGCAGTTGTTCGCGCCGATCAGCAGCGTCACGAGGTCGAACGGGCCGTCGGGATCGCGTTCGGTTATCTCCTCGTCCAGGTCGTCCGTTGTCCAGCCGTTCTCGGCGATCACCACTGGATCGGCGGCCGATTCGCCGTCCTCCCGGAGTCGATCGACGAACTTCGACAGCCAGCGCTCCTCTGCATCGACGCCCGTGCCGACCGTGTAGGAGTCGCCGAGCGCGAGGATCCGCGCTCGCTCCTCGTCGGTCCCCGCCATCAGTTCGCGGGCTCGAACCCGGGCAGCTCGGCGAGCACTTCGTCGACCCCCGACAGTACGGCTTCGAGGTCCCGAACGCCCTGTTTCTCGACGCGCTCGGGGTTGGCCCGGACCCGGACGGTCTGACTGTCGACCGGGACGAACCCCAGCCCGAGCTTCTCGGCGGTCGCGCGGAGGCCGAGTCCGGCGTCGGCTTTCCCGGCGAGCACGCGCCGTGCGGGGCTCTCGTGGGCCTTGAGCGTGAAGCCGTAGCCGTCGATGGCCGACTGGAGATCCGCGGCATCGGCGTGCCCC
>NZ_JBHUDH010000143.1:20090-20801 GCF_042678005.1 Halolamina salina | reverse complement strand
CTCGGGGGCGCCGACGGCGGCGTCGGCCAGCCCGTCGCGCAGGCGTCGCAGCCCCTCGCGGGAGCCGACTGGGAGGAACCGGCTCGATCCCAGCCGGTCGAGCAGCCGGGAGAACGCGGGGTCGTCCTCGCCGAACGCGAGCACCGCGGGGGTACGCACGTTCGGGGAGAACAGCGTCACCGTCACGTCCTCACCCGCGGCGAGGTACTCGGTGTCGGCGTCGACCTCGACGACGCCGTCGGCCTCGACGAGGCTGGTCGTCGCGCCCGACCCCTTGTCGACGGGGTAGACCAGCGTCTCGCCGGCTTCGTTCTCGACCAGCCCGACCGGCATCAGCCGGGTTCGGCCCTCGCTGTAGCGCTCTTCCGCGGCGAGCGTTCCGTCGACGGTCGCCGTTCTGGGCTCGGGGAGGCCGGCGGCCCGCCGGATCGCGGGCGCGACGAACGTCCGGAAGATGGTGAGCGCCGAGACGGGGTACCCCGGCAGCCCCACGTAGGCGCTGTCTTCGAGTCGCCCGACGAGCATCGGCTTCCCCGGCTTCACGGAGACGCCGTGGAGCAGGAGGTCGCCCCGCTCCTCGATCACGCGGTAGATCACGTCGACCGCGGAGGCGGAAGTCGACCCCGAGGAGAGCACCAGATCGCACTCCTCGGCGGCGGTCGTCAGCGCGTC
The DNA here is from genome assembly GCF_042678005.1 of Halolamina salina. GTDB lineage: Archaea > Halobacteriota > Halobacteria > Halobacteriales > Haloferacaceae > Halolamina > Halolamina salina. Next base: position 20,129 of record NZ_JBHUDH010000143.1, on the reverse strand, counting down.
CTCCATCGCGTCCATGTCGTCGCCGGCGTGGGGGTAGAG
>NZ_JBHUDH010000143.1:19230-20064 GCF_042678005.1 Halolamina salina | reverse complement strand
CCCCCCCTCGACGCCGGCGGCGATCGTGTAGCTGTTCACGTCGTAGATCTGGCCGGCGTCGCTGTTTAGCGACTCGCCGGGCCGGACCAGTTCGTCGCCGGTCGAGACGATCCCCACGGTCGGCTTTCCGCGGACCTCGATCTCGTCCCGCCCGAGCGCCGAGAGCAGGCCGATCTCGCGGGGCGTCAGTTCGGTTCCGGGTCCGAGCGCACGCTGGCCGGCGGCGATGTCCGCCCCGGCGGGCATCACGTTGTCCCCGGGCGCGACCGAGGTGCGGATCTCGACGGCTTCCGTCCCGATTTCGTCGGTCCGCTCGACCATCACCACCGCGTCGGCGCCGTCTGGCAGCACCGCGCCAGTCGAGATTTCGACGGCCTCGCCGTCGTCGACGGACACGGCCGGCTCGCTGCCGGCGTGGACCGTGCCGACCAGATCGAGCGTCGCGGGGTCGGCCTCGTCGGCGCCGAACGTGTCGCTCGCCCGCACCGCGTAGCCGTCCATCGACGCCCGATCGAACCCCGGCACGTCGAGATCGGCGTCGACGCGCTCGGCGAGGATTCGCCCTCTGGCCTCGGCGAGCGGGACGGTCTCTGGCTCGGGCTCGATCGCCAGCGACGCGATAGCCTCGTGGGCCTTCGCCGGCTCGGTGAGGTCGCGGAACTCCTTGCGGTCGCTCATTGGCGGGCCTCCCAGTTCTGCACCGCGACGGTTTCGCCGGCGTCGATCCCCTCCACGTCCTCGTCGCCGACGACCCAGCCGTCCGCGAGCGCGACGCTCGACAGCACCCCCGATCCGGACACCCGGGTCGGGACGGCGGCCGGCAGGGGGTTGGCC
>NZ_JBHUDH010000143.1:18263-19221 GCF_042678005.1 Halolamina salina | reverse complement strand
CGGGCGCTCCTCCAGCCGGACGCGTGCGAACGTCCGTACGCCGGGCTCGCTGGCGATCTTCCGCTCCAGCCGCGCCTCGGTCGTCGGATGGGGCGGCAGCGGGGCGTCCATCGCGCGCTTGATCGCGGGCCGCAGGAACTGCACGGCGTTGACGATCGTCGCGACGGGGTAGCCCGGCAGCATCAGCACGGGCGTTCCCTCACAGACCGCGAAGCCGAACGGGTGGCCGGGTTTGAGCGCGACGCCGTGGACGACGATATCGCCGAGGTCCTCGAGCACCTCGGGGAGCAGGTCGCGCTCGCCGACGGAGGAGCCTCCGGAGGTGACGACGAGTTCGCCGTCGAGTCCCGAGTGGATCGCCTCTTTTAGCGCCGCTTCGTCGTCCTTGACCGGATCGAGTTCGGTGACGTTGCCGCCCCAGCGCTCGACGAACCGCGCGACGGTGAGCCCGTTCGTCTCGATCGTCTCGCCCGGGCCGGGGTCGGCTTGGACGAGTTCGTCGCCGGTCGGGATCACCGTCACCTCGGGCTTCTCGAAGACTGGGACCTCGGTGACGCCGACGGACTTCAGCAGGCCGAGGTCGGAGGGTCGCAGGACGTGGCCGGGGTCGTAGAGGTGCTGACCTTCCTCCACGTCCTCGCCGGCGGCGGCGACGTTCTCCCCCTCGGCGACGGCGTCGAACACCTCGACCTCGTCGGCGATTGGCTCGACCTGTTCGATCATCACCACGGCGTCGGCGCCCTCGGGAAGCGCGCTCCCGGTGTGGACCCGGATGGCTTCGCCGGGGCCGACGGTGCCCTCGGTCGGTTCCTCGTCGACGGCGCGCAGGACTTCTGGCGATCGGTCGGAGGCGCCGAACGTGTCGCCGGCCCGGACCGCGTAGCCGTCCATCGCCGCCTCCGGCGCCGAGGGGACGCTCGCGGGCGCGGCCATCGTCGCCGCGAGCGTGCGCCCGTCG
>NZ_JBHUDH010000143.1:17506-18159 GCF_042678005.1 Halolamina salina | reverse complement strand
GGCCTCCGTGCCCGCGCTTGGAGCCATGCCGTGGTCGGTCACACGCCAACGTCGCGACTATTCCGGCAGTTCCATCGCGACGCTGTACATCCGTCCCTCGTCGCTGCTGCCCGTCGCCTTCGCCAACTGTTCGGCCTCGGTGATTAGCTGCTGGCCGAGCGCGTCGGGCAGCGACTCGGCGTGTCCGCGGACCTCCGCGGTGTGGGCCGTGAGGTGGCTCTCACTCCACGGCACCGGTTCGAGGATCGACCGCGTGCGGTCGTGCGTCCAGCCGTGCCCGCCGAACAGGCGCCGCAGGCCGTCGGCCGGGTAGAACGTCAGGGCCGCGCGGGCGCTCGCGAGTTCGGCCGCCGCGTTCTCGACGGCGAACAGTTGCCGGACCGGGGATTCGGGCGGCATCGGGTCGTAGTCGTCGACGACCAGCGTCGCGCCCGGCGCGGCGACGCGGGTGAGTTCGGCGGCGATCGGTGCCGCGGCGTCGTTCGGAAGGACGTTGAACAGCGCGTGGCAGGTGATCACCTCGACGGCGTCGTCCGGGAGCGGGATCTCCCGGAGGTCGGCCTCGATCAGTTCCACGCGGTCGTCGTCGGCGAACCGTTCGCGGACGCCGTCGGCGTGGTCCGCGCGGTCGGTCACCGCGTAGACGTGCTCGG
>NZ_JBHUDH010000143.1:0-17475 GCF_042678005.1 Halolamina salina | reverse complement strand
GTTGCCGACGCCCGCGCCGGCTTCGAGGCAGCGCTTCCCGGCGATATCGCGGTCGGCGAGGGCAGTCGAGACGGAGTCGGGAACCTCCATACCCGACGGTCGACGCGGCGGCTGAAAGCGCTGGCGGGCGAGCGTCACCGCTTCCCACGGCGACGAGCGGGAACGGCAACGATTTTGCCCCTCTACGTGCGAGTAGCGCTATGTTACTCACCGTCTCCGGCCCGCCGGGCAGCGGGAAGAGCACGAACGCCGAGATCCTCGCCGAGCGCTTCGATCTGGAGTACATCTCCGGCGGCGACATCTTCCGCCAGCTCGCCGACGAGCGGGGGTACACGCCCGTCGAGTTCAACGAGCTCGCCGAGGAGGAGGAACAGATCGACAAGGATCTCGACCGACGGCTCCGAACCATCGCCGCCTCCCGCGACGACGTGTTGCTCGAGTCCCGGCTCGCGGGCTGGCTCGCCGCCGAACACGCGGATCTGCGGTTCTGGCTGGACGCCCCGCTCGACGTGCGCGCCGAGCGAATCGCCGACCGCGAGGACAAGACCGTTCCGGAGGCCCGCGCGACGACCGAGCGCCGCGAGCAGAGCGAGGCCAAGCGCTACGCCGACCTCTACGACATCGACATCCACGACCTCTCGATCTACGACGCCGCGATCAACACCGCGCGCTGGGGCGAGACGGTCGTCCCCGACATGCTCACCGCCGCCGTCGAGCGCTACGACCCCGAACAGGACGAGGGGAAACAGCCCGTCGAGGGCATTCGCTACGACTTCTGACCGTGACTGACCCGCTCCGCGACCCGCCCGGCGAGCGCTCCGTCGAGGCGCTGCTCTCCTTCGGCGTCGTCAACCTCGACAAGCCCGCCGGCCCCTCGGCCCACCAGGTGGCGGCGTGGGTCGGCGAGCTCGCGGGCGTCGACCGCGCGGCCCACGCGGGGACGCTCGACCCGAAAGTGACGGGCTGTCTGCCGACGATGCTCGGCGACGCGACCCGGCTCGCGCCCGTCTTCCTCGAAGGCGGGAAGGAGTACATCGCCGTCCTCGAACTCCACGGACTCCCGCCGACGGACCTCGAGTCGACGCTCGCGGAGTTCGAAACCGAGATCTACCAGAAGCCGCCGCGAAAGAGCGCGGTCGCCCGCCGGCTTCGCTCCCGGGAGATCTACGACCTCGACCTGCTGGAGCTGCAGGACCGACAGGCGCTTCTCCGGATCCGCTGTGAGAGCGGGACGTACATCCGGAAGCTCTGTCACGACCTCGGGCTGGCGCTCGGCACCGGCGGACACATGGGTGACCTCCGCCGCACCGCGACCGGGCCGTTCGACGACACCGACCTCCGGACGCTCCACGATCTCGCGGACGGGCTCGCGTGGGCGCGCGAGGACGATTACGAACAGTTCCTCCGGGAGGTGGTCTCTCCCGCCGAGCGCGCGATGGAGCACCTGCCCGCGGTGACGATCGCCCGAAGCGCGGCCGTGGAAGTGGCCGACGGCGCGCCCGTGTACGCGCCGGGCGTCCTCGAGACCGACGACGCCGCGGCCGCCCTCGACCCCGGCGACGACGACCTGCTCGCGTGCTACACGCCCGACGGCAGCGCGGTCTGTCTCGGAAAGCTGGTCGGCGATCCGGGTAGCGAATCGGGCGAGGTCGTCTCGCTGGAGCGGGTGCTGGTGTAGGCGACGACTTTTTGCCGGCTCTCGCACACCGTCCGGCGACGATGGGTGACGACACCGACGGTCCCTCGGCCGAGGCGGACGACGGCCTCCCGGCAGACGATGACGACGACCGGAGCCTCCATCGACGGCTGTTCCACGGGTTCCTCGACGTGGTCGAGTTCGTGCTGAGCCTGTTCTGACGGAGGGTCCCGGCAAACGCCGACCCGGGGCGTAGCTTCTTGCTCGCGGCCGCCGGACTCCGGGCATGGACATCGGCACCGCGAGCGCGGCGCCCGGCGAACTGGCACGCGGCCACCTCGAACTCACCGACCTCCCGACGGGAATCCCCGAGCGACTGCCCGTGATCGTCGCGAACGGGGCAGAAGCGGGGCCGACGCTGTGGATCACCGGCGGCGTCCACGGCGACGAGGCCACCGGCGTCGCGGTCACGCAGGACGTCATGCGCGAGGACCTCCCCCAGCGAATTTCGGGTGCGGTCGTCGCCGTCCCGGTGGTCAACCCCGCGGGGCTGCGTCGGAACGTCCGGACCTCTTACTACGGCGACGACGACCCGAACCGGAAGTTCCCCGACCCCGAGAGCGACTCCTCGACGCCCCCGGAGGTGCAGGAGCGGATCGACGAGCGCCTCTACGACACGATCGTCGACTCCGCGGACGCGCTGATCGACAACCACACCGCGGGCGTGAACTCCCACCCGTTCGTGATCCGGGACCGCGTGCTGTACGGCGAGCGCCGGACCGAATCGGAGGCGGAGGCGCTGGCGGACGAACTGGAGGCGCTGGTCGAGGCGACGGGGCTGCCGGTGCTGACGGAGTACCCCGCCGAGGAGTACGTCGACAAGGGACTCCAGCGATCGACGGCCGGCGCGGTCTGCAACGCCGCCGGCATCCCGGCGTTCACGACCGAACTCGGCGGCCACAGCGTCGTCACCGAGGCGGCCCGGGCGGCGGGCGTCGCCGCCGCCTACGGCGTGATGGACGAACTCGGGATGCTCCGGGAGTGGCCGGACGCGGTCGAGGAACCCGGGGCGTTCGAGTCGCCGGTCGAGTTCCCCGTCCGGCGGTTCCGCGGCCCGCGGACCGAGACGGCCGGCCTCCTGCGCCACCGCGTCGAGGCGGGCGACGCCGTCGAGGCGGGCGAGGTCGTCGCGGACGTGGTGAGCGCGGCCGGCGAACGACTGGACACGATCGAGGCGGAGCACGACGGCTACGTGCTCGGCCGCAAGGAGGGGTTGGCGGCCTACGAGGGGGACGCGGTGCTCAGCATGGCGGCCCGCGACGACGGCGCGCTGGTGGCGCCGCGGGACGCCGAGTAGGGCTCTCGGTGTGGAGGAAACGAAGCGAAGTGCTTAACTGCCGGACGGCGCTGTCTCTACGTGCGGGACCGTAGGGTAGTGGTATCCTCTGCCGATGGGGTCGGTAGGACCTGAGTTCGAATCTCGGCGGTCCCATACCACATCCTCCTGAGTCGGGACAATTCGACCGCTCAGGGCTCTCTATCCATCCTTCAGTCTCTGAGCCGTTGGTCTAACCAGCGCTCAGTCTGTACAAGGTGGTCCGCGTGAATCCGCACACGGGCACGCTCGGAACCGAGAAGGACTCCGAGTTCCGGTGCGGGACCTGCAAAGCGCGTTGCACCCGTAGCCCGTCCGACGGCACCGAGTACGGGCACCTGATCGGCTGCCCACACCGTCCGGACGATCTCACGATCGGATCCTCCGGAGGCGGGCACTACTACCGGCCCGATTCGGAGTCGGTCTCCGGAGGTGAGTCGGCTTGACCGAAGCCTTAGGCCCAAAGGCCGGTGAAGTCGGCATCCCCGTCGACGCCATCTGTATCGGCTGCTCCTCGAGCGGTCGCGATCGGAAGACGACGAAGCGGGTCACGCTCGACGAACTCGATGCCGAGGATCCCGATGAGATTAAGACCGGGACGTTTCGACACGTCTGCCACGAGTGTCAGACTGCGACGTTCTGGAACGTCGTCGACGTTCGTCACGACCTGCTGGACGATGATCGGGGTGGGTCGGTGTGAGCCAGCCTCGACAAGCGCCCGCGAATCACGAAGCGGACATGTTCTGGTGGTTCACCGAGAACGGTCTCTCTCCCTATCACGCGCTCTGCCAGCTCGTGCTGGCCGGTGACGGGAAGATCGAGACGCAAACCGAGATCGGCGGCCGTACCTGGGTGATCAAGATCTACTACTCCGAGAGCGGGATCGCAGCACGACCCGAGGATCCGATCGACGGACGCCTCTGGGAGCTGAACCTCCACGCCGACGGCCCCGATGAAGCGGGCGCCGACTACAACATCTCCCCGCGTTTCGACGGGATGGAGAAAGCCTCAGACGGTGAGGAAGCCAACATCCCGTGGTGCGGTGGTGACGGTGTCGACGTTCACGTCCAGGGCAGTAACCTCGGCCTCGAGGAGTACCAGTACCTCCTCGCCCAGTCGGTCCAAGCTCTCGCCGATGCAGTTGGGAGTGACTTCAGCCGTTCCTATTTCAGAAACATCCGCGACGACAGTAGCATCGTCACCTGCGAACTCTACGTCCGACTGATGCGGGAGTACAGCCGGAAGCTCACGCGCTCGGACGGCGCGTTCTACCGATTGATGCACCTGATGAACACCCGAGACAACACGACGTGGGCGTACTCGGGGAACAATGAGGATGGCGTCGCGAAGCGGCACGCCTTCGAGGTTGGCCCCTCCGCCAGCCACGAAATGATTCCCGGGAACCGTCTGGGGAAGCGTCTGAAGTGTTACCACCCGAAGCACATCCGCGAAGAGGAGAGCAGCGACGACGCGCTCTCCTCACCGAAGTTCGGGGTGGCGTTTCACAAGTCCCTGAACGACCACGACTCGGTCCGATGGGGGGATCGCGACGACCTACTCCGGGAACTTGAGGAGACAGTTCACAACGTTCTGGAGTGGTCGGGCATCCCGATCCAACCGGACGAGACCGTGTTCGTCGAAGACGACCACTTCGGGATATCCGAATCGGAACGGGATATCGCGATCATCTCTGACCCAACACCCGAACTCGAGGCCGAACAGGAGCTCTTGGTCGCTCGTACGCTGAACGATCTGATGCCGTCCTCCCAGTCTGTCCTGGAGCGACTAGCGACGGACGGCGGCCAGCCCGTTCAGCAGGTAGCCGACGAGACCGGGTACTCCATCAGCCAGATCTACCGTGCACTCGCTCAGCTGGGCGATGACGTGATCGAGAACGACAACGGGCTGATTCAACTCCAGAGCGAGAAGCTACGCCAGGAGATCGCTTCCGTCGTCGACCGGCTCGAGGAGCACGTCGTGAACGCGGGGAACCGCGTGGCGAAGCTCGCGCGTCTGGAGACACGGAGTGCCGCCGACAGCGCGTTCTCGAAGTGGATGGACAAGTACGGCGCTCGCTTTGTCAGGGACGACGGTGACGGCGACGACGGCGGCGTTCTACGCTTCGACATGGTGCTCTCCGAGATGAAGAGTCTCGACGCTCCGTACGTCGACGACATTCTTCGCGAAGGGCGTGAGGCGTGGACCTCGGCCGGTCGAGACGTATCCGAGTTCGCCCAGCTCCGCTACGAGGCTCCCGACGTACTCCACGGTCCGAACTCCCGGCGCGTGGGCTCGAAGATCACCTGGTAGCGCCGCGACTGACGAGAGGCATCACTATCCAACGGTTCTGTTCTTTATAAGTAACTCCGCGTCCCAGCGGCATATTCGTCCTTGGAGCGCTCTCGATCGTCCCGATCGATACGCTTGACCCGCCGCGACAGCGCGGTCCTCTCGCACTCGGTGCGAGGATCCCCTTAGGGAGTGTCCCTAAAAGGGACATCCAGAAAAATACCCCCGCACCGCTCAGCATCTCCAGTTGATGCACGGGAAGCGGAGGTTGTGGCTCCTTCAGGTTCCTATGATCTGTATGACTCCGACACCAACAATCAGTACCGAGAGGAAGGCAGCCAGATACTGTGCGTATCTTGGGAGAAGGTAGTTTACTCTATAGTAATCTCTGTCGTACACCATGAATGTATAGGCCCTAGCTCGTCTATTGCCTGATCTATTCCTTGTTTCGTAATCGTAGTCGCCATCTGACTCGTGGACCACCGCAGTGTCAATCCTTACCGCAGCATGGCCTCGGTGTGAAATCATATCCGGGTTCAGAGTCCCAGTTGTGCTCTCGCCTGGCTCCAATCCGAGGTTAATGCTTGCGTGCTCTTCCCCGTAGTCATCGTCTGATTCATCGAACTCTACCCGGGCAATCACTCTACCACCGATGGAAGCATCCGAGATATTCGTTGCCTCGATCACAAACTCTGGATTCTGATCTGTGAAATAGACAGACCGACGACGCTCGAGGTCGCCAGAAACACTCATCGATAGCATATCCTCACTAGCGTCGGACCTTTTCCGAAATGTAACCTCTCGACTGGCGGGCATGCAGGCTTCCTTGCCGCCTAGACAATGAATCCCCTACCTGGTTGAGTCCCTAACGGGACAGGGACAGCAAAATACACCGCACCGCCCCCCACCGCACGCAGAAATCTCCAGTTGAAGCAGATGAAACGAAGGGGGGTTAGAAACGGTCCGCGAGAGCGCCCACCTTTGCCTTGACCACGCTGATCACGACGGCCGAGATCGCGACCACGGCGAGCACGATGCGGATCTCCTCGACGCCGGTGACGAGCAACTCTCCCCAGCTCCCCAGCGACGCGACCCACATACCGATCGGGCTCCGGCCGCAGCCCCAGCGCGTACACCAGCCGAGAACGCTGTGCAAGAGCGCCCATCCGAAGAACGTGAACGCGAACACGAGCGTCACCGCGCCCTTGACGCGATCGAGGCTCATGCGCTGCCACCCGCGAGCGCGTCGACGGCCCAGCGGACGAACCGCCGACCCGGCCCGCTGCCCTGTTCGACGAGGACTCGAAACGCGTTGCCCAGATGCTCGGTGATCACGCCCGGGTTCGGGTCGATCCAGCCGAACGCTAGTGCTGCCGCGATCGCGACCAGCGTTGCCGCTGTGTACGCGACCACAGCCGCGCCCAGCGACGCCATACGCGCGCCGGCGCTCTTGGCCCGGAAGAGGTAGAACACGACCATCAGGCACGCCACGGACGCCAGCGCGCCGCCCTGAACGCCGAGCATCCGGAGCACGTCGAGCACCGCCGACATGGCTCAGTTCTCCCCCTCTCCGAGGTCCAGTTCGACCTGCGTGTCCGGCGTCGATGCCTCGGCCTGCTGGGTCTTCTGGCGCTGATAGATCACGTACGCGACGATCCCCAGCACGATCAGCACGACCAGCCCGCCGACCTCGGCGAGCACACCCTGAAGCGCGCCGAGGACCGAGCCCGGCCGGATCGCTTCGAGCGCCATGATCGACGCGATCCCGACGGTCGGGATCGTCACCCACCACGGCACGTCGGCGCTCGTCCGGGCGTTGATCTGCCAGAGCCCGAAGAACACGGCGATCGCCGCGATCACCGCGCCGACGCCGCTCGCTGCTGCGTCGCCGAGTGCGAACACGGTCGCCCGCCAGATCGAGGAGATCGTCCCCGGCGAGACGAGTTCGAGCGCGGCGACGGCGACGATCGTCGAACCGACGAGGAGCAGAGCGTTGCCCCGGATGCCCGACGCACCACCGAACCGGCGCCCGGCCCAGAACAGGCCCGCGACCGAGATCCCGACCGCCGGCACGACCAGCACCAGCGGCGCCGACGAACCTGGCGACTGCTGTTGCGGCACCACGCCGCCGACGGAGTCAGAGCGGTCACGCTGCCGGATCTCGAACGTTTGTGCGGACGTGAGCCCCGTCGAGAACTGGACCGGACTCTCCGCGCGATCGGCGTCGATCTCGCGGGACTGCGTCACCGACCAGAGGACGTAGCGGTTCCCCGCGGTCGTGTCGTGGTAGGTCACGTCGACGGAGGACGATCCCGCGACTCCCTCGTCGGAGAACCGGAAGCGCGGCGCCTCCGGGTTCTCGACGTGGACCGCGATCTCGCCGTCGACCGGCTCGACCTCGAGCGGGATCGTGCGGACGCGCGCAGTGCTCCCCTCGTTCGCGTCCGCGAAGTGGAGGAGCTGATCGCCGCCGGAGTCAACCGTGACGTAGGCGCTGTCGCCCGTCCACGTCTCTTCAGCGGCGTAGTGAACGCGATCCATCCCGGAGAGATCGAGTGCGAAGTTCTCGCTACGATTCTCGATCTCGATCTTCGTGTCGAGTTTGTCGCCGTCGACGGTCGGCTCGAGCACGTCGATCGCGCCGTTCCGGACGCCGACCTTGTAGCCCGTCGCTCGGATGTCGATCTCCGAATCCGCGGCCACGTCGCCGAGTTGGACGGTCAGATCGGTACCGTTCAGCGTGTAGTCGTTCGTCTCGTTCCACGAACCGCCGTTGCGTCGGACCTCCACCGCGTTGATCTCGACGACATGCTCGTTGAACGTCAGCGTCGACTCGGCGTCGGCCACCGCGCTCGGGAACGTGTGCGAGACGTTGAACGACTCGGTCCAGCTCGTCGCTTCCACGCTGACGCTCTTCGTCGTCCCCGCGGCGTCGTGGCTGTACTCGAAGCCGACGAGGGACTCAGGCCCGCCGGCGGAGCTATTCGTCGTGACCGTGACGTTGTTCGTCCCCTCGCGGAGCCACGCCTCGTTCGTCGCGAGCGAGATCGTCTCGTTCTTGTCGAGGACACCGTCGTGGGTGGTCTCGTAGCCGTTAACTATCACACCGGGGTCTTCCGTCTGGGTTCGCTCTTTCAGGTCAACCTCAATATCCACGGCACCGCTCGTCGCCGATACCGTCACCGTGTCGTTGCTGACCGAGAGGCTCGATAACGTGCGTGTCACGCTCTCGCTCCCCGATAGCGTCCCCGAGTAAGACGCTTCAAGCGATCCGTCGCCGTCGATGTCGAGTCCGGGATCAGTCACCTCATTCTGTACTAACTGGATATCGGCCCAGTAGCCATCGAGAGCGGTGGTTCCGACGCTTCGGGTATACGTCGAGGACGTTGAGCCGTCCCAGTCAAATGCGAGCTGGAGGTGATCGTTAGCTCCGTCGCTGTCGGAGTTGGTAGTCACGAACTCAACCGTGTAGTTCGTGCCGGCAGTAAGCTCGATATTTGAGTCGAGAGGCACCGATTGACGGCCCGACGACCACGAGGGTTCCCACCCGCTTTTGACGAGAGTTCCCTCCGCCCATGTCGAATCGGGCGTCCCTTGGCTGATGTAAATGTCGACAGATGCGGAATACCCCGATCCGTCAGTAGCGCCAATGTACGGCCGCAACTCGCTGACATTCACGTTTTGATCCGGTTGGATCATAATCCCGGCCTTGATACCGTTCCCGGTGCCGTCGTCGCCGATCACATACCGGCTCGCGTCGGTATTGCCGTCTCCTTCGCCGTTGAGCGGGTTATAAACCGGAGCCTCGGCCGGTTTGAATGTCACTTCCGGGCTGCCGCTGGCCGGGCCAGTCGGATCGAGGTTGCCGCTGATGTCGAGCGTTGCTGTGTCGCCGTCTGATAGTGTATTCGCGGAAACGTTATCCCACTCGCTGTTAGTCACGCCCGTCACATTTATCGAGAAGTCGTCGACGCCGTCCAGCGAGCTCAGTTCGTACTGGTACTGCGTCCCGTTGCCGGCGGCGTCGCCGTCCAGCTTGATCCCGCCGGTGAACGTCACGCTGTTCGACGAGAACTCCGGGACGTGGAACACGCCGACTGTGCCCTCGCGCTCGATCGGTGAGCGCCACTCCTCGCCGCTCTCATGCGTCCCGTACGCGACCTTCGGGACGAACCCGACGCCCTTCTCAAGCACGTCGAGACCGACCGCAACGTCGCGGCCCTCGTGGACCTCGTCGTCGCGCAGCACGATCGCGACCTCGTCGTTCGCGACCACGCTCGCGTTCGGCCCCAAGTGCTCGTCCGCCCGCTCGGGCGTCGTGAGCACGACCTCGAGCGATCCCGCGTGCTCGCTCGCGTAAACTGCACCCTCGAGGTCGCTCGCGCGGATGGGCAGATCCGCGCCCTCGGGCACGTCCTCGCTTATCTGCCCGCTCCCGAGCGCGACCATGCCCTCGGGTCCGTCCGCAGCGCTCACGGGCGCCGGCACGACCGCCGCGCCGAACATCGACACCACCAACAGCGACGCGATGAACGTCGCGAAAGTTCGTTCTCGGATTCTCGTCATGTTTCTCCTCCAGTGTGTGCTGAGGTGCCGCTGAACCCCACCCCCGGGGGGTGCTCCCAGTTGAAGATTAAGCCACGCGCGCGTGCGAGGCCAACTGATCCCGCGATCTCGATCGGCATATCAGACCGTGGAGAGGTCGATCTTCGACGCGACCCCCGGGTTCGATCGCTTCTTTTCGATCTTCGCGAGAAAACGCGCTCTCGCGAGATCGTCGATCGACCCGTCATAGCCCCACCGCCTCGAAGTCGAAGTCGATGGAGACCTCCGCGTCGAGGCGGGCTCCGCGCTTGATGTTCGGCCAGTTGATCGAGGCGTAGTTCGAGTCGTTCCACACCATGGCCTCGCCCTTGCCCATATCCCGTGTGTAGCGACTCGTCGGGATGGGGCAGGTCTTGTCGCCGGGCAGCGTCTTCCCGATCGGCGGCGTCATGCCGTTCATCGTGATCCACCAGCGCTGCTTGGCGCGGAAGAAGTGGCTCACCTCCGAGAGCGCGTGCGAGTACGAGTAGACGCTCACACCCTTCTTCCGGGCGTCAGCGAAGTCCTTCGCGAAGTTCCGGACCTTCTGGTACTCTTCGTGCTCGTCCTTCTGCGCGTCCGGATCGAAGATGTTCCCCGCCTCGTCGAACATCAGCGAGGTCCAGTGCGTGAACAGGTCCGACTTGATCCGCCCCTGCACGAACGCGAACCACCACTGGTCCGCCGGCGTCGGCGACGACGGTCCTTCCTCGCCGACCGGCGTCACGCGCCCGGGCGGGTGGTACGCGAACCTGCTCACGTCCTCGCACCCGCGATGGAGCGGGTCCGGGAACACGACGTAGAACTGTCCCTCGATCAGCTGACCGAGGAGATCGAGCGGCGACGAGTACCGGATCACGTCCCGGCAGATGTCCTCGAGGCCGACCACGAACGACGAGACCTCGGGCGAGTTCGGGACGATTCGGACCTCCACCGGGATTCCCTCCGGCACCGCGATCGTCGCCCACGGTGCGAGCGGCAGCCACTCAGCGCGGTCGTTGGTCCCGCTGTCGTCCATCGTGTCCGCCAGCAGCACCGTCTCGTTGTTGACGCCCTGAAGCACCGAGGCGGTGAAGTCCATCAGCGTCGACTTCCCCGAGCCGGGTTTCCCGTACGCGAGGTAGTCGGAGCCGCCAGCGGTCCACGCGTCGATCGTCCGGCGACCCTGAGCCTTCGGCGCTACCCGGTGCCCATCGTCGTCGGCGATCCACTCCAGCACCTTCGCCCGTGGTCGGGGGAAGTCCTCGAGCGCCTCGTGGCTCGGGTACGGCTCGTCCGGGTCGAAGTCGACCTCGCCGACCAGCTGCTCGACGAGCTCGATCTCGCGCTCTCGCATGTGGACCAGCGGCGTGACCCATGCCGAGGGATACGTTGCGACGTTCTTTCCGCGCTTCTCGTTCAGCGCGAGGTACTTGTGGAACGGCGCGATCCCGAGCGACTTGTACATGTCCTGCCCGTCGTTGTGGTTGGGCAGCGTCGGATCTCCGCGTGCCTGAGCGGACTTGTCGTGCGTGTCGAAGACCTGCGACATCTGCTGCCGGATCTCCGACTCGGTCTGAACCTCGGTGCGTAGTGATTTGCTCATGAAGTGGGGTAGGTAGCTGGGCTGTGGTCGGTCGTCTCTCCGCCGGAGACAGCCTCTCCGGCGCGGTCAGCAAGCTCTGCGATCGCGAGGTTGAACGGCCCGAGCAGCTCGCTCGCGATGAACGTCTCCCGGAAGAACCGCGGGGCGCCGTCGTCGTACCGGCGCTCGATGAACATCTCTCGAAGCGGCTGCTCGCGCCAGAAGTCCGCTGCGAGGTCCTCGTCGATCTCGCCGAACGACGCTTGGATCGCGGTCGGGACCCACGTCTCGACCACGTCGTCCAGCGAGCCGAAGCCCTCGAGGCCGCGGTCGATCACCCACTCCTGGCGCTCGGCCGCCTCGGTGATCGCGGGTCGCATCGCCGGATCGCTCTGGACCTCCGGGTCCACCCGCATCGGGCTGTCCTCGTCGTGGTCGTGGGTGCGCTCCACCGTCGACCACCGGATCGAGCGCAGCGCCGACCGGCACGCCGGGATCAGGTCCTCGCTCGCGAGGACGGTTCTGTACTCGCGGGCGTGCTCGGGCTCGAGCGCAGTGTCGCCCTCGTCAACCCATCGGAACCGCTGGTCGGTGACGATGTGCGTCGAGAGCTCCGAGCCGGACATGAGCCGCTCGAGGTGCCACTCTCGATCGAGGTAGCCGAGCGTCAGCACCGACGCCTCGTGGCACCAGCGGAGGAGGTCCTCGCGGCTCTCGAAGCCCGCCAGCCATGACCGGATCAGGTCGCGCTGGTCACGCGAGAGCGTCTCCAGCGCCGCCCTCGTGGCGTCGGCACCGAACTCCGGCGGCGAGAGATCAGTCATCGCTCGCCGCCTCCGTGCGCGCCTGCTGGGCGCTGTCTTGGGTCAGTTCGGAGTCGAGGTCCTCCGGCACGTCGCCGTTGAGTTCCTCCATGACCTGCTCGAACCGGGAGAGCTCCGACTCCTCGGTCTGGCGCTTGTGCTCGGCGGCGTTCTTGCCCATCTCCTCGTGGTACTTCTGCCGGAAGTAGTCCCGATCAGCGACCTCGTCGAATTCCTCTTTCGCGTCGACGAGTGCGACCAGCACACTCCCGTACGAGGCCGGTGCGAGGTGCCACTCGGCGAACCCCTTCACGGGCTGGCCGGCGTACATCGCCGCCGGGATCGCTGAGACGAGCAGGCCGATCGCCGAGCTCGCGACCAGCAGGCCGCCGAGGAGCCAGCCGGCCGCGAGAATCCCGGCCGCCGGGATCAGTCGCTCCCACGCGACCGCGGTGAGCTGATCGACGATCTGGTCCACGGCCCCCGCATCCGGGTCTGTCTCCGGTGGCTCGTAGAGGTGCGAGAGCGACCAGCCCTCCCGCTTGACCGTCGTCGGGTCCGACTCGAACGGGTCCGCGAAGTAGATCGTGTCGTAGCTCCCTCGGCCCGGGAACCGGAGGCTCGGATCCTCGGTTCGCTCCTCGCCCCCGCAGAACAGGGAGAGCTCCGGGATCGCTCCTCGAGCCCGCGCGAGGTAGGGCGTGATCCCGTCGACCACGAGCCCGCGGACGCCGTCGACCTCCGCGACCTCGTAGGACTCGACCCTGACCGGGATGTCCCCCGACCCGTCCTCGTGGGCCTGCGGCGAGGTCATGTCGACGTGGACGACGCCGACGCTCTCCGTGTCGTCACCCCACCAGTTGATCGCCGCGATCGTCGCGAACAGCGCGACCAACGGGATGAGAATCCACGGCGCCTCAGCGACCGTCGAGAGCACCTGCTGGTAGCCCAGCACGAACGTCAGGAAACCGATCGGGAACGCCCCCGCGATGTAGAGCCAGATCGGGTAGCCCGGCCCTTTCCCGGCGCGTTCGTGCAGCCGGTGGGCCAGCTTCATGAGCGCAAGCGTGAGCACCAGCATGAGCAGCACGAAGCCGAGTCCCCAGAGTGCGAGGTCGCTGCGCGTGTCGATCGAGACCGGCTGCGCGAGCACTGAGGTCTTGATGTTGAACCGCCATGTCGCGTCCCCGTCTGGGCCGGAGACGAACATCGTCACGCGCTCGAGCTCGTCGTAGCTGGTCAGCAGGTCGATCGACTCCCGGTCGTACCCGCCCGAGAGCGTCACGCTCGTCTCCTCGACCGTCTGGTTCACCGCCGCCGGCTCGTACCGGACGTTCCCCTCCTCGTCCTCGACGCGGACCTGACCCTTCTGCCAGTACACCAGCTCCACGTCGAGTTCAGTCGTCGTGTCCCAGCCGAGGAACCCGCCGAGGTAGACCTCGTCGCGCTTGACGGTCGTCCCGCTGCTCAGGTAGTTGTACGTCGCCGGGTTCCCGGCCGAGGAGCCGAGTCCCGTCAGAGCGTACCGAAGCCACAGCTGGCCGTCGCCGTATCGACGAACCGAGGGTGGTGCGGTCTCAGACCCACGGACGCCCCGGTCCCGAAGCTCTTCAAGCGTGTAGGGGCCGGTCTCTACTGTCGTGTTCGCGGTCGTGTTGGCCGTCTCGTTCTCTTGGGCGGTGACAGTCGGCGCTCCCGCAGCGACCGCGAGAAGCGCGAGCAGCGCCACGACGGCGACCACACCGCGGGAGCGTCCCCGCATGTCAGTTCCTCACCGCCGTTGTGATCCCGAGCACTGCGACCACGATCATCGTCCCGCCGACGACGCCGATCTCGAGCCAACCGCCGAAGCCGGCGATCGCGAGGAACCCGAGCACGGCCTGTCCGACGCCCGCGGGCGAGGTCGCGACCACGTCGCCCACGGTGCCGATCAGCCCCGTGAACTCAGAGACCGCGACGACGATGCTGAACACCGCCGCCGAGAGCACGCCCACGACCGTCTCCGTGGTCCTCGAGGTCGCTTTCGGAGCGTCCTCGGTAGATCGGTAGTTGATCACCCACAGCGCGACCACTGACAGCAGGCCGCCCAGGGCCGCCACGACGGCGAGCGTCGAGAGGGGGATCATCGTCGATCGACCTCCCCCCGCATGCGGGGTGTCTGTTCGTCGTTCATCTGTTCGGAATCCGTCATGAGTTTGAGT
Source organism: Halolamina salina (assembly GCF_042678005.1). GTDB lineage: Archaea > Halobacteriota > Halobacteria > Halobacteriales > Haloferacaceae > Halolamina > Halolamina salina. Next base: position 3,023 of record NZ_JBHUDH010000143.1, on the reverse strand, counting down.
TCCGTCGTTCGTTGAGGTTCTTCGCTATCCGATACAGCCCGTACACGGCCGTCACGAGGGCGATAGCCGTCGAGAGGCTCGAGAAGAGCCCGACCGGCAGCCACGCCACGTTCGGCGCCGCCGCCGCCAGCCTCGCCGTGACCATGTAGATCAGCCCGCTCTGGTTCAGGAAGAAGTCGAGCGCGAGCATGAGCGCGCCTCCGCCGTTGATCAGCAGATCCGCGCCCGCTGCGAACACTCCCCCGATCCCGAGAGCGAGCCCGCCGTCGCGCTTGCTCATGTGATGATCACCACCAGTCGGTAGGTCGCGTACAGCAGCGCTGCCGTGATCGCCGCCACCGCGGCGAAGATCAGTGCCGAGACCAACGGGGCGAAAACCCCGGCCGACTCCGCGATCCCGCCTATCGCACTGATCGGCGTGTCGACAGCGACCGAGACGAACATGTCCCCGATCTTCCCCAGCTGCGAAGCGATCTCCGAGCCGCCGCCGAGGAGCACTCCGCGAATCGTCGAGATGACGTTGATCCCGGAGCCCACGACCGCTGAGACCAGTCCGAGAATCCCGCCGACGAAGATCGACAGCACGACGCCGCGAATGTACCCGTCCGGGTCGTTCGCGAACTTCTCCATCGCGGAGCCTCCGTTGGAGGAGCTCCCACTCGAACCGTCTCCGGAGGTGCTCCCGCTCGATCCGCCGCTCATCGTGTTGAGCGAGGAATCACTAGACAAAGCGAGACACCCCCCAGAGGATCAGGGACAGCGATAGCACGGTCACGAGCACTGCCATCGGGAACGCCAGCAGTCCCCACGATGTGATCGCCGTTCTGCCCGTCTCGATCGCAGCCTCTACCTCGCCCGCTCCGGCCTCGAACGGGGCGCTCAGCAGCTTCGCGTACCACGACCCGTAGCCCGAGATCACGCCGTTGATCCCGGTCACGATCAGATCGATGAAGGACGCGTACATCCACCCGAGGAGGGTGACGAACGTGCCGACGATCCCGGCCGCGAGGCCCTTCCGTCCGGTCCAGACGATAGAGCCCCCCTCGATGTACTGGTCCGGGTCGGTGTCGGCGCCGCTCATGTTACTCGTCCTCGTCGGAGAACACCGAGAGCGGGTTGATCTCCGTGTTCGTGATCCACCAGAGGAAGATGCTCATCCCACCGACCGAGACCAGCACCGCGACCGGGAACGCGAACGGCCCCAGCAACGACGCTGTACCCGTAGCCAACGACTCGGCGGAAGTCTCCGCGCCCGCGTCAGTGATGATCACCGGCGCGCCGATCGTCCCTCCGATGTAGTCAGCGATCGATCCCGTGAACGCGCCGATCGGCTCGAAGATCGTCGACTGGAGGTTCAGGATGAAGCTCGCGATCGCGATCCCGAGCGCCGAGAGCGACGAGCCGATCACCGCGCCCTGCGCGTAGCCACCGACGCCTTGCTCCTCGACGCCAGTAGTCCCGTCTTCGACCGCGTCTTGGGCAGTGTAGTCGTCGGCCATCCTACTGCCCCTGACCCGAGCCTCGGGCCTTCCAGATGCCCAGCGTGCCGACCACGCCGGTCAGAGCAGCCACGATCCAGCCGATCGGATCGCTCATGAACCCGCCGCTGTTGTTCGACATCGGTGCAGCACCGCCGCCGCCGGAGCCGGACGAGACCGCCATCTCGGTGACGATCCCCTCGTCCTCGGTCACGACCGCGTGGATGCCGATCTGGTCGCCCGCGCTAGCATTCTGCGAGATCGTCACCTCGGCCTCCATCTCGGCGTCTTGGAAGTGATTGGTGACATCAGTCCACGATACTTCATCGAGATTGTCCAGCGTCGGTAGCGAGGAGAGGTCGTGTGCGTACTCGACGGTCTGATAGGCGCTCTCCGGGTGCCGGACCTCGCCCACCAGCGTCCCCGCCTTGACTACGTCTACGTCGTACAGGCCTCCGGGAACCTCGAGCCCGCCAGCCATCTTGAAGCGATGGGAGTAGGTACCGCGCTCGACCGGCTCGATCGCCGCGTCCCAGTTACTCGCGGGCGACTCGTCTGCGCGGACCTGCGTCTTGTACTCGAGGTTCCGGATCGTCGCGTCGCTGAACTGCTCGGTCAGCGTCGAGAGCGACGTGATCCACGACATCCCCGTCGGCTCGACGAGTGTCTCCGTGACCACCGTCTCCTCCGCGGAGTCGTACACTTCGCGCTCGCCGAAGGTCCACTCCGTGTCGAGTTCGAGGTTCAGGCCGTGGATCGTCAGGTCCGCGTTGGCTTCGGAGATCTCGATCACGATCTCCTCGAGCGTGTCGAGGTTCGTCCCGCCGGACAGCTTCCCGAGCTCGACTTGGTAGACGATCCCTTGACCCTGTGTGGTCGCGATCGTCGACTCTGCCGCGGAGTCGGCCGCCGAGTCGATCGTCGTGACGACCGACGCACCGCCGGCGTCGACGGCCTTCACGTTGACCACTGCGCTGGCCTCGAGCGTGTTCACGTCCAGGACCAACTGGAGCATCTTCCGCTGCTCGCCGGAGTCGATCGTGAAGTTCGAGAACGTCGCCGAGGCCACATCGCCGCTCGTCTGACTCGAGGTCGAGACCGTGAGCGCGTCTTCGGCGTCGCCGACGGTGATCGAGCCGGCAGTGCTCGAGGCGTCGGTCGTCCACTCTTGGGCGTCGAGCGCGGAGACGGGCTCTTCCTCGCCGTCGGCGTTGGTCCGCGTCACGTCTCGCGGGAACGCGGTGTACTCGCTTGTGTCGATCTCGCTAGGGTGGAAGCCCACAGGGTTGTGGGTCTCGTCGTCCGCCTCCGGCGGCTCGGCGAGGACGGCCCCGAACTCCTCGGTGAACGACTTGATGTTCCCGTCGTTGTCGACGTAGTCGAGCTCGCCCATGTCGGCCACGTCGTGCTCGGTCACGCGGAACTGCGCGCCCGTGAGCCGCGGCTGGGGCGTGTACTCGCTGTCGAAGTTGGGAACGAGGTCCTGCTGTTCGGTCTCGGACTGGGCGGCTGCCGTACCGGCCGTCGCTGCGGTCGCGGCGGCGG
>NZ_JBHUDH010000142.1:0-8742 GCF_042678005.1 Halolamina salina | reverse complement strand
GACGAACTCCTCGGGCGGCGGGTCGACGCCCGCTGAGCCGGGGTCGTCGCGGACGAGCAGCGTCGCGAGCAGCAGGAGGCCGCCGGCGACCGCCGCCAGCACGAGCAACACGTCCCGCCAGCCGAGTTCGGCTATCAGCGACGCCGCCGAGGGGACGACGACGAACATCCCGATCCCCAGCCCGGCCGAGGAGAGCCCGCCCGCGAGGCCGAGCCGCCGGTCGAACCACCGCGTGACCGTGCCGTAGGCGACGACGTAGACGATGCTCAGCCCGACGCCCGTGATGACCCCGTAGGTCAGAATCAGCGTGAGTAGGTTTTCCGCCCGGCTCGCTGCCGCCAACCCACCGACGGTCAGGAGGGCGCCGACGGCCAGCGCCCGGCGCGTGCCGTAGCGATCGATCAGCACGCCCAGCCCGCTCGCACCGACGTAGATCGCGACCGTCTGGACGCCAAAGGCGAGCGAACTCGGCCCCCGTGCGCCGCCGAAGTCGTCGACGATCCGTTCGAGGAACACCCCGAAGGAGTAGCTCAGGCCGAAGACGACGAACGTCCCCAGAAACGAGGCCGCGACGACCGCCCAGCCGTAGTACGGGCGGCGAAGCGACGGAGGGCTCGGAAACACGGGGGGCGTTACGTCAGTACGGGACGGCCCAAAGCACGATCGCGAGGAACGGGATCAGCGCCAGCAGCATCGCGATCGCGTAGCCGAACATCTCGCGGGCCTTCACGCCGGTGATCGCCAGCAGCGGCAGCGCCCAGAACGGGTTCAGCAGGTTCGTGTGGGCGTCGCCGACCGCGTAGGCGATCGTCGCCTGCCCGTAGGGAACGCCGAGATCCTGTGCGGCCTGCAGCACCGAGGGGCCGACGACCAGCCACTCGCCGCCGCCGGAGGGGACGAACAGGTTCGCGATCGCGCCCGTGACCCACGCGATCACGGGGTACGTCGCCGTGGTCGAGACGCTGAGCAGCGCCTCCGCGAGTAGCGTCGCCAGCCCCGCGCCGCTCATGATCCCCTGAATGCCCGCGAAGAAGGGGAACAGGAGGATGATCCCGGCGGCGGCGCCGGCGGCGTCGTTGAACCGCTCGCGGTAGTACGCCGGCCGCTGGTAGATCAGGACGCCGGCCATCAGGAAGCCGAAGTTGACGGCGTTGAGCGTGAACGCGCCGAGCCCGCTCTGGACGAACTGGTAGGCGAGGATGAGTACCCCCGACAGTGCGATCAGGCCGCCCAGCACCCGGCTGTTGTTGAGTCGCTCGGAGGGGAGGTCCCCGTCGGTCTCGGCCGGCTCGTCGACGGCCTCCGCGGCCGCCGAGGCGGCCTCCTCGTCGGCGGCGCCGCCACCGGTCGCGTCGAACAGTTCGTCTTCGTCGACGTACTCGGTGATCCCCTTCGCGCGCTCACCCGAGGGCGCCAGCACGTACAGCACCAGCGTCGCGAAGAGGATCGACAGCAGCGTCAGCGAAATCGCGTAGGGGTGGAAGATCGTCTCCGCGGCCGGCACCGTCGACTCGAGGAAGCCGAAGCCGGTCCCCTCGCCGATGTTGGCGGGGTCGGTCAGCTGGAGGGGTGCCGACGCGGAGAGCCCCCAGTGCCACGTCAGCCCCAGCCCCATGTACCCCCCGACCGCGAGCAGGGGGTAGTGGACGTTGATGTCCTCCTCGTGGGCGGCCTTCCCCATCTCGCGGGCGAAGATCGCGCCCATGATGAGGCTGAACCCCCAGTGAATCCACGCCAGCGACATCGAGACGAGGCCGACGAACGCCGCGGCCTGCGCCCCGGTCGCCGGCACCCGCGCGAGCCGCTGGAGCAGATTGTTGACCCGCGGGTGGTAGGCGATCACGAACCCGGTCATCAGGATCAGTACCATCTGCATCGAGAAGCCGAGGAACGCCCAGAACCCGTCGTACCAGTACTGGAGCAGGTCGACTGGCCCCGACCCGGTCGCCAACCCCGCGACGAACACGATGTACGTGAGCAGGATGGCGAACACGAACGGGCTCGGCATCCACCGCTCGACGAACTCGGACATCCGGAACCCGATGCGTTCGATCGTACTGCCGTTACTGTCGCTCGTAGACATACACCGTTTCGGGTCGACTTGCGGGTATAAATAGTTCCGGGATCAGGGCGCTCCCGTCCCCGTGTTGGAGCGTGTTACTCCGCGGGCGTCGTCGTCGCCTGCGGGAGTCGGCGCTGGAGGAAGTCGTCCAGCGTGCGCAGCATCCGGATCTTCTGGTCGATGTCGGAGGAGGCGTGGCCCTCCTCGCCGAGTTCGACGTATTCATAGTCCGCGTCCTCACCCTCCTCGTAGCCCGCCTCTTCGAGCGCGTCCCGGAAGATCCGGGCCTGCGAGACGGGCACGCGGCGGTCGTTGACGCCGTGGACCATCAGCAGCGGCGCCGAAAGGTTCTCGACGTGGGTGACCGGCGAGCGCTCGCGGTAGAGCTCGGGGTTCTCCTCGGGCGTGCCGAGGTACTTCTCCATGAGCTCGGTCCGGAAGTGCGGCATCGTGTTCTCGAACATGTCCTCCAGATCGGTCACGCCGATCCACGCGATGCCCGCGGCGTACAGCTCGGGGTACTGGACCATCTGCCAGTACGCCGAGTAGCCGCCGTAGGAGCCGCCGAACACGACGACCCGGTCCTCGTCGATCCAGTCCTCGGCGGTGACCTGCCGGGCCGCCTCGGCGATGTCTTCCTGCTCGCCGCCGCCCCAGTCGCCGTAGAGGCGCTCGACGAACTCCCGTCCCCGTCCGGTCGAGCCGCGGTAGTTCACTTTCAGCACCGAGTACCCCCGCGAGAGGAGGAACTGGGTGTACATGTCGAACGTCTTGTAGTCCGCCGCACGCGGGCCGCCGTGGGGGTTGACCACCAGCGGCGACGGCCGCTCGCCGGAGTCGTACAGCAGCGCGCCGATGTCGAGGCCGTCGTGGCTCTCGAAGGTGAAGTACTCCGCACCCACGAAGCGGTCGGGGTCGAACTCGCCGTAGTCCGCGGCCAGCAGCGTCTCCGTCCCGCCCGTCCCGAGGTCGTGGGCCAGCAGGTCCGACCGGCTGTCGGAGGTGGTGTGGTTCAGGAGCACGCGCTCGCCGTCGAGGATCGGCGCGCGGGCGCCGGAGAACGCGGCGACGCCGTCGGGCACATCGAGTTCTCGCCCCTCGCCGCTCTCGATGTCGTACACCAGCGGCACGATCGCGGCGTTCCGGGTCCGGAGCGCGAGGAAGCGCTCGCCGTCGGGGAGGAACGCGACCGGGCTTTCCTCGGCGGTCAGATCGCCGAACCACGTCACCTCGTCGCTCGCGAGGTCGTAAACGCCACAGCGGCCGAAGTTCTCGGTGTTGTCCGACACCAGCAGGCGGTCGCCGTCGGGACCCCAGTCGGCGAAGCCGGCCTCGGCGCCGTCCTCGCCGATGTGGAGGTTCCGCGGGTCCGAGCCGTCGGCGGCGGCGACGTAGACGTCCTGATTGTTGTAGTCGTCGGACTCGTTGGTCGTGTACGCCAGCCGGTCGACGCCGGGCGAGAAGCCCCCGCTGGCGGTCGCGCGGTCGTAGTCGGTCAGCTTCGACACCTCCCCGGATGGGAGGTCGTAGGTGAAGAGGTTCATCTGCCCGTCGCGGTTCGAGCCCAGCAGGAGGGTTTCGCCGTCGTCGGCCACGTCGACCAGCGCGGTCTGGCCCTCGAGGTCGGTGAGCTGTTCCACCTCGCCCTCGTGGTCCCCGCGAACGCCGATGCGGTAGATGTCGTTCTGCTCGTTGCCGCCCTCGTCGTCGTGGAAGTACACCCAGTCGCCGTCGTCGCTCCAGTCGACGTGCCAGCGGGCGTTGCGCGGCACCTCGCCGTCGCTGATCTGGCGGCGTTCGCCGGTCTCAACGTCGAGCACGTGGAGTTCGTTGCGGCCGGTGGTGTCGTAGTAGAGGGCGACGCGGTCGCCGTCGGGGGACGCGACGGCGTGCTGGAAGCTCGGAAGGCTCGCGAGCCGTTCGAGGAAGTCGTCTGCCATAGCCACACTATCCCACCCCGGGGGTAAAGTGTTGACTGAACAGTCAGTATGCACCGCCTTTCAGCGGTGCTGGTCCCAGAAGCGCTCGACGCCGAACTCCAGCATGTCCGGCGAGACGGGCTGGAACTCCTCGCGTTCGCGTTCGGGCAGGTACTCCCGGACGGAGTTCCAGGACTCCCGCGCGTAGCGGGCGTCGACGAGCGCGCGGATGCCGACCTCGTCCGGTCCGCGGATCACCCGGCCGATGGCCTGTCGGGCTTTGCGGACCGCTGGAACGGTCAGGGCAGTTTCGAACCCGTCCCCGAACTCGCGGTCGTAGGCGGTCCGAACCGCCCGCGTTCGGGGCGAGGCGGTGTTGATGATCGGCACGCCGCAGACGACCGCCGCCGCGAGCCGGTCGCCCTGATAGTCGACGCCCTCGGTCAGCGTCCCCCGAATGCTCGTCACCAGCACCTTCGGCTCCCCGCGGAAGAACTCGGCTTTCAGCTCCTCGGTCACCTCGTCGGTCGAGGAACTGTCGAGCAGGACGGGCTTCTCGAGGCGGTCCTCGAGTTCGCCAGCCATCCACTCGGCCTCGCCGTAGCTGGGCATCCCCACGAGCACGTTCCCCGGCGAGCGCGCGACCGTGGCGGCGGCGTCGACGTGCATCCGCCGGCAGTCGTTCTCCTCGCCCGGCGCCCCGCGGTTCCCGTACGTGAACTTCGGCGCGTCGACAGCGAACGACTCGCGGTTCCCCTCGGGGAACCCCAGCCCGTAGCTCCGGGTGGTGACCGGCCGCCCCTCCGCTTCGAGGTGGTTCAGCCCGGTCACCTCCCGGAACACGTCGAGCGGTTCGAGCGTCGCACTCATGAGGACGCCGCCGCCGAACTCCGCGAGCCGGTCGCCGATCGCCCGACTGGGGACGCAGTTGTGCAGCGAGAGCCGCGCGTTGTACGCCCGGCGCCAGGAGTCCGGCCGCTCGCTCTCGTCCCACGTCCGCGAGAGCTCGATCTCGCGGAAAAAGGACTCGTGGTCCTCGCGGTACCACGCGTTCAGCACCCGGCCGACCGTCGTGACCGCCCGCGAGGCGTCCTCGTCCTCCACCTCGTTCAGGATCCGGGCGACGACAGCGCCGACGACCTCGGCCCGTGCCCAGACGGCCTCGCCGAACCCCTCGCGCTCTGCCCACTCGGTGATCTCGTCGGGCTGGGGCGTCTCGGGGTCCCGCAGCGGCAGTTCGTGGTCGTCCAGTTCGGTCAGCTCCGCGCGCCAGCCCGGGCGCTCGCGGTCGAGGTGAGCTTTCACCCGACGGTCGAGTTCCTCGCGCAGGGATTCACAGAAATCCCGGAGATTTCGGAGTTCGTCCAGTTTCACGTCGCTCTCCTGCAGCTCGCCGCGAACGAGGTCGGCGTCGTCGTTCCCCGTCGAAGGCGTCGATTCGTCGTCGAACTCGACCGCTTGGAGGATCCGCGTCAGCTCCGACACCGCATCCCGGAGGGTTCGGTCGCCCACGCCGTCGCTCACCAGGTCTCGGACCCGCGGTTCGAGCATGTGGGCCTCGTCACAGACGACGAACGTCGAGTCGTCGACGAGCGCGCCGGTGAACTGCCCCGACGTGGTCGGGTCGAACGCGTGGTAGTAGTTCCCGATCACGACCTCGACGTGGCCGAGGATCGCCCCCATCACCGAGTGCGGGCAGGTGCCGTGGCTCGCCGCGAGGCCGACAAGCTCCTCGGTGTCGATCAGGCCGCGGTCGGTGAAGTCGAACGGGACCGCCTCCGCGGGGTCGCCGTCCTCCGGGAGGTCGGCGAGATACTGGGCGTAGAACGGGCAGTACTCCGTGCTGCCCGTACCGGTGCCGTACTCCTCGGTGTCCGGACGGTACGGCGTCGGCTCGCCTGCAGTTTCGAGGTAATCGGCGCCACCCCCGCCCGAGTCCGCGATCCCGACCTGCTGGCTGCGTGCCTGACTCGCGAGCGCGTCGGCGGTCGTCGGCCCGCCGTCGGCGGTGAGGTTCCGCGTGCGCTCGCGCAGCCCCTCACAGCGGTCGTAGACGTTCTCGTCGTCGACGCCGCCGCGGTTCTCGCGTGCGTACGGGCACACGTCGGCCTTCCCGACGAGCGTCAGCCCCGAGACGGGGTCGTACGCCTCGGGGAGGTTCTCGTTGATCGTCCGGAGGTCGGCCTCGAACTGGCGCAGCTGCTGCTTGACGCTGGTGAGGACGAGCACGCGCTCGAACTCGGAGTCCGGATCGCGCACGCGGTCCAGCCCCGCAGAGAGCGCGAGCATCGTCTTTCCCGTCCCGCAGGCACCTTCAAGCGCGAGGAAGCCGCCGTCGTCCGCAGCGTCGACGGCAGCCTCGATGCCGTCGCGCTGCTCGGGGTACGGTTCCGGGTGGCCGAACAGGTCGCGCCAACTCACTACCGAAGGGTGGGCGGCGGCCAGTTTAGGCATGTCGAACGTGGTCTCGCCTCCGCCCTTGAACGCTCGGCCGACCACTCAAGTACGATGCCGGGACCACCCTCCCCGTGACCTGAGAACGGCCGGGTGGGAGACGAGGCGGGAGCGCGAGAGATCCCATCCCGATGCGGCCTCGCCTGTCAGCCACCCTTCGACAGCGCCGAATGTTCGGGCCGAGGACCACCGCCGGTGGGCGTTCGTGAGTGGGTAACGTTTACTACAACTCACGTGAACGTATCGTCCGAATGCTATCTTCGTCGGCCCACACGAGACTATCGTCCGGGCAGCACCGGGCCTCGGCTGCTGGAGGTCGGTCAGAGTGACCGACGCCGACTCCCAACCACCGTCGTACACGCGGATCGACAGTTTCCGTGCGGGCTCCGTGCAGGCAGCAGCCGGCGGGGAAACCGACCTCGTCGTCGCCGACAGCGAGGGGACCGTCGAGCTGATCGGCGCCGGCACGCGGCACACGCTCGTCGACGATGCGACCGACGCGGACGTCGCGATCGCAGATCACGCCTACGTCCTCACGGCCGGCGGGCTGGAGGCGTTCGACGCCGACGGGACGAGGCTGTGGACCGCCGATATCGACGGCCAACAGGTCGAGGCGGACCCGACGGCGGGCGACGTGTACGTCGCGACGGACGAGGAGACGTTCGTCCGGTTCGACGCCGAGAGCGGGGCGGAACTGGGCCAGTTCGACCAGTCCCACCCCGACCTGGCCGAAACGCCCGCGGTCGCGGCCGCCGACGGCCGTGTCGCGGTCGCGCTCTGGACGTTCCTGACCGTCTTCTCCTCGGTGGGCGAGGAGCTCACCTCGATCACCCTCGACGGCGCGGCGGTCGACGTCGGTTTCCTGGACGACACCGTCGTCGTCTCGCTGAAGGACGGACAGCTGATCGGCTACGACGGGGAGACCAAACAGTGGGAGAACGACCGGGCGTTCACGTGGCTCGCCGACAGCGCGGAGACGACGCTGCTGGGGTACGCCGGGAAGCAGGCCTGTCTCGTCGACCGGGACGGCGACGTCACCGAGCTACGGGACGTTCGCGGCGAGCCGATCGCCGCCACGTCGGACGCGTCGCTGCTGGCGACCCACCACAACGGTACGGTGACCGTCTACGGTGCAGTCGACGGCGGGGAGGGAACCGTCTCCGTCTCGATCGTCGACGACCCCATCACGCCGTCGAACTCGGTCGTCGGAGTGACGTTCGAGAACGACGGCTGGGGTCCGGCCGAGACGACGGCGTCGGTCGACGTCGACGGCGCCACCCCGTCCACGCCGACGCTCTCGGCGACGGTCCCGCCCGGCGGCCGCGTCGACGAGCGCGTGTCGCTGCGTGGGGTCGACGAGGACCGGGAGTCGGTCACGATGACGGTCGCGACCGAGGAACAGGAGTCGACCGCGACGGTGCCGATCGAAACCGAACAGCGCGACGTGGCCGTCTCCGTCGAGCCTCTCGGCATCGACCACGGCGAGGCGACGCTCGAGGTGACCGTCGCGAACGAGGGGAGCGTTCCCCTCACCGACGTAGCCGCGGGCGACCGGGAGATCGGAACGGTTCGGCCGGGAGCGGAGCACACGTTCCGGGTCGAGAGCGAGCTTCCGGCCTCGCCAGTCAGCGTCCGGACCGCGGAGCTCCCGCCGTCGACGTTCGGAGCCGAGATTCCGCCGACGCCGACGGATATCGGCCTCGAAATCGACGAGAACGGGCTACTGACCGTCTCCCTCGAGAACGACACCCCGGCCCCGGTGGTCGACGAGGTCACCATCGAGAACGCCCACACCGTCGAGGGGGAGCTGTCGTTCGAGGTCGAGATCCCCGAACGCGGCCAGTATCGCCTCTCGATCCCGGTGCTGGAGGCGGGCGAACGCTCCGTCGCCGTCGATACGGCGGCAGGTCGCGTCTCCCGGCAGCTCTCGCTCGACCGGACACCCGGGTTCGAGCCGTCCCGAGCCGAGTCCCGAACCGTCTCGGCCGGCTCCAGCGCGGACCGGCTCGACGACGGCGGGCCGACCGACGAGGGAACCGCGTCGGTGGACCGGTCCTTCTCGACGGAGACGCCGACGCGGGGCGAGCGGTTCGTGGAGGCGCTCACGGTGGAAAACGACGGCGAGACCACCGTCCAGTTCGAGCTCGTGGCCGACGACGGCGACTACCGGATCCCGGTCACCGTCGACGCCGGGAGCGAAGCCGTCGGGCGGCGGGATCACGCCGCGTTCGGCGACGAGATCACGGTGCCGGCGGTCCGCCTCGAGGGGGACGACGGCGACGCGTTCGCTCCGGCCCGCTCGCTACC
>NZ_JBHUDH010000141.1:3156-5700 GCF_042678005.1 Halolamina salina | reverse complement strand
GCGGTCCACGTCCTCGACGTGGGGCTCGCGCTGGCCGTCGCCGCGTTCCTCGGCAGCGTCACCTACGCCACCGGCACGGCCTCCGTCGAGGGGATGCTCTCGGGCGTGTTACTGTGTCTGGCCGCCATCGGACTCGGCGGGCCGGGCTGGTTCGTCCTCCTACTCACGTTCTTCGGCGTGGGGACGCTCTCGACGAAGTTCCGCTACGAGGAGAAAGCCGACCGCGGCGTCGCCGAGGAGAACGAGGGCGCCCGGGGGCTGGGCAACGTGCTCGGTAACGCCGGCATCGCCCTCGTCGCGGTCGTCGGCTTCGCGGCCGCGCCCGAACTCCCGATCGACGCCGACCTGTTCCGGCTGGCGTTCGCCGGCTCGCTCGCCACCGCGACCGGCGACACGCTCTCCAGCGAGATCGGCGGCCTGTTCGACAGCCCGCGGCTGGTCACGACCGGCGAGCGCGTCCCGCCGGGGACCGACGGCGCGGTCACGTGGCAGGGCGAACTCGCGGGGGTCGTCGGCGCCGCGCTGGTCGGGGTGCTCGCGGTGGCGGTACTCGGCCTCACCCGCTCGCCGCCGGTCGTGGTCGCGCTCGTCACCGTCGGCGGGGTCGTCGGCATGACGGCCGACAGCCTGCTCGGCGCCACCGTCGAGGGCGACCGCCTCGAGAACGAGACGGTGAACCTCCTCGCGACGCTGTCGGGCGCGCTGGCGAGCGTCCTGCTCACGGTCGTCCTGTGATCCGCGAGGCTCGTCCCGAGGACCGGGCGGCCGTTCGCCGCCTCCAGCAGTACCTCCCCGAGCCGGCTCCGGAGCTGCTCGACCCGGTCGCCGGCGGCGAACTGCTCGTCGCGACCGACGAGGGAGCCGTGGTCGGCTACCTCCTGTGGTTCCCCGGGGAGCCGACCTACGCCGCCGAACTGGTCGTCCACCCCGACTACCGCCGGGCGGGCCGCGGCCGCGCACTGTTCCGCGCCCTGTTCGATCGGCTTGCTCCCGGCACCGAAGTGACGCTGAGGGTCGCCGCCGAGAACGAGGGGGCACAGGCGCTCTATGAGGAACTGGGCTTCGAGCGCGTCGCCGTCGAGCTGGACGCCTACGACGGCGACGCCGGCTACCTGATGCGTGCGGTCGTCGTCGGCTGACCGATAGCCGGAAATCGTGCCTCGATACGTACGTATACGTTGGTGGAGTCAACAGTGACACGTGTCCCCATGCCGAAGAAGCCGTCCGACTCCCGGGCCGTCGAGTACTTGGCGGAGAAGGGACCCTCCCCGCGCAAGCAGCTCCCGGTACAGAACCTCGCGACGAACGTCCGCGCGCTGATCGGAACGCTCAACATCTCCGGCGGCCCGGGCGGCGGCGGGTCAACCGAGGGCGTCGCCGGCGGCCTGACCGAAGTCGCGTACCTCCGTGACAGCCACGATCTGGAGACCGTCGTCCGGGCGTGGATCGAGGTGAACGAGGCGGAGGTCGAGCAGCTCCCCGCCGACTCCGTCCGGCGGCGCCTGCGTGCCTCGGTGCCCCGCGAGCAGCGCGACGTGGTCAGCGAGGTGCTCTCGGAGGCCGGCTACGAGGTGGACTACACCGACCGCGGCGGCAGACAGACCGACCCCTTCGAGTGTAGCCTCTGTGGCTCCTCGGTGCCCGACATCGCTTCCCACCTCCCGAAGTGTCCGGAGCGGTAGGGCCGGTCAGGAGAGGAACCCTTCCACCGGCCGGACGTGTGGGGTCACGGGCTGTTTGACGAACTCGCCGGTCGTGCGGGCGACGGCGTGCTGGAGGTCGCGGTCGGCTGCGGCGTCGAGGACGCGCTGGACGAGTTCGCCGTCGAGTACCAGCGCGTGGGCGCCCTCGGCGCCGTCGACGGTCTCGTAGGCGTCGCCGGCGGGCGCCTCCGTCAGCGTCGTCAGTTCCTCGTCGAGCAGCCTGACGGTGCCGGCGTTCTCGCCGACGACCTCCCGGACGTGTTCGGCCAGCGTCGGTGTCGCCGGCTCGGCGGGTTCGTCCGTCGTCTCTTCGGTCGTCTCGGTCGTGCTGTCGACCTGCTCGACGAGTGACTGCTCGGCGATCGCCGCCCCGTCGGTCACGGGCCTCTTCGACGACTCCTCGTCGGCCGGACCGCCCGGCTCGTCGGGGCCGCTCGTGTCGTCGTCGCCGATCGACACCGCGTCGCCGCCGACGATCGGTGGCTCCTCCGCGCTTCCTGTCTCGCGGACCGTGTCGCCGGTCACGACCTCGCGGGCCGACTCGGCGTCGCCGGCCTCCCGGGCGCGCTCGTACACCTCGTACGGCGTCTTCTCCCGTAGGGCGGCGAGCAGTTCGCCGCGGCGGAGTGAGTCGACGGACTCCCCCTCGGGCGCGAACGCGACGAAGTCCACGTCGCCGACCTGCCCGAGTTCGCGGAGGATCAGTTGCCCGCCGCGGTCGCCGTCGAGGAAGGCGGTCGTGGTCCGCTCCGTCGTGAGTTCGGCGACCTCCGCGGGGACGTTGGTGCCCTCGACGGCGACGGCGTTTTTCACACCGAACTCGAGGAGGCGGGCCACGTCG
>NZ_JBHUDH010000141.1:1621-3127 GCF_042678005.1 Halolamina salina | reverse complement strand
GACTGCGTCGCCGTCGGCGACGTTCGGACCGGCCGGGTAGCCCTCGTACTCGTCCATCTCGCCGGCGCGGACGGACTCGCGGACCTCCTCGTGGAGTTCGTCGCTGGTGAGCACGCTCTCCTCGAAGGAGTTCGCGAGCAGTTCCTTGGCGCGCTGGACGACGATCCGGCGCTTGGCGGCGCGGATGTCCTCGATGTCGGTCACTTCGATCCGGGCCTGACAGGGGCCGACCCGGGAGATCGTCTCGAGCGACGCCGCGAGGATCGCGGTCTCGACTTTGTCCATCGAGGAGGCGATCGTCACGTCGCCGAAGGACTGGCCGCCTTCGGTCTCGACGCTCACGTCGATGCGGCCGACCTTCGAGGAGTCCTGCAGGTCACGCAGGTCCATCTCGTCGCCGAGCAGGCCCTCGGTCTGGCCGAACACTGCGCCGACGACGTCGCTTCTCTCGATGACACCGTCCGCCGACAGTTTCGCGTGAATGAGGTATTTCGCTGTGTCTTGCATAGTGAGTGCCCGATCCGGGCTGAATGGTGATGTGAGACGGTCGCTCCGCTCGTTCGAAACGAGGCGATACGATTGGTTATACCTGTCGTCGGGCGGGTTCCCGTCGCGATCGCTCCCCCGAAGGACGACTGCGCTTCGCCGACGACTGGCGACTACGGCGCCACCGTCGCCTCACCGAACAGCGGGATCGAGAACAGGTACAGTAGCACCGCGCCCGCACTGGCGAGGATCGCCCAGTTCCGGCCGCGCGTGCCCCCCTCCCGCAGCACGACGACGCCCGCCAGCACCAGCAGCGCCAGTTGGAGGAGGCTCTCGACGTGGCTGGCGGTGATCCCGAACGTCCCGCGCAGGACGCCAACGGTGAGGGTCGTCGTCGCGACGGTCAGCGCGCCGCCGGCCGCGACCGCGACCGCCGACTCCGACGCTTCACGGATCGCCGCCGTCAGTCCGAGGTTACAGAGCGTGCGAGCGACGACCAGCGCGGTCAACAGCCCCGGGGACGTCCAGCCCGGGAACAGCCACTCGAACACGGCCTCACTCCCCGGTCAACGCCTGACTCGCCGGCGAGAACTCGATCGTCTCCCCGAGGCCCTGCTCGACGGCCTTCTCGTACAGCAGGTACGCGCCGGCGACCGTCTCGATCCCGGTGCCGCCGGAGTCGAACACGGTGATCTCCTCGTCGTCGGTCCGTCCCTCGGCTTCGCCGGCGATCACCTCCCCGAGTTCGGCGTGGATGTGGTCCTCCTCGACGACGCCCTCTTCCAGCGCGTGGAGGAACGAGCCGGCGTCCTTCGTCGCCCGGTCGCGGAGGTCCGGCACGTATTTCGCCCGCTCGATCGTCGTCGCGTCGAGTTCGCGCTTCTCGGGGTCGTACTGCCCCATTGCGGTGACGTGGGTGCCGGGTTCGAGGTCGTCGCCGTCGAACACCGGCTCCGAGGCGGTGGTGGCGGTGATCACCACGTCGGCGTCCCCGACTGCGGCCGCCGGGGAGGCGACCGC
>NZ_JBHUDH010000141.1:1123-1569 GCF_042678005.1 Halolamina salina | reverse complement strand
GCGGCGACCGCGGCGTCGAGGCGCTCGTTCATCTCGCCCGCGAAGCTCTCGCGGGACTCCTTCGTCGGAGAGAACACCCAGACGGTTTCGAGATCGCGGACCTCGGCGGTGCAGCGGAGCTGCCCGCGGGCCTGCGCGCCCGAGCCGATGAGCGCGACGCTGTCGGCGTCCTCGCGGGCGAGCGCGTCGACGCCCACCGCGCCCGTCGCGCCGGTCTTGAACGGGTTCATCGACGCGCCGTCGAGCACCGCCAGCGGCTCCCCGGAGTCGGCGTCGAACAGCGGCGTCGTGAACCACGCGTCCTCCGCGCCGAAGCCGGCGCTGTACATGTAGCCGCCCATCGCGCCCGTGTCGGGCAGTATCGCGCCGTAGCTGGTGAGCATCCCCGGCGGGTCGCCGCTGCCGAGTTTGGTTCGCGGCTCGGCGGTGGCGCCCCCCCCGCGCTG
>NZ_JBHUDH010000141.1:0-1046 GCF_042678005.1 Halolamina salina | reverse complement strand
GCGTTCGTCCCCGGCGGCTCCGAGCGGGGGGGTACCTCCGACCGGGACCGCTCGTCGACCGCCGGGGTCCGGACGAACAGAGCGTGGCCGACTACGACCATCGACGCCCCCGCCCCGAGGAACAGTGCCCCACGCAAGGGGATCCCGAGGAGCGAGAGCGCTGCCGTCACTCCGACCAACACACCCGGAATCAGGGCGAGTACGTAGTCGTAGTAGCCAGTCATACTCCAGTACGAACTTCGAAATCATCCGTATTAACTGTTTCCCGTAGCCCAGACGTAATCCGAACGGTGGTCACCGATACGGTTTACCGAAACTCTACGGAACCATCCCGATGAATTTCCATAAGTTATGGACCGTCCCGGTACTGGCCCGACGCGAGGGTAACGACGATCGATCGCCGGAGCGTTCGGGCGGCGGCCTCAGCGGAGTTTGAACGCGACCCAGCGCCAGCCGGCCAGCGCGACCGAGCCGGTGGCCAGCATCACGGCGAGGAAGATGGCCAGGTTCGTGTCGAAACTGCTCTGGAGCGCGCCGCGGATCGCGACGCCGATCACCGCCGCCGGCACCCACGAGCGGATCGCCAGCGGCACCGCGGCCTTCGCCGACTCGGCGGCGCCGGCGGAGTAGGCGCCCACCGGGACGCTCGCGACCGCCCAGCCCAGCAGGAACGGCGCGGCGGTTTCGAGCAGCGCGACCACGCCCGTCAGGGAGTTGTGGTTGCTCATGCCGATCGCGATCACGACCAGGATCGCGATCGCGTCGCCGACCGCCAGCGGCGCGGCCGACCCGTCGACCCGTTTCGAGAGGAACGACTCGCTCATGGCTTCGGGTTTCCCCTCCCCCCTACTGACTCCTTCGCTCCCGACTCACTCGCCGGGGACGCGCCCGGCGACCGTGTACACCGTGCCGCGGTCGAGCACCCGCGACTGCAGGCCGGCGCGTGTCAGGTCCCGCGCCGCCGCGTCGACGGCGACGAACTGGGAGTCCATCCCGAACAGCGCCTCGCCCAGCATGATCCCTCGCCCCGGCAGCGTCGTCGGGTC
>NZ_JBHUDH010000140.1:2012-9408 GCF_042678005.1 Halolamina salina | reverse complement strand
TCGTTCTCGGGGTCGGCCTCGCCCTCGATCTCGACGGTGTCGGTCGTGTTGTCGGCCTCGACGGACTCGGCGCCGTACAGCGCCGCGAGCGCGGACTCGACCGTCTCTTCACAGCTACCACACGCCATTCCTTCGACGGAGATAGTCTCCTGTGCCATGGCTGGTCGTTGGGCGGCGATACCCGAGAACGTTACGCCCGGGGCAGTCGGTGAGTCCGATCCCGTGAGAGCCGACGCACGGACCCTCGGCCGGTCAGTTACGGACTACTCCCGGTCGGTCCAGAACTCGAAGCCGCGGCCGGGCGCGAACACGTCCAGTCCGACGGCGCGCTCGTCCGTCTCGTTCTCGACGCGGTGGGACTCCCACGCGTCGAGGTGGACCGAGTCGTTCTTTGAAAGCGTCACCGACTCCTCCTCGGTGTGGACGGTGAGTTCGCCCTCGAGACAGACACAGACCTGCTCGTTCTCGTGGTCGTGCATCGGCGAGGAGTGCCCCGGCGGCTTCTCGAACCACTCGAAGGTGAACTGATCGCTGCCGGCGAGGGCGCGGCGCTGCCACCCCTCGTCGGGTTCGTACGTCTCGGCCTCGTCGAACGCCACGTACTCCATACCCGCCCGATGGGCGAGGGGGCACATCACCTTTCCGCGTCGGGGCCGCGCGGCGACGGCTCCGGAAAATCGCCCGCCTCGTTCACTTTCGCCGTATCCTTCACTTTCACTCCGGGGATGGCTCACTCCCTTTACCCTGCGCGTCCGACGGTGGTGTATGGCTACCCGAACGCGCACGACGACGCCGTTCGACGCGCTCGTCCGGGCGCTGCGCCCGCGAACTCCCGACGTGTCCGTCCGGAAACGGACCGCCGACCTGCTGTACGATGCCGACGTCGGGAACCGCACGCTGATCGGCGTGCTCTCGGGCGCCGACGAGGCGGTGTACTACTCAACGCGGACGCGGTGTGTCGCCGCGGTCCCCATCACCGACGTTGGGCCGGATCTCGGCGGCGCCCGACCGCTCGGACAGGCCGTCGACGACCCGAACCGCGCGTTCGAACACGTGGACGAAGAGTGGGCGTGGACGAACCCCGAACTCGCGGGTCGACCGCGAACGCACTGATCCCGACCGCTCAGAAGCGTTGGGACGGGAGTCGAAGTTCGTCCAGCCCCGGGAGGTGTTTCACGTTGTACACGACCTGTAGCTCGTCGCTTCGCGGGCGACAGAGGCAGGAGAGCCGGATCCCCTCCTCGACCATCCCCTCGGGTAGGACGTGGCTGTCGGCCATCTCGACCTCGCCCTCGCGCAGCAGCACCGCACAGTTTGCACAGGCCCCGCCCCGGCAGGCGTACGGCCACGCGAACCCGCAGCGCTCGGCCGCCTCCAGCAGCGTCTCCTCGCGGTCGACGAGCAGGCGACCGTACTCCCCGGGCTCGAGGTCGGCGTTCGACGCCGCCTCGAACAGGTCGTCGTCGTCGATCTCCCAGCCGTGGTCCGACAGCACCTCGAAGTCGAGATACTCCATCCGGGCGGTGCCCGGCGGCGGCCCCTGATCGTGGGTCGCGGTCGGCTCCGTCGCGGCCGTCGACTCCGCCGAGCCGTCCTCGGCCACCTCGACGTTGCCGTTCCGGATCGCGGCGTAGGCCTGCTGGATCCGCATGAACGCCTCGCGGGACCCGCCCTGATCGGGATGGGCCTCCTTCACGCGCTCCCGGTACGCCCGGGAGACGTCGGACTCGTTGGCGTCGGTTTCGACGCCCAGAACGTCGAACGGGTCCACACGCCGGCTTGCGGGTCCGCGGAGTTAAGCGAAGCGAAACCGGGGTTCGGGCGGCCGCCTCGGAACAGCTATCGCTCCCGGGTGACTGCGTGCCGTGACGCTCAATCGTCGTCGTCGACGGGTGCAGGACTGCCGCCCTCCGGCGCGTTCGCGGAACCGACCGACGGCTCGCCGACGATCCGGGCGTACGCCTCCCCGTCTGGGGGTCCCCCGGCGTCCGACGCCAGCACGGCGTCACGAACCTCGCGAGCGCCGCCGGGATCGACGCGGGTGAGGCGCCACGGGGCCTCAGTGTCGGCCTCAGCGGCGTGCTCGTCTTCGGAGGTGCTCTCCTTGACGATGTCGGCGTCGGCTCGGACGCTCTCGGGGAGCGACCCCGACCCCTCGTTCTCTGCGTCGTCCTCCCCGACCGGCGGGTAGACCCCCGACTCGGGGGCGTCGGAGGTCGTCTCCGGTTCGTCGCCTCCCGAGAACACGCGACCCTCTCGGGCTGCCTCCTCGGGATCGGGCCACTCCTCGTCGCTCGTCTCGAGCGTCGGCCCGATACCGCCGTCGTTCTGCCCGACGTCCAGCGCGTCGACGATCCGCTCTCGCGTGGCCTCGACGCGCTCGGCGTCGGCGTGGCCGGCGGCGGGCTCGTAGTTCTCGACGCGCACGTCGAGCACTTCCGTCGCCAGTTGGTGGAACGCCACCATCGACTTCACCGCGGTCTCGAACTGCTGCTCGCGCTTCTCGTCGAGTGCGCCGTACTCCGACTCGTGGATGGCGTCGAGTTCGTCGAGCGCCTCGTCCAGCCTCGACTCCAGCCGGTCGGTCGTCTCGCGGAGCGCTGCGACCTCCTCGGCGAGTTCGACGCGGTCGTCGGTCGCCGACTCCGATTCGGTCGCGTCGTCCGCCGTCTGTTCTTCCAAGCGCTCGATCCGCGCTTCCAGTTCGGCGATCCGGTCGCTCTCCTCGGCTGTCTCGTCCGTTCCAGTCTCGGCGGGCGTCTCCGCCCCATCGGACGAGTCCTCGATCTCCCGGATCGCCCGCAGGAACGCGGCGTCCTCCGGGCTGCGTTCGTCGTCCCCGTTCGTTCCCCCAGTCACGCCACGGGGTACTTCAGCCGGACGTATAATGGTACGCCCGGCGGCGGATCACGCGCTCGCCACCGCGAGCATATGCCCCGAGAGGTCGGCGACGCCGGGGTCGCCGCGCAGCGCCGCGACGGTCCCCCGGATCGCCTCGCGGTGGTCGTCGCCGAGCGCGTCGAACTCGTCCCGGCGCTGGGAGGCGACGCTCTCCAGCCCGGTCAGGGTGTGGACCGTCAATCCGGCGCGCTGGAGGAGTTCGCGCAGTTCGTCGGCTCGGAACAGATGCATCGGCGGCCCGGACGGCTCGAGGTCGAACGCCTCGAGCAGGTCGGCGTCGTAGTCGCCGGTCCGAGCGAGCCGGGGCAGTATCTCGGTTTCGTCGGCCGCCGGATCGACCCGGCCCGCCATCCGGGCGATGGTCTGGAGCGCGGCCAGCCGGCCCATTACCGAGACGAACACCGGGCCACCCGGGTCAGTGACTCGCTGGAGCTCCGCGGCCGCAGTCTCCCGTTCTCCGGCGTCGAGGACGTGCGAGAGCGGGCCGCCCAGACAGAGCGTCGCGTCGAAGCTGTCGGCTTCGGCATCGAGGTCACGCACGTCGCCGGTCCGGGCTGTCACCGCGTCCGCGACACCGTGTTCGGCGGCGTTCTCCCGGGCGAGCGCGACCTGCTCGCTGCTCCGGTCGACGAGCGTCACCTCGTACCCTCGATCGGCGAGTTCGACGCTGTACCGGCCAGCGCCGCCGCCGGCGTCGAGGACGCGTCCCGACTCGGGGAGGTGGCGGTCGAGATAGTTCCACGTCTCGTCGTGTTCCAGTTCGCCGTAGAGGTCGCGGTCGAGCCGGTCCCACTCGCGCTCGCCGTACTCGTCGTAGTACGCTTCCGGCGTGAACTCCTCGGGCATACGCTCACAGTCGGACGACTCCCCCATCCAGCTACCGATTCGGCAGCCGAACTGTCTGACTGCCTACCGGCCGATGCCGCAGCCCGACACCGTGTCGCACTCCAGCCCTTCCTCCTCCAGCGCGTCGATGAACTCGTTCATCCCGATCGCGTCGCTGGCGATGTGGCCGGTGACGACGAGGTTCTTCCCCTCGCCGCCGTACTCCTCTTTGAGTTCGGCCGTGTCGCCCGCGCCGACGTGGATGTACAGCACCGTGTCGACGCCGTTGTCGAAGTAGGCGCTGGCCACGTCGCTGCCGCCGTTGGTGCCGGCGGCGTGGTGGATCGCCACCTCGCCGAGGTCGTTCTCGCGCTCGCCGAGGCGCAGTTCCACGTCGGTGATCGCCTCGTCGATCTCTGGGATCTCGCCCAGCGCGTCCGCGAACGCGTCGACGGTCGCGTCGTCGGCGAGGTCGTCGGCGACTTCGCGGAACCGCCGGCGGCCGAGTTCGTCCGGTGCGAGGTGGACGTTCATGTACGGCTGGTCGAGGTGCTCGGCGATACTGGGGTCGTGGCGGTAGTTCGCGCTGTGGCCGGCGTGCTCCATCCCCGAGATGATCGACGACGCGGCCTCCTCGGCTCGTTCTTCGGGGACGCCGTGGTCGGTCATGAACTCGATCTGCTTGTCGAGTACGGGCGCGAAGTTCACCCGCGGGTCGCCGCCGGGCGGGTGGTGGGCGAGCACGAGGTCGTACCCCTCGCGGTGGGCCAACTGGATCTCCGGCGACTCGAGGTCGATCCCCACGAGCGCGGTTTCGACGGCGTCGGCGGGGACGTGAACCCCGCTGTCGGCCGGCACCTCGTCCCAGCCGACGAGGTCGAGACTGATCTCCATGATCTCGGACGTCGAGAGTGCCATGCGCTCTCTCCCCGCGGTGGCTGTGAAAAGCTCCCGAAGCCGGCACGGACCACCGGAACGGAGAGCGGCGACCGCGAAATCGGCAATCCGTACATCGGTCGACAGCGCCTTTTCCCACCCTACCGAACGTCCGCTGTGAACGCCGAACTGTTCGAACCGCTCACGCTGCGTGAGACGACGATCCCGAACCGCGTGATGGTGTCGCCGATGTGCCAGTACTCCTGTGACGACCGCGACGGGCTGGCGACCGAGTGGCACCACGTCCACCTCGGCAGCCGCGCCGTCGGCGGCGCCGGCGTCGTGATCGCCGAGGCGACGGCCGTCGAACCCCGCGGGCGCATCTCGCCGGAGGACCTCGGGCTCTGGAGTCAGGAGCACGCCGACGCGCTCGCCCCGACCGCCGAGTTCATCCGCGAGCAGGGCAGCGTCCCGGCGATCCAGCTCGCCCACGCCGGTCGGAAGGCCAGCACCCGTCGCCCGTGGGAGGACGGTCCCCGCCTCGTCAAACCGGACGAGGGCGGCTGGACCCCCAAGGGTCCCTCGGAGAAGCCCTACCCCCGCGACGAGGAGAACACGGCGCCGACCGAGCGCATGGATCAGGACGACATCGACGACGTGATCGACTCCTTCGAGCAGGCCGCGGAGTACGCGCTCGACGCCGGCTTCGAGGTGCCCGAGATCCACGCCGCCCACGGCTACCTGCTCCACGAGTTCCTCTCGCCGGTCTCCAACGACCGCGACGACGAGTACGGCGGCGACTTCGAGGGCCGGACGAAGCTGCTGCGGGAGGTCTGTGAGCGCGTCCGTTCGGTCTGGCCGGACGAGAAGCCGATCTTCGTGCGCATCTCCGCGACCGACTGGCTCCCCGACCGGGAGTCGTGGGACGTTGCCCAGTCGGCCCGCCTCGCCGGCGATCTCGCCGAACTCGGCGTCGACGTCCTCGACGTCTCCTCGGGCGGCATCCACCCCGACCAGCAGATCCCGCGGGCCGGTCCGGGCTATCAGGCCCAGTACGCCGAGACCATCCGCGAGGTGCTGGCTGAGGACGGGCAGACGCTCTCCGGCGACGCACTGGATGCGGGCAGTGACGAGATCGCAGTCGGCACCGTCGGCGGCATCACCGACGCGACTCACGCCGAGGCGCTGGTGGGCAACGAGCGCGCCGACGCGGTGCTACTGGCCCGCGAGCACCTCCGGGACCCGTACTTCACGCTCCACGCCGGCCGCGAACTCGACGCCGACAACGCGCCGGAGTGGCCGGATCAGTACAAGCGAGCCTGAGCGGTCCGAACGTCTCAGACGGTTCGCACATTGCGGAATTTTTCGAACGTCTCGGTCGCCGAGCCGTCGGCTCGCGAACTGAGAACGGAATGAATGGCGGACGTCCGGGATTGCCCGGCGTTCCGACACGGGGAGTCTCGGTTGCCTCCTCCACCCCGCGACCCGACGAGCGACGGGCGTCCGACGGTGGGCTGCTCGCTTCCGCGCCTGACCCAGTGCCGTCGACCAACCGCGGCGGATCGCCCCTGCGGGCGAGCGTCGCGGACCGCTGTCCCCGGCGGACGAGGCTTCCACGTCGGCTCCCGAGGCCCGTGCCGGTCTGACCGGACGCGCCCGGGGTTCGGTCCCCCCTGAAGACTATCTCGGGGGTTGCGAGCGGGGCCTAACCGCCCGACCTAGTCCACCAAAACGTAGCGCGGTGCGACTTAAGGCCCTTTCGGGTCGTACATCCCGACGCCGGCGGCGCGTTCGACACGACTCAGAACTCGACCCGCGAGAGCGTCTCGGTCCGATCGGCGACCGACTCGTTGTACGCCTCGACGAACGCGGGGAACTGCGGGACGTACCGGCGGATATCGCTGGCTTCCGGCGGCGCGTACTGGGAGAGCAGGTAGACGCCGTCGCTGCCGCCGATCCGGAGGTAGGAGACGCCGTCGCGGTCCCAGTTGAGCTCCCACCGCTGGCCGTCGATCCGGCTCTCGTAGGTGCCGTACTCCCCGCCTTCGAGGCGGTGGAGCTGGCCTGCGATCTCGTCGCAGATTTCCTCCACGCGGTCGAGGACACGCCGGCGCTCGTTCACGGCCTCCTCGGTACTCGCGGGCTCCGGGAACTCGGTCGGGGCATTCTCCAACTGCTCCTCGGCGGCCCTGACGTGGTCGTTGAACGCCCGGACGAACGCCGGGTAGTCTGCGAGTGCCGTCGCGAGCGCGCCGGGTTCGGGCTGGCGCTTGGTGGAGACGACGTACACCTCCGAGCCGCTGTCGGGGTCGAACAGGAGGAACTCCAGATCGCCGGCCTCGTACTTGACGGTCCACGTACCGCCGTCGGTCTCGAACTCGACGCGGCCGTAGTCGCCGCCCTCCAGCAGCGCGAGTTCGTAGGCGATCCGCCCGGCGTGGTCGCGGACGGCCTCGACGACCGCGTCGCGGCGCTCGGCGACCGCCGCGGCGTCGGTCAGGTCGACGGGCGGCCAGTCGGTCACAGCGCCGTCCGGGCTTGCAGGCCCGAGGCCGCCGTGAGGACGACCGCCCCGGCGAGCACGGCCCAGCGGTGGTTCTCGATCCACGCGTACTCGGCGGGGAAGCCGAACAGCACCGTCGAGTCGAGCGTGAGCAGCCAGACGGCCGCGGTCAGTACGGTGCCGAGCGCGACGACGACGACGTCGCCCGACAGCGTCAGCGCGTCAGTGTGGGGCTGGCCGACCGAGAGGAACACGACCGCGGCGACGATCGCCAGCAGGCCGACCGCGGTG
>NZ_JBHUDH010000140.1:0-1942 GCF_042678005.1 Halolamina salina | reverse complement strand
CGCGCCCCCCCGACAGTTTCCCGGCGTCCGCGGGGTCCGCGAGATCCATGGCCGGGAGTCGCGCCGGCGCGGGCATAAATCGCTCGTGTTCGGCGAAGGGAAACGCGTAAGCGACCCGCGTCCGGGCAACGGGTATGGACCGAGTCGCCATCGTCGGCGCGTCGATGACCCCCTTCGGCGATCGCGAGGGGGAGTGGCTGCGGGACCTGCTCGCCGAGGCCGGCGCCGCGTGCCTCGACGACGCCGGGGTCGCCGCCGACGCCGTCGACCACCTGTACGTCTCGAACATGGCCAGCGGCGAACTGGAGGGGCAGACGGGCGCCCCGAACATGCTCGCCCACGATCTCGCCGCTCAGCCGGCCTACACCGCACGGATCGACCAGACATCCTCCTCGGGGGGTGCCGGCATCTACGCCGCGTGGCAGTCGGTCGCCTCCGAGGCCAGCGAGATGACGCTGCTCGTCGGCGGCGAGAAGATGACCCACAAGACCACCGGCGAGGCGACGGACGTGATCGCTTCCCTGACCCACCCGGTGGAGTACAAACACGGCGTCACGCTCCCTTCCTTTGCCGGGCTGACGGCGCGACTCTACCTCGACGAGTACGACGCGCCGCGGGAGAGCCTCGGGAAAGTCGCCGTGAAGAACCACAGGAACGGCGTCGACAACCCCAAGGCGCAGTTCCGGAAGGCGGTCGATCTCGACACCGTCCTCGACTCGCCGATCGTCGCCGACCCGCTCCGCCTCTACGACTTCTGCCCGATCACCGACGGCTCCGCGGCGCTTTTGTTCTGTCCGGAGTCGGTCGCCCGCGAGATCACGGACGAGTACGTCGTCGTGAGCGGCGTCGCGGGCGCGACGGACACCCACGTCGTCCACGAGCGCGCGGACCCGACCACGATGCGCGGCGTCGTGGAGTCGAGCGATCAGGCCTACGAGATGGCCGATCGATCGCCCGAGGACGTCGACTTCGCCGAACTCCACGACATGTTCACCATCCTCGAGTTCCTGCAGTTCGAGGACCTCGGCTTCGCGGAGAAAGGCGAGGGCTGGAAGGCCATCGAGGAGGGACGCACCGAACGCGACGGCGACCTGCCGATCAACACCTCCGGCGGCCTGAAGTCGAAGGGCCACCCCCTCGGCGCCTCGGGCGTCGCACAGGCGGTGGAGGTGTACGAACAGCTTCTCGGCGAGGCCGGCGACCGACAGCTCGACGATCCCGAAGTCGGGCTGGCCTGCAACGTCGGCGGCTTCGGCAACTGCGTGACCACGACGATCCTCGAAACCCCGGAGGCAGAATGACCGATCAGAACTCCGACCCCGAGATGACCGCGTACCGCTACCCCGACGGCAGCGTCACCTACCCCGGCCACCCGCGCGGCCCGGGCGGCGAGGAACCCGTCGGTACCGTCGACCTCAGCGAGTACACCGCCGAGGTCGTGACGTGGACCACCTCGACGGCGACGCCGCCGGGCGTCCGCCAGCCCAACCACCTCGCGATCGTGGAGTTCGACGTGGACGGCGTGCCGGTCCGCGCGCTGGGACAATTGGAGGACGCGAACGTCGAGATAGGCGACACCGTCGAGCCGTTCCACGTCGACGAACTCCGCGATCCCGAAAAGGGAATCCGCGAGCCGGAGAGTCAGGACTGGGACGGGTTCCGGTTCCGCCCCGTCGAGGAGTAGCTACTCGGCCGCGGTGTCCTCGGCGTCCTCGCCCGGTCCGGAGTCGGCCGATTCGTCGGCGTCGTCACCCTCGTCCTCGGACCCTCTGACCTCCTCCCGGATGGAGTCGAGTTCGGCCTCGACGTCCGGCTCCGGCGAGTCGTCGGACTCTGCTGTCTCTTCCGTCGCGCTGTCGGCCTCTCCTTCGCTGCCGTCGGCCACGTCGATCGAGACTCCGTCACCCTCGGCGCGGTTGCCATCCCGTTCTCGATCCGCGTC
>NZ_JBHUDH010000139.1:28129-42155 GCF_042678005.1 Halolamina salina | reverse complement strand
CGTCCACCCGCCCGGACCGGTCCGGTTGGTGTCGACGCCGTCCTCGCCGCTCTGGCGCGCCTGCGCGATGCGCTGCTCGGCCGCGGACTCGCGGGGCGTGCTCGGCGTCGGATCGAACGCGACCCAGCCGGTCGCCGGGAAGTACACCTCGACCCACGCGTGGGCGTTCAGCCCGCGGACCACCCACTCGTCCTCCCCGACGCGCTCGCCGGGGGTGTAGCCCGTCACCATCCGGGCCGGGATCCCCTGCGTGCGAAGCATCACGGCCATCGTCGTCGCGTAGTAGGTGCAGTAGCCGGCGTCCATCTCGAACAGGAACGCGTCGGCGACGCTCCCCCGCGGGCGCTCGACGTTCAGCGAGTACTCCTTGGTTCGTTCGAGGTACGACTCGATCGCGACGGCGGTGTCGTAGGGGGTGGAGGCGTTCGCCCGGTCGGCGACCGTGGCCGCGCGCTCGCCCACGCGGTCGGGCGTGCTGTCGGGCAGCGAGAGGTACCGCTGTTCGATCCTCTCGGGATAGTCGGTGCCGGCCATCCGGAGGTCCCGAGTCGTGTACACCGGGCGCTGGCTGACGACCTTGTAGGACTCCCCCTCGGCGATCGGCGCCGCCGCGCGGAGGCCGCCCTCGGCGGTCACCTGCGTCGCCCGCTCGACGGTCCCATCGACCGTGACTGGCTTCCAGATCGCGGGCATGGAGTTCATCGTCGTCTCGGCGGTGATCGTCTGTTCGACCCCGATTGTCGGGCCGGGCGGGCTGTCGAGGCGGCCGTCGTAGCTGCGCGCCTCGCCGCTCCGGACCCACGAGCCGCCGGTGTAGCGGTCGTAGGCACCGACGCGCCAGTACCCCCGGCGCTCGGACTCGACGGAGAACCGCACCTCGGGCGAGAGCCGGATCGCGCCAACGATCCCGACGTTGTCGGCGTTGTCGACGACGTTGCCTTCGAGCGTCGGCGTCGCGCTGCCGCCGAGGACGGGGCCGCCGGCCCCGCCCGGGACCAGCGAGACAGTCGAGGAGAGCACGATCATCACCGTCACCACCAGCACAACCGTGTCCCAGTGGAGCGCGATCGCCCGCCGGGGGGAGAGCTCGCCGAACCCCACCGCGACCGCCGCGCCGACGACGCCCGCCAGCGTAGTGAGGAAGCCGGCGTCGCCCGTGAGCACGAACAGCCCGAGCGCGCTGCCGCCGACCGCGGCGCTCAGGGGGTAGTTCCCCCGGAGCGCGAGCAGCCACGAGCCCAAAAGCGGCGCGGGCAGCACCGCGAGCGCCCAGATCTCCGCCTGAACCAGCCGGAACACAGAGAGCCCGCTGAGCAGCGCCGCGAGGTCGGTCAGTACGGCGCCGGCGTCGATCAGCGCGCGCTGGCTCGCGGGGATCGAGAAGTAGTACGCCGCCATTCCGGCGAGCAGCGCCGCCGCGCTCCCCACCAGCGCCGTCCGGGTGTCGACGCGGCCGGCCAGCACCGCGCCGAGCGCGAGCACGACGCCGACCTCGAGGAGCAACGCCCCCGTGCCGCCGACTACGTCGGTGACGTGGAACAGCACCCGGAGGTACGACGCCGTGAGGACGGCGAACCCGAGCATCCCCGGGGAGAGGATCGCCGACCGGAGCGACCAGTCCGTTCCGGTCGCGAACCCCGACCCGCGGCCGGGGGCGGTCGTCACGCTTCCACCTCCGGGGCCGGCGTCGTGTCGCCCGTCGTCCGTGCCTCCACCATCTCCGAGAACTGGTGGCGGCGCCCGCGCACCTCGACGGTCGCGTCGTCGGCCCGGCCCTTGATCACCACGTCGGCGTCGGGGTTAGGCACCGGCCCGGAGTCGACCACCGCGAGCGTCCGGAGCATCGCCCCCTGTCCGCCGTACTCGGGGCCGACCCGAAGCTCCCCGCGCGGGAGCGAGAGCTCGACCGGGACGCCGTCTGCCACCAGCGGGAGCACCACGCTGGCGGTCGCCTCGGCCATCGCGTCGGCGCCCTCGGCGTTCGCGCCGGCGGCGACGGTCACCGACGCCACGTCAGTGTCGGCGGCGAACTCCGTGACGATCAGTTCGTCGCGCTTGGCCGTGGTCTTCCAGTGGATGTCCCGCAGCGGGTCGCCCGGGACGTACTCACGGAGCTCCTCGAACTCGCCGCGTTGGTCGCTCCGGCTGTACTCCTGCAGCCGCCCCAGCGACCGCCGCCCGACGACGCCGAGCCGCCGGACCCGCGGGAAGACGATCGTCGTCTCCGTCCCCCGGAGTTCGGTTTCGCGGGCGTGGAGGCCGAACGCGTCGGTCGCGGTCACCGTCAGCGGGCCGAGCGTGTGCTGGCCGCGCTGTCGGTACTCCACCTCGTACTCGATCGGCTCGGCGCCGACGGCCGTCTCGAACGTGATCTCGGCGTCGCCGTCGGGGCGCTCCCGGACCGTCGCGTTCTCCGAGGTGACCGGCCACAGCCCCTCGCCGACGCGCTCGGTCACGTCGCCGAGGAACGGCCGGGAGATCGAGTCGCCGTCGCGAGTGCGGAAGGAGAGTTCCGCCGTCCGTGTCTCGCCGGCGTGGGCGTTCTCCGGCGGCGTGCGGTCGACGGCGACGGCGGGGACGAATCGGACCTGCAGGTAGCCGGCAACCAGCGCGACGGCCGCGGGGGCGACGACCGCGTTGAGCGCGCGGGCGCCGAAAATCCCCGCGAGCAGCAGCGCCAGCCCCGCGACCCCGGCGACGGCACGGCCACGGCGCGTGAGCATCACTCCACGGGGACGGTCGAGAGCGCCGAGGCGACCACGTCCTCGCCGGTCTCGCTGCCCGTTCGCGGCCGGATGCGGTGGGCGAACACCGTCCGGGCCTCCGCCTGTACGTCCTCGGGAGTGACGTAGTCGCGCCCGTCGAGCAGCGCCCGGACCTGCGAGGTGCGGGCCAGCGCGATGCTCCCCCGGGGGCTGACGCCGAGTTGGGCCTCGTTCCGGGTGTGTTCGGCCAGCCGGCTGATGTAGCTCCGGACCGGCTCGCGCAGCGTCACCTGACTCGCCGTCTCGCGGGCGCGCCGAAGCTGCTTGCCGTCGGTGACGGGCTCTAACTCCTCGATCGGGTGGTGGCCGGCGGTGCGGCCGATGATCTCGGCCTCCTGCTCGCCGTCGGGGTAGCCCAGCCGGAGCTTCTTCGCGAAGCGGTCGACCTCGGCCATCGGGAGCTCGTAGGTGCGGCCGGTCTCCACGTCGTTCTGGGTCGCGATCACGACGAACGGCTCGGGGAGGCTCCGGGTGTCGCCGTCGACTGTCACCTGTCGCTCCTCCATCGCCTCGAGCAGCGAGCTCTGGGTCTTCGGCGGCGCGCGGTTGATCTCGTCGGCCAGCACCACGTTCGCGAACACCGGCCCGGGCTGGAACTCGAACTCCTGGGTCTTCTGGTTGAACACGTTCACGCCCGTCACGTCGGAGGGCAGCAGGTCGGGCGTGAACTGGACGCGGCGGAACGAGGCGTCGACGGAGGTCGCGACCGAGCGCGCGAGCATCGTCTTCCCGGTCCCGGGCACGTCCTCCAGCAGGACGTGGCCGCGGGCCAGCGTCGCGACGAGGATGTGCTCGATGGCGTCACGCTTGCCGACGATGACGCGCTCGACGTTGTCGACGATCTCGTCGATCAGGTCGGCCGCCGCGTCGACCGATAGCGGGTCCAGCGTCGACGGGCCGGCGTCGCCGCCGGTCTCGACGGCCGCGTCGCCGCCGTCGGACCGAGCGTCGTCGGTCATCGTCGCGGACCACCTCCGGGAACGTCCGTGCGGGGAGCGGGACGGTACACGAGGGGAGTGTGTGGCTGTGTCTACCTAACTCTGCCGCCAGCGGCGGAGTCCGGGGTCGCCGGCCCGCGCGTGTGCCTTGCCGGATCGGACAACCCATTAGCCGTGGGACTCACACCGTCGGCCATGGAGACCACCGACGCGTTCGCCGGGCTCGACTGCATCGACTGCGGGGAGCGGTTCGACGCCGAGACCGCGACCCACCGCTGCCCGGACTGCGGCGGCATCCTCGACCCGGCGTACGACTACGACGAGATCGACGTGTCCCGAGAGACGTTCGAGGGGGAGCGCTTCGACTCGCTGTGGCGCTACGACGCGCTGCTGCCGTTCCCCCGCGAGGTCGCCGTCTCGATCGGCGAGGGGGCAACGCCGCTGGTCGAGTGCCCGACGCTCGCCGACGCGATGGGCGTCGGCGAGGTGTACATCAAAGACGAGGGGCACAACCCCACCGGGACGTTCAAGGACCGCGGGCAGACCGGCGCGGTGACCGCCGCCGCCCAGCACGGCGCCGATACGATCGCGCTCAACACCGCCGGCAACGCCGGGCAGGCCGCCGCGGCGTACGCGGCCCGCGCGGGGATGGACGCCCACGTCTGGCTGGCCGAGCGCGCGGGCTACACGCAGAAGGCGATGGTGGAGGTTCACGGCGGTGAACTCCACGTCGTCGAGGGGGAGATCACCGACGCCGGCGCCGCCTACAGCGAGCGCATGGACGAGGAGGACTGGTACTCCACCAAGACGTTCGTCACCCCCTACCGCCACGAGACGAAGAAGACGATGCTGTACGAGACGGTCGAACAGCTCGACTGGGACGTGCCGGACGCGGTCGTCTACCCGACCGGCGGCGGCGTCGGCCTCGTCGGGATGCACAAGGGCGCGAAGGAGTTCCGCGACTTCGACCTGATCGACGAACTGCCGGGGATGTACGCCGCACAGGCCGCCGGCTGCGCCCCCGTCGTCGAAGCGTGGGAGCAGGGCAAGTCGATCCACGAGGCGTGGGGCGACGAGAACATCTCCACGGTGCTCAACGGCATCGCGGTCCCCGATCCGGGCGCGAGCCCGCTGATCCTCGACGCGCTGGCGGAGAGCGGCGGTGGCGCCGTCGCCGCCAGCGACGAGGCGATCCTCGACGCCGCAGTCCAGATCGCACAGACCGAGGGCGTGGAGATGGGCGCGACCTGTGCGGCCGCGGCCGCTGGGGCGTTCAGTCTCGCCGAGGAGGGTGAACTCGGCGAGGACGACACGGTCGTCCTGCTGAACACCGGCGCCGGCAACAAGGACGTTGACACGCTGCGCAGCCACCTCGGCGAGCGGGAGTTCGAGAGCGGGGAGTAACGTCCGACACCGTCGAAATCTGCGGCCCTTTTTACCGGATGCCGCCGAAACCCGGCGTATGACCACGATCAAGGACTCCGTCCACGACCACATCGAGGTGGAGGGGGTCGCCGCCGACCTGCTGGACACCCCCGCAGTCCAGCGGCTCCGTCACATCAAGCAGTTGGGGACGGTGCAGTTGGCGTATCCCTCCGCGAACCACACGCGCTTCGAGCACTCGCTCGGCGTCTACCACCTCGCCGAGCAGGCGCTCGACCAGCTGGGCGTCGACGGCATTGACGCCGAACGCGTCCGGGCGGCGGCGATGCTCCACGACGTCGGGCACGGCCCGTTCTCGCACAACATCGAGTCGCTGACCCACCGCGAGACGGGGAAGTACCACGACGACGTGGACGAGCTGCTCACCGAGGGGCAGGTCGGCGACGTGCTCCGGGCAAACGGGCTTGACCCCTCCCGGGTCGCGGGGCTGGTCGCCGGCGAGGGGAAGTTCGGCCAGCTCGTCTCCGGCGAACTGGACGTCGACCGGATGGACTACCTCGTCCGGGACGCCCACCACACCGGCGTTCCCTACGGCACGATCGACCCCGGGCGGCTCGTCCGGGCGCTGCGGTTCGTCGACGGCGAGCTCGTGCTCGCGCCGGGCAACGTCCAGAGCGCGGAGTCGCTGCTGGTCGCCCGGGCGCTGATGAACCCCACCGTCTACTCCCACCACGTCGCCCGGATCAGCAAGGCGATGCTGCGGCAGGCCTCCGAGCGCCTGCTCCGGAGCGACCCCGACCTGACCGCCGAGGAGCTCCGGCGTATGGACGACCACGGCCTCATCGTCGCGCTCCGGCTCTGTGAGGAGACGGCGGCGTTCGCCCGCCGCTACGCCGAGCGCGACCTGTTCAAGCGCGCGGTGTGGGCCGAACTGGGCGGCGTCCCCGACTGGCTGCTGGACGCGGGCCACGAGGAGACCCGAGAGCTGGAGGCCGAGATCGCCGCGGCCTGTGACCTCGATCCGCGGGAGGTGATCCTCGACGTGCCCAGCGAGCCGTCGATGCGGGAGTCCACCAGCCGCGTGATGGTCGGCGACGAGATCCGCGAACTCGGCCGGCAGTCGCCGCTGGTGAAGGCGCTCCGGACCGCCCAGTACCAGCAGTGGCGGCTGGGCGTCTACACGGTGCCCGAGGCGACCGAGCGCGTGGGCCACGAGGCGGTCGACCGCCTCCAACTCGACGTGGACGGCGCACTGGTAAGCGAACGNCCCCCGCGGCCGCCCGCCGACGCTCGACGAGTTCGCCGGCGCGGAGTAGCCACCGCCATCCTCGCACTTATTGGTGGCCGCACCGACTCCTGACCGTGACTGGAACCGTCGAACGCATCCACGTCGCCGGCGAGGCGGGCGCCCCGCCCGAGCCGCGGGAGTCCGTCGAGGCGGTCGTGGGCAAGGGGCTGACCGGCGATCGCTACTTCGAGAACGAGGGGACGTTCTCGACCGACGACGAGGAGCGGACCCGGGACCTGACGCTGATCGAGGCCGAGGCGATCGAGCAGGCGGAAGCCGACTACGACGTGTCGTTCGAGCCGGGGGTCCACCGCCGGAACCTCACCGTCCGCGGCGTGGGGCTGAACCGCCTGTTGGGCGAGCAGTTCCGCGTCGGCGACGCCGTCGTCGAAGGGACCGAGCTCTGTGAGCCCTGTACGTACCTCGAACGGAAGCTGGAGGAGAAAGGGGTTCGGGAGGCGCTGGTCCACCGCGGCGGCCTGCGGTGTGAGATCGTCGAGGGCGGCGAGATCGCCGGCGGCGACGTCGTGCTGACCGAGTAGAACCGACGCGTTCAGGACGCCGCCGCCCCCAGCGACGGCATGAGCGACCCCGAAGAGCTCGACTTCGACCGCGAGATCAAGGTCCGGCTGGCGTTCGCCGTCGTCGCCGCCGTGCTGGGTATCGGCGTCGCGACGTTCACCAACGTCTCCGAGTGGATCGCGTTCGGGATCGTCGTCGTGTTGGGGATCGTCGCGCCGCGGACGTACCTCTACTTCTCCGACGAGTAACGCCTCAGAGCCGCTCGGACCGGCCGGCGGCGCTCCAAGCGTCCGTCGGCGTCCCGTCGCGCACTCTGACGGTCCGGCGCTGTGTCGACTCGACGCGGCCCGCGAACCCCCAGCGGTTGCCCTGCCAGCTCTCGGTCTCGCTCTGGGCCGCCTCCGCCGCGGCCGCCGCCTCGCTGTCCCGGATGTGGGCGCCGACCGCGGCGGCGATGGCCGCCGCTTCGGCGTCGTCGGCGTCGTCGGGCAGGTCGAGGCGCTCGACGAGCGAGTCAGTCATATCGGGATGTTACCGTGTTTCTTCTGGGGCGTCTGCTCGCGCTTGCCCTGCAGCATTTCGAGGTCGGAGATCAGCCGCTCGCGGGTCTCCGGCGGCTCGATCACGTCGTCGATGTAGCCGCGGTCGGCGGCGGTGTAGGGGTTGGCGAACTCCTCGCGGTACTCGTCGATGAGCTCCTGTCGCCGGGCCTCCACGTCGTCGGCCTCTTCCAGTTCGTCGCTGTAGAGGATGTCCACCGCGCCCTCCGGCCCCATCACCGCGATCTCGGCGGTCGGCCACGCGTAGTTCACGTCGGCGCCCACGTGGCTCGAGGCCATCACGTCGTACGCGCCGCCGTAGGCCTTCCGCGTGATGACGGTGAGCAGCGGCACCGACGCCTCGCAGTAGGCGTACAGCAGCTTGGCGCCGTGGCGGATGATCCCGTTGTGCTCCTGATCGGTGCCGGGCATGAAGCCGGGCACGTCGACGAACGTCAGGACGGGGACGTTGAACGCGTCGCAGGTGCGGATGAACCGCGCGCCCTTCTCGCTGGCCTCGATGTCGAGCGTGCCGGCGTTGACGCGGGGCTGGTTCGCGAGCACGCCCACGGAGCGGCCGTCCATCCGGGCGAAGCCGACAACGAGATTCTTCGCGAACTCGGACTGTACCTCGAAGAACGAGCCCTCGTCGACGACCGACTCCAGCACGTCGTGCATGTCGTAGGGCTTGCGCGGCTGGTCGGGGACGACCGAGTTCAGCGACTCGTCGGCGCGCTCGGGGTCGTCCCATGGCTCGACCCGCGGGGGGTCCTCGACGTTGTTCTGCGGGAGGTAGGAGAGCAGCCGCCGGATGTCGTCGAGCGCGTCCTCCTCGCTCTCCTCGGCGAAGTGAGCGACGCCGGAGGTGGAGGCGTGGGTGACCGCGCCGCCGAGTTCCTCGAAGCTCACCTCCTCGCCGGTGACCGTCTTCACCACGTCGGGACCGGTGATGAACATGTGGCTGGTGTCTTTCACCATGAACGTGAAGTCGGTCATGGCGGGGGAGTACACCGCGCCGCCCGCGCAGGGACCCATGATCGCGGAGATCTGCGGGACGACGCCGGAGGCCTCCTGATTGCGCCGGAAGATCTCGGCGTAGCCGCCCAGCGCGTCGACGCCCTCCTGAATCCGGGCACCGGCGGAGTCGTTGAGGCCGACGACGGGCGCGCCGACCTGCGTGGCCTTGTCCATCACCTTCGTCACCTTCTCGGCGAACACCTCGCCGAGCGAGCCGCCGAAGACGGTGAAGTCGTGGGCGAAGACGAACACCTTCCGGCCGTCGACCTCGCCGTAGCCCGTGACGACGCCGTCGCCGTACACCTGTTTCTCCTCCATCCCGAACTTGTGGTTGCGGTGGGTTCGGAACTGGTCGAACTCCGTGAACGTGCCGTCGTCGAGGAAGTAGTCGATCCGCTCGCGGGCGGTCATCTTCCCCTTCTCGTGCTGGCGCTCGATGCGCTCCTCGCCGCCGCCCTTCAGGGCTTCCTCGCGGCGTTCGCGGAGTTCCTCGATGCGGTCCTCCATCGTCACTGTGGACCACCTGCGGTCATTGTGCGCAACGTCGCCGAGGCAGCGCAAAAGGATTCCGAACGAGAGAGGGAGAGCGTCGCGGAGGTGTGTCGACAAGTCTCTGCGAGAGCGGGGCTGGAAAACGTCGACCGGAAGGAAGTCGAGAAGCCGCTCGAAGGAGCGATAAGCCGGGAACGAGGCCCGTAAAACGGCTTTCTGCCAGCACTTTCTCCAAACAAATTAGGAATGTTGACATATCAGAGGCGACCTGACGTACGCTCAGAGTTGGGCTGCGGGAAGTCAGATATTGTCAGTCCTTCCCTGACCGGTCTCAGTCGTGTCAATACTACCTACAAATGGTGACTGGAGTCGAGTGAGTGCCCTCGAGTGGCGCGGTGCCACGAGGAGTGCACGACGAGGTAGTCAAACCAATGGAACGTCGAAAATTCATTGCCAGTGTCGGATCGCTCACTGCCGCCGGGGCAGCTGGAATCGGAACGGGCGCGTTCACGAGTACGCGGGTCAACCGTAACGTTTCGGTCGATGTCGCCGGTGACGCCGATTCGTACCTCGGAATCATCGCGTCCGATGCGAGCGCGGTTTCGACCAGTAGCGAAGGCACGATCTCCATCGATCTCGCCAGTAGCTCCGGGCACGGCGGGACTGGCGTATCGAACGACAGCCTGACGCGTATTTGGCCCGCGTTCCAGCTCCGGAATCAAGGGACGGATACGATATACGTCGAGATGGAGAACCCACTGGCCGACAGTGACCTCACGGACGGTGGTGTGGACGTGCAGTTCCTCGCTGTTGACGACGCCGACGAAAACGTGATCGGGGACAACATGCCGGTTCTCTTCGATCGGACCAGCGTCGTGAGCAGCGTTGGTGGATGGGATATCGGGAACCCGGCCGCAATCGCCCAAAGTGTGGGCGGCGTCCACGCACGTGGGTTTAAAGGTAGCTCCCGTGGCGGAAGTCGGTTCAAAGGTAACGACGAGGCTTCGACGATGTACCTGGAGTTGAGCCCAGGTCAGGATGTCGATGTCATCGTCCGAGTGTTCGCCCAAGTCGACGACGTCGACTCCGTCGACCTCTCGGACGACGTCACAATCGAGGCCTACACTGACGAATCGAACACGACTATCGAAGACGGTGAAGATTGGCTCGGTGACTGATTAACTGGTCAGCTCGTTATCTTTTTAGGACTCATCTGGAGGTTCAACAGTTCTGAAACTGTCTGATTCGCACAACGAGTATCATACGTTTCAGACGCTTACTGCATTCGCATACGTACTCCCCGTGCTAAGCGGGAACTTGACCAGACGTCGGGAACACGGCGAGCGACTGGAACGGAGTGGAATCGTCCTCAGGCGAACCACCGACGCCACACCACGACCGATTTACCCCCACCGGTCCCACGGCCACCCATGACCGACACGCGTCGCGCGCTGCTCGATGCCCTCGAGGACGACCGCGTCGCCGGCCCCGAACTCGCGGACCGACTCGGCGTCTCCCGAGCGGCGGTCTGGAAACAGGTCGAGGCGCTCCGGGAGACGGGCTGGGGGATCGAGAGCACCGACGACGGCTACCGCGTGACCGACGTGGCCGAGTTCGGCGGCGCCGCGATCGAGTACGGCCTCGACGCGCCGTTCGAGATCGAGTTCCACGACAGCATCGGCTCCACCAACGAGCGCGCCCGCGAACTCGCCGACGAGGGGCGGGCGGACGTGGCCGTCGTCGCCGACGAGCAGACCGCCGGGCGTGGACGGCTGGACCGCGGCTGGAGCGGTCCGTCGGGCGGGATCTACACGTCGTTGCTGCTCCGTCCGGACGTGCCGCCCGCCCACTCGCCCGTCTACACGCTCGCGGCCGCGGTCGCCGTGACGCGCGCCGCGCGGGAGGCGGGCGTCGACGCGCGGATCAAGTGGCCGAACGACGTTCTCGTCCTCGACGATGAGGCCGAGCGCGGCGGGCAGAAACTCTGTGGCATCCTCACCGAGATGGAGGGCGAGGCCGACCGCGTCGCGTGGCTGATCGTCGGCATCGGGATCAACGCCAACGTCGATGCGGACGCGCTACCCGACGGCGCCACCTCCCTGCTGGCCGAACGCGGCGAGCCGATCGACCGCCGACTGTTCACCCAGCGCCTGCTGGAGACGTTCGACGACCTGCGGAACGACCCCGACTCGATCCTCGACGCGTGGCGCGAACACGCGGCGACGCTCGGCCAGCGCGTGCGCGTGGAGACCCCCGGCGGCGACGTGGTCGGCGAAGCCGTCGACGTGGCGTTCCCCGGCGCGCTGGTGGTCGAAACCGACGACGGCGAGCGAAAGCGCGTGACTGCGGGCGACTGCGAACACCTGCGCCCGGTGTAACGGTCGGTGTTACTCGCTGAACTCCTCGGAGAGCTCGGCGTCCGGGGAGTTCGCGACCACGCTGCGGATCCCCTTCAGGGCGTTGTGCTTGCGCGTGTACCCCTCGCCGCCCGTCGCGATGACGTTCCCGTTGCGGTGGCGGAGCCGCCAGCGCCACTCCGACGCCCTGTCCTGAAACAGTTCGAAGCGGGCCATCGACTGTGGTCCGTCGGTCGCCCCCGCGAGTACGGGCTTCCCGGTCTCGGTTTCGTCCTCGTTCTCCTCCTCGACGCCGATCGGCTCCTCGATTGACGTAACGGACGATTCCGCGTCGGACGCGGGCC
This sequence comes from Halolamina salina, assembly GCF_042678005.1. GTDB lineage: Archaea > Halobacteriota > Halobacteria > Halobacteriales > Haloferacaceae > Halolamina > Halolamina salina. The sequence goes on along the minus strand of NZ_JBHUDH010000139.1, from coordinate 30,510 downwards.
ACTCGATCTCCAGTTCCAGACTCGCCTCGCCGCCCTCGGTTTCCAGTTCGAGTTCGAGGGTGAGTTCGTCGGGCATCGCGACGGAGACCGCGTTTGCCCCGTCGCCCAGCCGAACGTCGCCGGCGCGAACCCCGTCGGCCACGCCCTCCAGGATCGACGCGATCTCCGCACGGTCGGCCGTCAGCTCCTCGTCGTACTCGTCGTTTCGAGTCACAGTCGCAGTCCGGGGGGACGACGGATAAACGGTTGCTCCGTCGAGAATCGGACGGGTCGGTCGAGACACAGAGCCGCCGACACGCGTAGCCAGCCCCGAACGGAAACGCACTAACCCCGACCGGCCGAACCCCCGCTATGACCGATCCGCTTCTCGTCCGTGCCGCCCGCGGCGAGCACACCGAGCGCCCGCCCGTCTGGCTGATGCGGCAGGCCGGCCGCCACCTGCCCGAATACCGCGAACTCCGCGAGGAGTACAGTTTCCGCGAGGCGATCGAGACGCCCGAAGTCGCCGAGGAGATCACGCTCCAGCCGTACGAGCGCTACGGCGTCGACGGCGTGGTGATGTTCTCGGACATCCTCACCTGCCTCGAACCGCTCGGCTTCGACTACCACATCGAGTCCGGCGTCGGCCCGGTGATCGAGAACCCCGTCGAGGGGCCGGAGGACGTTGCCCGCCGCCGTGGCGACGTGCGCGAGGAACTCTCGTTCGTCGCGGACCTGCTCGACCGCCTGAGCGAGAGCGTCGCCGACGAGGACGCCGTGTTAGGGTTCGCGGGCGGCCCGTTCACGCTCGCGTCCTACGTCGTCGCCGGCGGGCCCGACCGCGGGCGCAAGGAGGTCCGGAAGTTCCGCGCGCGTCATCCCGAGGCGTTTCGGGAGCTGATGGAGCGCTTCGCGGACGTGGTCGCGGAGTACCTCCAAATGCAGGCCGACCACGGCGCCGACGCCGTCCAGCTGTTCGACACCTACGCGGGCGTGCTCCCGCCGGCGGATTATCAGGAGTACGTCCTCCCGCTCCACCGCGAGATCGTCGAGAGCGTCGATCTCCCGACGATCGAGTTCGTCCGCAACATGGGCGGGCGACTGGAGAGCCTGGAGGCGACCGGCGCCGACGCCGTCGCGCTCGACTGGACTGTCGACATGGCGACCGCCCGTTCGGAACTGGGCGACACGCCCGTTCAGGGGAACCTCGACCCGTCGATACTGTACGCCGACCCCGAGACGATCCGCGAGCGGACCGCCGAGATCATCGAGGCCGCCGGTGCCGAGGGGCACGTCCTCAACCTCGGCCACGGCGTCAACCGCGACACGCCGATCGAGGGCGTCGAGGCGTTCGTCGAAACCGCGAAGAACTGGGAGTGGTAGCTACTCAGGGCCTGCGAGCCGCCCGGCCAGCCGTCGCGCCTCGCGGACCCGGCTCGGCACGCCCATCCGGCCGGTGTAGTTGGTCGCGAGCGTGATCCCCTCGGGGGGGTCGACGCGCTCGCTGGCAGCCCAGGAGTCGTCCCACGCGGGGAACGCGCGGGGCATGCGCTCAACGTTGACCACCTCGGCGTCGACGCCCATCACGCGCCGGAACTCGGAGACCGCCGTCTCCCCGAGCGTCGCGTCGTCGCGATCGATCGCCCCGGGGTCGTGCATCCCGCCGAGGAAGACGGTGTAGACGCCGTCGCGGTCGAACAGGCTGGTGTTCCACGTCACGCCCAGCGTCCGCAGCGGCTCGGTCCGGCGGACCTGATAGCCGAACCCGTCGGCGCGGGCGGGGCTCTCCAGATGCACCATCACGAGGGGGTTGTAGTTGAACTCCCGGAGCGCCGCCGCGCTCTCGGCGTCGACGCCCTCGACGATGTCGGCGGTGGTGTCGGCGGGCGTCGTGAGCACGACGTGATCGACGCGCCGGCTCCCGTTGTCGGTGTGGACGAGCCACTCGCCGTCGCCGTCGTCGGCGCGCTCGATTCCCGTCACGGGCGTCTCGCGGTGGAGTCGGTCGGCGTGTTCCTCGGCCAGCGCCTCGGGGAGGCGCTGGAGTCCGGACTCGAAGCTCGCCGGCGGCGGCGTCTCGTCGCTGGCGAACACCAGCCGGGAGAGCGCCGCCCGGAGCAGGCTGCCGTTTTTCTCCTCCATCCCCATGATCGGCTTCAGCGCGTACTTCGCGGGCATTCGCGCCGGGTCGGAGCCGTACGTGCCGCCGAACAGGGGGGCGATCAGGTTCGTGTACGCCTCGCGGCCGAACTTCCGGACGAACGCCGCCTCGGCGGACTCCTCGGGGTCGATCGGATCGGTCAGCGGTTCGGCCAGCAGGCGGAGCTTCGCCGTCGGCGAGAGCAGGTCCGTCCGCCGGAACGCCGACAGCGACCGGGGCGCCTCCCGGAGTTTGCCGCCGG
>NZ_JBHUDH010000139.1:23818-28080 GCF_042678005.1 Halolamina salina | reverse complement strand
GCGATGTCGAGGTCGGTCACCATCGCCCGGATCGCGTCGGTCAGCCGCAGGCGCTGTGGGCCGAACTCGAGCAGCTTCCCGTCGATCTCGCCGCTACGAACGACGCCGCCGACCTCGTCGGTGGCCTCGTACGCCACGGCGTCGACGTCGCGCTCGGTCAGCGCGTGTAGGGTCGAGAGGCCGGTCATCCCGCCGCCGACGACGGCGACCGCGGGGTCCTCAGTCATTCCGGCGGGCGTTGAGACACATCGCGTTCGGCTCCGGCCGGCACTTGCACTGCTGGAGCCCGTAGAGGTCCGGATCGAAGTCGGCGATGAACGGCTCGGTCAGGTCCGCGAGCAGGCCGACGAACCGCTCGTCGTCGTAGGGGACCGGGACGCGAGTGAACCCGAGTCCCTCCTCCTCGGCCTCCTCGCGCAGGTCGTGGTCGAGTTCGCCGAGCGTCTCGCTCTGCTCGTGCATGAAGCTCGTGGGGTCGACGACGACACGCTCGGCGTCGATCTCCTCGATCACGTCCTCCACGTCGGGCTGGGTCCACTCCACGTCCCGGTTGGCGTGGTTCTGGTAGCCCAGTTCCCACTCGGGGTTGCCGAGCATCCCTGCGACCATCTTGCAGTACTCCTCGACGTACTGGACGTAGCGGCTCCCCTCGTCGAGGTAGTACGTCGGGGTGCCGTGGGCGGAGAAGATCAGCCGGGTGTCCGAGTCGAGTTCGAGCCCCTCGCGGTTGAGCGTCTCGCGGATGTTGTCCGCGCGCAGCCGAGCGTAGGCGGAGTGGGTGTGGTACCCCGTGATCTCGGTGTACGGCACGTCCCAGTCGAGGTCGTCGACGGCGTTCGAGAGCTTCTCCAGCGCCTGCACCGTCGTCGAGGGACCGCAGAGCGGGTAGACGGGCAGCCCGATGAGGCGGTCGACGCCGTCGTCGTGGGCGGCCTCGGCGGCGTCCTCGACGAACGGCTCCATGAACTGGTAGCCGACGTACGTCTTCACGTCGTAGCCGCGGTCGCGGAGTTCGGTCTCGACGAGTTCGGCCTGCCGGTCCGCGTGGGCGTTCAGCGGCGAGCCGCCGATCTCGCCGTACTCCTCGATGAGGCCGGGCGCGCGGCGTTCGGCGAGCGATCGGGCGCGCTCGCGGGCGGCCTCCTGAGTGGTCTCCCCCTCGATGTCCATGTTCGCGAGGAAGATTCGTTCGAGGTAGTCCTCGACGACGTCGCGGTCGGCCACGGCCGGCTCACCGAAGTTGAGCACGGCGATCCCAGTAGTCATACGTCGAACTCGGGGCCGGCGGGCCAGAAAGGTAACGGTTCAGGCGCGCGCCCGCGCGAGTCAGCGATCGCCGTCGTCGCCGTCATCCGCAGCGCCGGCGTCGTCGGCATCCTCCCCATCGGCGTCCTCCGCAGCGGCGTCGTCGGTGTCGTCGTCCGCACCGACATCACTGACATCTTCGTCGCGGACGGCGGCGGAGTCGACGGACTCCCGCTCGGGCGCCTCGCGGGTCGCGATCCGGGCCTCGCCGCTGGTGTCGTCGAACACCATGTGGCGGTGCGGGTAGGCGATCTCCACGTCGACGTCCTGCTCCTCCAACTGCTCCCAGATCGCCGTCTGGACGCGCGAGCGGGCGGTCAGGAGCTTGTACGGTCGGTCGACCCAGTAGCGGAGCGTCAGGATCACGCCGTCGTCGTGGAACTCGTCGATGTAGCAGGTGGGGCGTGCGGGGTAGCGCGCCGAGCCGATGCGAATGTCCGGCCCGCCCTCGATCACGCCGTCGACCTTCCGCGCCGCGCTCTCGATCAGCGACCGCGCCTCGGCCACCTCGCTCTCGTAGGTCACCTCGACCGACAGCCTGAGCCGGGTCCGCTCGTCCTCCGCGGAGAGGTTCGTCACCTTGTCCTGCCGGATCACGTCGTTGGGGACGACGAGGAACGTGTTGTCCACGGTGAAAATTTTCGTGTACCGGATCGTGATGTCGTCGATGAACCCCCGGGTCTCGTCGGGGAGTTCGACCATGTCGCCGATCTCGTATGGCTCGTCGGCCAGCAGGAACAGCCCGTTGACCACCGACCCCACCAGCGGCGCCAGCACGATCCCGATGACCGCCGAGAACACCGTCACCGAGAGCACGATGTTGCCGAGTTCGAGGCCGACCAGTCCCGCCGCCAGCAGGAGGAAAAACAGCGTGATCGTCGCGCGGATCAGCCGCAGCACCTGCTGGGCGACGCTCTGTCGCCGGAACCGCTTCGCGACCGGGCGCCCGAACAGCCGGACGGCGTACCGCGAGACGGTGTAGCCGACGACGCCGAACACCACCATCAGGAGGAAGCTCAGCGCGGGCGAGCTCCCCCAGTTCGGGAACAGCGGCGCCAGCCGGTCGACGAGGGAGCCGAGCATCCGTATCGGGTCCGGGAACTGGCCGAGGCTCACGACCTCACATCCACCCGCCCCGGAAAAAGCGTTGCCGTCGGCGCGGCCCCGGTGTCGATAAGCGATCGGACGCCCAAGCGGGCGCATGGAGAAACAGGCGCTCCGCGAACGGGTCTGGGACGAACTCGAAGCCAGCGGCGAGGCTCGCTTCCCGTTCCCGCCCCACGGCCGCATCCCCAACTTCGCCGGGGCCGAGCAGGCGGCCGAACGGCTCGCGTCGACCGACGAGTGGGCGGCCGCGGACACGATCAAGTCGAACCCCGACTCCCCGCAGCGGCCGGTCCGACGGCGGGCGCTGGAGGCGGGCAAAGTGGTGTACATGGCCGTCCCGCGGCTCGCAGACGAGGACTGCTTCCTGCGGCTCGATCCGGCAGCGATCGACGACATCGACCACGCCACCACGATCGGCGGGTCGTCGGAGTTGGGCGTGCAGGTCGGACCGGAAGAGATGGAACCGATCGACCTGATCGTCTCCGGCAGCGTCGCCGTGACCGAGGAGGGGGAACGGGTCGGGAAGGGCGAGGGGTACAGCGATCTGGAGTTCGCGATCCTCCGGGCGTTCGGGCTGGTCGACGACGACACCACGACGGCCACGACGGTCCACGAGATCCAGGTGGTCGACGAGGACGTCCCGACGACGGCGCTGGACGTGCCGATGGAGCAGATACACACGCCCGAGCGGTCGATTCGGACCGATTCGGCGGGCGGGAAGCCCTCGGAGATCGACTGGGACGCGCTCGACGACGAGCGACTCGAGGAGATTCCGATCCTGTCGCGGCTGGAGCCTTGACTACGCCTCGATCGCCGCCTCGAACGCCGGCAGGACGCGCTTGACCTGCGCGCCGTCCTCGACGAACACGATCGTCTGTGGCGGGTCGGCGGCCTTGGGTCGGACGCGGAGTCCCTCATTCTCTGCTGCTTCAGCGACCGCCGCGGGCGCGGCGCGGAACTCCACGCGAGCGCGGTCGGGCTGGACGTAGACGGTCGCGATCGTCTCGTCGGCCGGGGCGTTGCGGACGCGGTACGCGAGCGCGCCGTCAGCCGTCGGCTCCACGTCGGGGTCGGCGTCGGTGACCGCGAGCGCGACGTGGCTGGCGCCGCTCTCCAACTCGGAGGCGAGCAGTTGGGCGATGCGGTGGCCGTCCTGGAGTCGGTCAGTGGTCATTCTTCGAGCACCGAGTTTCGGGCCGCGCCGGCGACCCCGCTCACGTCGACGCCCTCGCGCCGGGCGTAGACGACCGCGGCGGCCTCGATGGTCACGCCCAGTTCGCGCTGGAGCTCGTTGATCCCCGCGACGGCGGCCTGCTTCTCCACGCCGGCGTCGGTGACGCGGTCGAGCACTTTCTCGAAGGCGCTCTGCTCACGGAGCACGTCCGCGTCGGGGCTGAACTCCTCGGGCACGTCGACGCCGTCGGGGTCGAACGTCGCGACGAGTTCGCCGTCATCGCGTTCGAGCAGCCCGCGGCCCAACGCCACGTCGACGACACGCTTGGCCTGATCGGGGGAGAACCAGTCCCGGTCGAGCGAGAGCGCGACGACGAACTCGCCGTCGCCCAGCCGGTCCCGGCCCTCCTGCCGGAACGGGACGGCGACGGTGGCCTCCAGACTCATGCTCGTGTGGAGGGGGTGGGCGGGGGGTAAGGGTTGTGGATCGGGTGGGTTCTGGGTAGTTTTCGTTGGTGCCGTCGGTTGGTGGTTCTTCGACTGTGGATCTCGCCCGACGGCAGCGGACAGCACTGCTTCCGCGACAGCGAACAGCAACAGCATCTCGTCCGTTGGCAACTTGAACAGCAACCGCAACAGCATCTCGACGCCAGAGCACTTGCGACCGCAGTGCGCCG
>NZ_JBHUDH010000139.1:20965-23743 GCF_042678005.1 Halolamina salina | reverse complement strand
CCTCCGTGCGCGAACGAGCGCGCGAGGGACGAGTGACTGAGCGATAGCGAAGGAACGAGTCGGCTGGGGAGGTTCGTGGGCTGTGCGGGGCGGTTGCGGTCACAAGTGGTCTAGCTCACTCCGCGGTGTTCGCAGATGCAGCAGCGGTGCCGTTCGCGGCCGCAGTGATGTCAGTCCTTGAGCAATCGATGAGGCCCAAGCAACACAAATCACGAACCGCGGTCGACTCACCACACACCCCACCGAATTCCGATACTGGGCCGAGAGTCGAACGGTTCAAGTATTCGCTGACCGTTTCCCGGAGTATGCAAGACCAAGGCCACTCCCGACGCAAGCGTACCGGGGGTCGACTCGTCCGATCGCACAAGAAGAAGCGCCACCAGCTGGGTAACGAGCCTACCGAGACCACGGTCGGCGAGCCGAAGTTCCGCGTCGTCGACGCCCGCGGCGACAACCGCAAGACCCGCGCCCTCTCGACGAACGTCGCGCAGGTCGCCGACGGCGGCGAGACCGTCGCGGCCGAGATCGAGGACGTGACCGAGAACCCCGCGAACGTCAACTACGTCCGACGGAACATCATCACCAAGGGCGCCGTCATCGAGACCAGCGCCGGCACGGCCCGCGTCACCTCCCGCCCCGGCCAGACGGGGCAGGTGAACGCGGTCGTCGTCGACGAGTAACCGCCGCACTTTCTCCCGCTCTCCCCGTCGGTCAGCGGCCGCACCGGCGGCGAGCTATAAGTATTCCCGCCACCTACGGCCCGTAGAGACCCATCGTGAGAAACGGTACCCAGACACCTGCCGAAACCACCACGGGCGCCGTCTTCGGATTCGACCGGGGCGGCCGCCTGCGTAGCTGGAACGGTATCGCGACCGACGTGGCCGGCTACGACGAGTCCGCGATCGACGGCCTGCCGTTCGGCGACCTGTTCGAGAGCGACGCCACCTCGCCGACCGACCTCCCGGCGGGTCCCGTCGAACTCACCCTCCGAACCGCCGACGGGGACGCCCGCTCCGTCACGTTCGAGGTCCACCGACTGGGGGGCGAAGGCCCCGCCGTCACGCTGATCGGAACCGACGACGAACGCGGCGACCACCGCGTGCGCGTGCTGCGGGAGATGTACGAGATCGTCGCCGACCGGGGGCGCTCCTTCGAGCAGCAGGTCGAGGCGCTGCTGGCACTGGGCCGGGCCGAGTTGGACGTGGCCTACGGGACGCTCTCCCGGATCGAGGGCGAGGAGTACCTGTTCGAGGTCGTCGACGCCGACGAGGGCGACGACGCGATCGAGGCGGGCGACGTGGTGCCGCTGTCGGCCACCAACTGCGAGGTCGCCGCGAGCACCGAGGAGACGATCGTACTCGGCGACGTGGCCCGCGACGCCCCCGAGGAGACCGACCGCGCGGGCTACCGCGACTGGGGGATCTCCTGTTACATCGGCGCCCCGGTGTTCGTCGACGACGGGGTGTACGGCACGTTCTGCTTCTACGACACCACCCCCCGGAACGGCCAGTTCTCCGACTGGGAGGTGACGCTCGTGGACCTGATGTGTCGCTGGGTCAGCTACGAACTCCAGCGCGAGCGGGCCAACGAGCGACTCGAACGCCAGAACGACCGGCTCGAACGGTTTGCCTCGATCGTCTCCCACGACCTCCGGAACCCGCTGAACGTGGCCGACGGCTCCGTCGAACTGGCCCGGGAGGACGGCGAACTCGAACACCTCGACCGTGCCGCCGCCGCGCTCGACCGGATGGACGCGCTGATCGACGACCTGCTGACGCTGGCCCGCGCGGGCGAGGCGATCGGCGAGACCGAGGCGATCGACCTCGCGGCGCTCTGTCGGGAGTGCTGGGGCGATCTCTCGACGGTCGACGCCGACCTCGTCGACGCGACCGAGCGGACCATCCGCGCCGATCGGACTCGGGTCCGACAGCTCCTAGAGAACCTCTTCCGAAACGCAATGGAGCACGGTCGACCCGGGGGCGAGAGCGTCACCGTGACCGTCGGCGACCTCGAGGACGGGTTCTACGTCGCCGACGACGGGGTGGGGATCCCCGAGGCCGACCGCGAGATCGTGTTCGAGCGGGGCTACTCGACGAACGCCGAGGGCACCGGCTACGGGCTGGACATCGTCGCAGAGATCGTCGAGGCCCACGGCTGGGACGTGACGCTGACCGAGAGCGACGGCGGCGGCGCCCGCTTCGAGATCACGGGCGTCGAGTTCGCCTAAGGCGTCGGCGCGGCCTTCTGGAGCGCGGTCTCGGCGACGTTGCCGCCGTAGTCCGCGGCCCGCGAGAGCGAGTCGACGATCAGCCCGAGCAGCTGTGCCCGCGCGGGGTCGAGCTCCCGGAGTAGCTCGTCGATCTCGCGGGCGCTGGCGTCGATCTCCTGGACGCGCTCGCGGGCGCCGTTGGCCAGCCGGATCGCCTCGTCGTTCTCCTCGGCGACCAGCGCGGCCATCGCGTCCTCGATCACCTCGGCGGCCGCGCCGTGAAGCTCCTGCAGCGACGCCGTCACCTCCTCCGGCGGCGTCCCCTCCAGCTCCAGCGAGAGGTGGGCGATCTTGGTGGCGTGGTCGGCGACCCGCTCCAGCTGCCGGGCGCTGGAGTGGTAGTCGAAGCAGACCTCGCGGGGGAGGCCGAGCTCCTCGGCGGCGGTCGGGCTGCGCAGCGTCGCCCGGAAGATGCGGGAGACCACCATGTACAGCCGATCCACGTCGTCGTCGCGCTGGACCACGTCCCGGGCGAGGTCGTCGTCGCCGGCCGCGAGCGCCTCGACGGC
>NZ_JBHUDH010000139.1:13155-20931 GCF_042678005.1 Halolamina salina | reverse complement strand
CGACGGCGTCTTCGAGCATCGACGACGCGATCAGCCGCATCCGGTCGACGGCGTTGTGGATCGACAGCTCCGAGGAGTCGAGCAGATCCCTGACGACCACGCGCTCGGCGGTCTCTTCGAGCACCTCCAGCCCGACGAGGCCTTGGGCCGCCTGTCGGATCTCCCGGCGCTGGTCGGTCGTGATGCGGTCGGCCTCGAAAGCGATCACGTCGAACCCCGAGACGTACATCGTCATCACCGCGCGCCGGAGCTCCTCGCCCTCCAGCCCCGCCACGTCGAGGCTCCCCTCCGTCCGCCCCTCCTCGCTGACTGGCGTGAGGATGAGCGAGTGGTCCTCGGGGTGGAACTGTACGCGGCTCCCCGCCTCGACGTCGTTCTCGGTCGCCCACTCCTTGGGTATCGACACGGTAAACGTCGACCCGCCGGTCACCTGCACCTTCCGGGTTTCGGCCATCGGGAGAGGATAGCCGGCGGAACGGTCATAAACGTTCCCCTCAGCTATATACTTTCACGTCAGGGGAGTACCGGACCCGATCGATACCCGAGCGAGCCACGAACTATCGAGACGGATTTCGGCGTCGTGCGACGACGCAACAGACGAAGCGTCCGTCATCTACCGTTCCCCTTCGGTCGGGGGAGCCGGTCCAAAGCGAGCGTGTGAGAACCGTTTGCGAACGTTGTTCTATATAGATTTCATAGTAGTGTATTTACCTCCGTGAGGGGAGTATCCGGTGATGGCAAAACAGACCGACGGCGTCTCCCGACGATCGTTCCTCGCGAGCGCGGCCGCGACGGGTGCGGTCGCGGCAGCCGGCTGTACGAGCAACACGGGCACCGAAACCGGCGGCGGGCTCTCGGGTAACATCGACATCTCGGGGAGCTCGACGGTGTTCCCGCTCTCGGTGGCGATGCGCGGCGCGTTCACCGGCAGCGGCGAGTACCCCAACGTCGACGAGACGGACCAGCACCCCGACGTCGACATCTCGATCAACTCCACCGGGAGCGGCGGCGGCTTCACGAACTACTTCTGTACGGGCGATACGGACTTCAACAACGCCTCCCGCCCGATCAGCGAGACGGAGGAGCAGCAGTGCGCGGACAACGACGTGACCCCGGTCGAACTGAAGGTCGCGACCGACGCGGTGACGGTGGTCGTCAACAACGACGCCGACTGGTTCGGCGAGGACGACTGCGTCACCGTCGAAGAACTGCGGGAGATCTGGTCCGCCGAGAGCCAGCCGACGACCTGGAGCGACGTGAACTCCGACTGGCCCGACGAGGAGATCCAGCTCTACGGCCCCACCGACGCCTCGGGGACGTTCGACTACTTCCTCGAGGAGATCATCGGCGAGGAGGGGAGCCACCGAACCGACTACCAGGCGACCGAGCAGGACAACCAGATCATCAACGGCGTCGCAAACAGCGAGTACGCGATCGGCTACATGGGCTTCGCTTACTACTCCGAGAACACCGACCGCGTGACCGCGCTGGCGATCGACAACGGCGACGGCTGCGTGAAGCCGACGCTGGAGACCGCGAGCAGCGGCGAGTACCAGCCGCTCTCGCGGCCGCTGTTCACCTACCCCGCCCAGTCGGCGCTGGCCGAGGAGCATATCGCGGAGTTCGCGCGCTTCTGGCTCGAGTACAGCACGAGCGAGCAGATCGTCGCGAACGAGGTTGGCTACGTCCCCAACACCGAGGCGGAGCGCGACGAGATGCTCGACCGACTCGACTCCGCGATCGAGGCCGCCTCGGAGTAACCACCGCGCCGTGGACCTCACAACGAAGCGCTTTTTCCGTGATACGCCGATGAACGATTCAGTATGAGTGGGGACGAAGCGAGGGAGCTGACCAGACGGACACAGAACTCCTCGCGGGAGCTCCTCGCCAAAGGGTTCTTCTTCGCGTGTGCGGCGCTGTCGGTGCTGACGACGCTCAGCATCATCGCGCTGCTGGTGTTCGAGGCGGCCAAGTTCTTCTCGATCAGTGCGTCGCTGGTCGGCGTCGAGGGACCGACCGCGACGGTGACGGAGTTCTTCACCGGCAGCGAGTGGGGGCTGCAGGGGCCGGACCTCGGCGTGATGCCGCTGGTGGCGGTGACCCTGATGGTGACGATCGGCTCCGGGCTGATCGCGATCCCACTTGGCGTCGCGACCGCGCTGTACCTCAGCGAGTACGCCAGCGAGAGCGCGCGGTCGTACCTCAAGCCCGCACTCGAGATCCTGGCCGGGGTCCCGTCGATCATCTACGGCATCTTCGCGGTGGCGTACATCACGCCCGTGCTCGACTCGCTGTTCGGCGTCGACGGGCTGTTCAACGTCGCTTCGGCGTGTATCGTCGTCGGCATCATGATCCTCCCGATGGTCGCGTCGGTCTCCGAGGACGCGATGCAGGCGGTGCCCGACGACCTCCGGCAGGCCGGCTACGGGATGGGCGCGACTAAGTACGAGGTGTCGACGGGGATCGTCGTCCCCGCGGCCATCTCGGGCATCTTCTCCTCGTTTATCCTCGCGATCTCGCGAGCGATCGGCGAGACGATGGCGGTCACGCTCGCTACCGGTTCGCTCGCCCGCGAGTTCGACCCGACGCGGCTCTCCTCGTACCTCACGCTGTTCGACCCCGAGTCGTACCTCGAGCCGGGGATGACGATGACGGCGGCGATGATCCAGCTACTGACCGGCGACATCACCGGCGGCGGGCTGGCCTACCGCAGCCTGTTCGCGGTCGGGCTGGTGCTGTTCGTGATCACGCTCGCCATGAACGTGCTGAGTGACCTGATTTCCCGACGGTACCAGGAGGACTACCAATGAGCACCGAGAACGCGTTCGGCCGAGTCAGCCGACGGGTCGGGAAGCTGTTCCGGGCCGTGCTACTCGCGTCGACGCTCGCGGGCATCCTCACGCTCGCGGTGCTGCTGGTGTACGTCGCCAACGACGCGTTCAAGCCGCTGTCGGCAGACCCCGGCTGGCATCTCACCTTCTTCCTCACGCTGGTCGTGCCGACCGTCGGCGTGGGCTGGTGGAGCTACCGGCGGAGCTACGGCACGCTCACGACGGGACTGCTCGGCACCGTGATGCCGGGGATCGCGGCGCTGTACGCCGGCGGACTCGCCGCGCTGTTCATCGACGTGATCCCGACGCTGGTGTGGCTCTCCTTCGTCATCGCGCTCGCGGTACCGATCAGCGTCGCCGCCGCGCTGCGCCGGACGGACCGGGACGTGCCGTTCCTCGCGAAGCTGGTGCTGCTGCTCGGGACGACGATCGGCTCACTGCTGGTGATCCCGGGGTTCGTCCAGGAGCTTCCGACGGTGCCGGCGGACTGGATGGTGCTCGTGCTGACCCTCGGGGTGCCCGAGGCGCTCCTGCTGGGACGCTGGCTCGGCGGTCGGTGGGGCCAGCGTGCGGGGCGGATCGCCGGCACGGCGATCCTGCTCGGCAGCGCCGCCGGCGGCGTCGTGGGGATGGCGAGCGGGCTGGGCGCGATCCCGGGCGTCGCGCTCGCGCTGTTCGCCGCGGTGCCGACCGGGATCTACGTCGCGATCGTCCTGAAGGAGCGTCCCGACCGACGCGTCGGGCTGTTGCTGCCCGCGGTCGTCGTCGCCGGCGCCCTGACGGGCGAACTGCTGGTCGGGGCGCTCGGCTTTGCCGGCCCCGAGTCGTGGGTCGACTGGGGCTTCCTGACCAGCACCGTCCAGAGCGGCGCCGACGCCTCCGCGGTCGGGATCTACTCCGGGGTCGTGGGGACGATCCTGCTGATGTTCGTCGTCGCCGCCATCGCGGTGCCGGCGGGCGTCGGCGCCGCGGTGTACTTAGAGGAGTACGCGCCCGACACCACCCTGACGCGGATCATCGACGTGAACATCAGCAACCTCGCGGGCGTGCCGAGCGTGGTGTACGGCCTGCTGGGGCTGGGGCTGTTCGTCCGCTACGGGGGCCAGCCGACCGGGACGCTGCTGGTCGGCGGCGCGACGCTCGCGCTGCTCGTCTTCCCCATCGTGATCATCTCCGCGCGGGAGGCGATCCGGGCGGTGCCGGACTCCGCCCGACAGGCCTCCTACGGGATGGGCGCGACGCGCTGGCAGACCGTCAAGAACGTCGTCCTCCCCCGGGCGTTCCCGGGGATCCTGACGGGGACGATCCTCGCGCTCTCGCGGGCGATCGGCGAGACCGCGCCGCTGCTGGTGATCGGCGCCGCGCAGGTGTTCGGGGTGCCGGACTCCTGGAACTCCGCGATCGGCGCGATGCCGCTGCAGCTGTACGTCTGGGCGTCGACGTACGCCAGCCCGGCGTTCTACACCACCGTCCTCGCGGCGGGCATCGTGGTGCTGCTGACCGCGATGCTGAGCATGAACTCGATCGCGATCTACGTACGCAACCACTATGAGCAACGCTGACCAGCAAACAGACATGAGCGAGGGATCGAGCGGCGACGAGTACGCGGTCGGCGTCCCCGAAGAACGGGGGCGCGACCGGGACGCCGACGGCGAGGCGTCGACGATCATCGAGAGCCGCGACCTCAGCGTCTGGTACAACGACGAGCAGGCGCTGCGCTCGGTGAGCATGGAGATCCCCGAGAAGCGGGTGACCGCGATGGTCGGCCCCTCGGGCTGTGGGAAGTCCACCTACCTCCGGAGCATCAACCGGATGAACGACCTGATCGACGCCGCCCGCGTCGAGGGCGAGATGCTGTTCGACGGGAAGAACGTCTACGACGACGACGTCGACCCCGTCGCGCTGCGCCGGCGCATCGGGATGGTGTTCCAGCAGCCCAACCCGTTCCCCAAGAGCATCTACGACAACGTCGCCTACGGCCTGCGCCTGCAGGACCGCACCGAGAACTTAGACGAGAAAGTCGAGCAGGCGCTCAGGGACGCCGCGCTCTGGGACGAAGTGAAGGACCAACTCGATCAGTCGGGGCTGGACCTCTCGGGCGGCCAGCAGCAGCGGCTCTGCATCGCCCGCGCGATCGCGGTCGACCCCGAGGTGGTTCTGATGGACGAGCCGGCGTCGGCGCTCGACCCCGTCGCGACCTCGAAGATCGAGGACCTGATCGACGACATGGCCGAGGAGTACACCGTCGTGATCGTCACGCACAACATGCAGCAGGCCGCCCGCATCTCCGACAAGACCGCCGTGTTCCTCACCGGCGGCGAGCTCGTGGAGTTCGACGACACCGAGAAGGTGTTCGAGAACCCCGAGAACGATCGGGTCGAGGACTACATCACCGGGAAGTTCGGGTAGCCCGACCGCGTTTTCGACGGATTCTCTCTGTCGCCGCCGATCGAACAGCGGCGCGTATCGCCGCCGACGGCTGCCGAGCCGGCCCCGTGGCTACGTTCCCCACGGGAGACGGGGCGGAGTCTCGAACAGTTATCTACCCCGCGGCGCAATCGAGGCCCATGCCGCGGGACGACTACCAACGACAGCTCGAATCGCTGCGGGAGGACGTGCTCTACATGGGGGAGGTCGTCGCCGAGCGCCTCCGGATGGGGCTGGACGCGCTCGAACGACAGGACGACGAACTCGGGCAGGAGGTGATCGATCGCGACAGCGAGGTGAACGAGCTGTACCTCGAGCTCGAACAGGACTGCATCGATCTGCTCGCGCTCCAGCAGCCGGTCGCCGGCGACCTGCGCTTCATCGCCTCCTCGTTCAAGATCATCACCGACTTGGAGCGGATCGCCGACCTCGCGACCAACCTCGGCGAGTACGCCGCCGAGGCCCGCTACGAGGTGTTCCCCGACGTGGACGTCCAGCGTATCGGCGACGAGACGCTGGAGATGCTCGCGATGGCGATGGCGGCCTACGAGGACGAGGACGCCGAGGGCTGCTTCGCGGTCGCCGAGCGCGACGACGAGATGGACGCGCTGTGTGAGGACGCCTCCGAGATCATCGTCCGCGACCTGATCGAGAAGGAGGCCGACGACGAGAGCGAGATCGAGGACCTGATGGCCGACGTGTCGCGGCTGCTGCTGACGGTCCGTGACCTCGAACGCGTCGGCGACCACACGGTGAACATCGCCGCGCGGACGCTGTACATGGTCGAGAACGACGACGAACTGATCTACTGAGCCGTCCTCACTCGCTCAGCCGCGCGAGCTCCGACTCGGAGAGGTCGATCCCGCTGGCGGCGACGTTCTCCCGCAGGTGCTCGACGCTCGACGTGCCCGGGATCGGGAGCGTCACGTCCGAACGCCCCAGCAGCCACGCCAGCGCGATCTGGTAGCGCGAGGCGTCGTGTGCGTCGGCGATCTCGTCGACGACTTCGGCTTTCTCGCCGAGGTCGCCCGCGCCGATCGGGAAGTACGGAATGAAGCCGATCCCGGCGTCCTCACAGGCCGCCAGTACGTCCTCGTGCTCGCGGTTCGTGAGGTTGTACTCGTTCTGGACCGTCGCGATCTCGACGTGGTCGCGGGCGGTCTCCAACTGCTCGACGGAGACGTTGCTCAGCCCCACGTTGTCGATCAGCCCGTCGTCTTTGAGTTCCGCCAGCGCCGTCACCGACTCCTCGAACTCGGTGTCCGGGTCAGGACGGTGGAGTTGGTAGAGATCGATGCTGTCGACGCCCAGTCGGTCGATCGACGCCAGCGCGGCGTTGCGGAGGTAGTCGGGGTCGCCGAGCGGGAGCCAGTCGCCGTCGTGGTTCCGGAGCAGGCCGCCCTTCGTGGCGACCAGCGCGTCGTCCACGACGCCGGCCTCCCGGAGCAGACGCTCGCTGGTGCCGGGACCGTAGGAGTCCGCGGTGTCGATGAAGTCGACACCCAGATCGACGGCCTCGCGCGCGACCTCGCGGGCGGCTTCCTCGTCGTCGGGCGCGCCGATGATGTCCTCGCCACAGAGCCGCATCGCGCCGAAGCCGAGCCGGTGGACGGTGTACTCGCCGATCTCGAACGTGTCGCTCTCATTGGTCGACATACACGACCGTGGTGGCGCCGACGGGGTGGGCGTTGCGCTACCGGCAGTCGATCGGCCGGCGTGGGCCGGCTACGCCTCGCCGACGAGGCTGACCTCGTACGCCTGCCCGTCGACGCGGGCGCGGTAGGGCGACTCGTCGTAGCCGACCAGCCCGTAGGTGACCCGCTCGCTGCTCCGGAGCCGTACCTCGTCGACGCCCTCGGCGAAGAACGGGAGCGTGTTCCGCAGGCCGCGGTACCACCCCCGCATCACCTGCTCGCGGATCAGCGTCTCCTCGGCCGCGTCGGCGCGGGTCACCGAGAGCGTCACGTCGCGCTCGCCGTCGCCGCCCGACCACTCGGGTGTAGTGACGGTGACGGTGCTGCCGTCGCGTTCGTGCTCCACGTCGTCGGTCGGGACGATCTCGATCGGATCGCCGACCAGTTCGACCATCGCCGTACTTGAGGAGGATTCGTCGCCGTAGCCGACCGAGACGGCGTAGCGACCGCCGCCGAGGTAGGGGTAGGCGCGGCCGTCCTCCGGGGGGAGGCTGCCGCCGCCGCGGTAGGCGTGCAGCGTCCACGACTCCGTGCCCGCGGGCCGGACCATCCGACAGTCGGCGGTCCGGACGTACGGACCGAGGTCGAACCACTCGCCGTCGTGCAGTTTGTACACGTACCAGTGGCCGCAGCCGAGCTGCTCGCGGGTGTGGTTGACGAACTGGAACGTGATCCCCGCCGGCAGCGACGCTCGCTCGGTTTCTGGGCGGAGATACGCGGCCGTGGACTCGTCGGCCGTGTGGTACCAGCCCGCTCCGGCCTCGCCGTCGCCGTCGATGGCGGGGACGGACTCGCCGGCGAAGCGCGACCGCCCGCGCGGCCCC
>NZ_JBHUDH010000139.1:0-13067 GCF_042678005.1 Halolamina salina | reverse complement strand
GACGACGGCGTACTCGCCGCGGATCGCCTCCCCGGGGTCGAGCGTGATCGTCTCGGGCAGCCAGCGGTGGATATCGCCGGCCAGCCGCCAGAGGCCGTCGCCGTCGCGTTCGATTTCGGGCGGCTCGTCGACGAGGTCGTGGTTCGCCGTCGGGGCGAAGATCAGGCTCCCCTCGTCGCGAAGCCCCCCACCCATCAACGGCTCACCGTGGTCGCGCGGCGGTTCGCTGCTCGGGCGGCCGAACGGCGGGAGCCAGTCGAGGTCGACTGACTCGCGGTACCGTTCGGTGTTCTGGAGCGAGGCGACCAGCCGGGCGGGGCGGTCGGCGGTCGCGGTCGCGTCGAACCGCATCCTGATCTCGGCGCCGTCCTCGGTCCGGTACCGCATCGGCGAGAGCGCGTACGTCCGATCGGCAGTTCCGAGGTCGATAGTACTGGCGCCGAACAGGGCGTTACCCTCCAGTTGGACCACCTCGTCGGGGGTGCCGGCGGGCGTCGACGGCGTGGCAGTCGGCGTGTCGGTCCCGGCCGTCTCCGTGTCGGTTGGGGCGGTCTCTGTCGGGTCGGTCGAGCTACAGCCGGCGAGGAGGCTGCTGCCCGCCGCCAGCGAGGCGAGGAGGGCGCGTCGGCGCATACGCCCTGCTGAGAGTGGTAACGAAAAGGCCCTTGTGGAGGCGAAAAGACCGTTTTGTGTCTACTGGAAGCCGAGGCGGTTCCCGCGGTCGACGTTCGCGCTGGAGCTGCCGCGGAACTCCTCTTCGACCTCCTCGTAGTAGCTCATCAGGTCGTCGGTGATCGTCGGTCGGACCGCCTCGATCGCCTGCCGGAAGTGGCGCATCTCGACCTCTTCGGCACCGTCGGACTCCCGTAGCGCCTCGATCGCGGCCTCCCGGCAGATCGACTCCAGGTCGGAGCCGACGTAGCCGTCGGTTATCTCGGCGACCTCCTTCAGGCTCACGTCCGGCGCCAGCGGCGTGTCCTCGGTGTGGATCTGGAGGATCTGCTCGCGGCCGTCCTGATCGGGCGCGCCGACCATCACGAGCCGGTCGAACCGGCCCGAGCGGATCAGCGCGGGGTCGATCATGTCCGGGCGGTTGGTCGCGCCGATCACCATCACCTCGCCCATCTCCTCCAGCCCGTCGAGCTCCGTGAGGAGCTGGTTCACGACGCGCTCGGAGACGTTCGTGCCGGCCTGCTCACCGCGACTCGGCGCGAGCGAGTCGAGCTCGTCGAAGAAGATCACGGTGGGCGAGACCTGCCGGGCCTTGCGGAACGTCTGCCGGATCGCCTTCTCGGACTCGCCGACCCACTTCGAGAGGAGTTGGGGCCCGCGGACCGAGATGAAGTTGGCGTTGGTCTCGTTGGCGACGGCCTTCGCCATCAGCGTCTTCCCGGTGCCGGGCGGGCCGTACAGCAGCACGCCCTTCGGCGCCTCGACGCCCATGCGCTCGAACTTCTCGGGGGTCGAGAGCGGCCACTCGACGGCCTCCTTCACCTGCTGTTTGGGGTCGGTAAGCCCGCCCACGTCGTCCCACGTGATTTTGGGGAGCTCGACCAGCACCTCCCGCATCGCGCTGGGTTCGACCTCGTTGAGCGCGCCGCGGAAGTCCTCCTTCTTGACGATCATGCGGTCGATCAGGCTCGGCGGCACCTCCTCCTCGTCTAAGTCGATCTCGGGGAGGTAGCGCCGCAGCGCCTTCATCGCGGCCTCCTTGCTGAGGCTCTCGATGTCGGCGCCGACGAACCCGTGGGTCTCGGCGGCGAGGTGGTCGAGGTCGATGTCGTCCGACAGCGGCATCCCGCGGCTGTGGATCTGGAGGATCTCCTTGCGGCCGGTCTCGTCGGGGACGCCGATCTCGATCTCGCGGTCGAACCGACCCGGGCGGCGCAGCGCGGGATCGACGCTGTCGACGCGGTTGGTCGCGCCGATGACGATCACCTGCCCGCGGGAGTCGAGCCCGTCCATCATCGTCAGCAGCTGGGCGACGACGCGGCGCTCGACTTCGCCGGTCACGTCCTCCCGTTTGGGCGCGATGGAGTCGAGTTCGTCGATGAACACGATCGCGGGGCTGTCCTCCTTGGCGTCCTCGAAGATCTCCCTGAGCTGCTGTTCGGACTCGCCGTAGTACTTCGAGATGATCTCCGGGCCGGCGATGGAGAAGAAGCTCGCGGAGGTCTCGTTGGCGACCGCCTTCGCGAGCAGCGTCTTCCCGGTGCCGGGCGGGCCGTGGAGCAACACCCCCTGGGGCGGCTCGATGCCGAGCTTCTTGAAGATCTGGGGGTGTTTCATCGGCAGTTCGACCATCTCCCGGACGCGCTGGATCTCGTCCTCGAGGCCGCCGATGTCCTCGTAGGTGATCCCGCCGCCGGTCTTGTCGAAGCCGGAGATTGGCTCCTCGCGGAGCTCCACGTCGGTCTCCTCGGTGATCAGGCAGACGCCGTCTGGCTCGGTGTCGACGGCGATCAGCGGGATCGCCTGCCCGGGCGAGCGCATGAACGGGTGGTTCGTGCTCGACATCACGGGGACGATGTCGCGCTCGACCACCGGGCGCTTGAGGATCTGCCGCTTCACCATGCCGGCGGCCTCCGAGCCGAACTGCACCGACGCCTCCTCCGGCGGGGCGAGGGTGAGCGACTCGGCGGTCTCGGCCTCGGCCTTCCGGATGGTGACGCGCTCGCCGATGCTCACGTCGGCGTTCTGGCGCGTGAAGCCGTCGATGCGAACCGTGTCGGTGTTCCAGTCCTGTCGGTCGGCGCGCCAGACCTTCGCCGCCGTGGTTTCGGCGCCCTCGATCTCGATGATGTCCCCGGGGGAGAGCTTGAGGTGGAGCAGGGTGTCGGGGTCGAGCCGAGCGATACCGCGGCCCGAGTCGTTCGGGTACGCTTTCGCGACTTCCAGTTGGACTTCGTTCATGAGTAACCCGGAGTGAGTTACGTGGAAACAAGGGGTGTTCGCGCATAAGTGTGGCGTTAGGTCGAGGTTTTCTTCGTACACCAACGGCGCGAATTACCAGCAGACGGATGCCGAATTCTCCAGTCGAACAGCGGCGGAGTCGGTCGAGAGAACATCGAGGCGGGCGTACTCCCCTCGCTGAGGCACCGAACCGCCGCGAGTCCGAGCGCTTTCGTACCACCCCGCGCAAGCACCGCCAATGAGCGAACCCGTCCCCACCGGCTGCGACCCGATCGACGACCTGCTCGGCGGCGGTTTCGAGCGCGGCACCGTCACGCAGGTGTACGGCGAACCGGCCGCGGGGAAGACCAACCTCGCACTCGCGGCGGCGGTCGAGGCCGCCGTCGACGGCGGGCGCGCGCTGTACATCGATACTGAGGGGCTGTCGATCGACCGCTTCCGCCAGATCGTCGCCGGGAAGACCGACGGCGACGCCGACTTCGAGGAGGTGGCCTCCCGCATCGTCGTCTCGGAGGCCCACGACTTCGAGGAACAGGCCGAGGCCGTCCGGGACGCCGAGGAGTTCGCGGAGACTGCGGACCTGATCGTGCTCGACTCCGCGACGGGGTTCTACCGGCTGGAGCGTGCGGGCGACGACTCCGGCGGCGAGTCCCTGCGGAAAGTCGCCGACCAGATCACCCACCTGCTCTCGCTGGCGCGCAAACACGACCTCGCGGTCGTCGTCACCAATCAGGTGTTCCGCGATCCCGACGCCGATCGGACCCGCGGACTGGGCGGGAACACGCTGGAACACTGGACCGGCGTGGTGCTGCGACTGGAGCGGTTCCGCGGCGGTAACCGCCGGGCGTCGCTGGAGAAACACCGCTCGAAAGCGACCGGCGAGACCGCGACGTTTCGGATCGTCGAGGAGGGGCTGGCGGCCGCCGAGGAGCTCTAAGGCCGACGCGACGCGTCCCGGATCGGCCGTACGACGGCGAAAAAATCGAACGCGGGCGGCCTCTATAGCTCGTTCAGCTTCCGCATCAGCTGACCGCGGTACTCCTCGTCGGCCTTGACGCCCTTGAGTTCGAGCACGTTACGCTCCAGTCGGTCGAGCGCGACGTGGAACGCGTGCTCGGCGCCGTACCCCTCGCCGGAGCCGGCGACCTGCCCCTGCGTGGTTCGCAGGCGGATCTGACAGCGCAGCAGCGGGGTCCCACGGAGCTTCTCCTTGTGCTGGGTGAAGCGGACGTGGGCGTGGAGCACGTTCATCTCCTTGAACTTGTCCGCGACGCTCGTGATGTCCGCGACGATGTCCTCCCGAGTGAGCACGTCCAGCAGATTGATGTTCGTGATCTGGACGTCCATCGACTCCTCCTCGGTGTGGGTCAGCGCGCGGAGCACGTCGGTCTTCGTGATGACGCCCTCGATCTCGGCGCCGTCGGGCGTCGCCGTCACGACCAGCCCGGAGATGCCGTTCTCGAACATGATCGACACCGCCTCCTCGACGGTCTCGCCGGCGGTGATCGTCTGGACCGGGCTCGACATCAGGTCGTAGACGGGGATGTCGAGCATGCGCTCGAGTTCGCCGCTGCGGTCGCCCTCGCCCTGTCGGTCCTCGTCGCGCACCGCGAAGTCGACGATGTCGTTGGTCGTGACGATCCCGGTGAGGTCGCCGGTCTCGTTGGTGACGGGCAGCCGGGAGATGCCGTTCTCGCGCAGGCGGTTGATCGCCTTGCCGACGTGGTCGTCCTCGGTGACGGTGACGACCGACTCCGAGGCGATGTCGCCGACGGTGATGGCTTCGAGGTTCTCGAGCACCGCCCGCAGGATGTCGTCGGCCGCGACGATCCCCCAGAGGTTCTCGCCCTCGTAGACGGGCGCGATCTTCACGTCGCCCTCGACGAGCACGCGGGAGACCTCGCGCACGTCGTCGTGCCGGCCCACCTTCGGCGGGCTCCCGCCGCTACGGGAGGAGCGGACGACGGCGCCGACCTTCATGTCGTCCTCGACGTGAGACTGGACCAGTTGCTTCTCACGGATCACGCCGATACACTCGCCGTCCTCCATGACGACGACCCCTTTCGGGTTCTCCCGCTCGAACCGCGACCGAATCTTCGCGACGCGCGTGTCGGCCTCGACTTCGACGAATTCCTTGACGGCGATATCCGAGATGTCCATAGACAGTTTATCAGTTCCCTCGGCGTTGCCTTGAAGGTTATCGCATCGGGACAGCGGCGTGACGTGTTCGCGTGGCGTCACCGCTTCGGCGTCCGAATCCTCTCGGACCGCGCGAGGGGAGCGCCACGGGTCGCGTCGCCGTCGTCGAGTCACGCCGCGTTCGAGCAGGACCCAGAGCGTTCTTGGGGCTGGCTCCCCGAGACGGAGAACCATGGACGAACACGGAGCGGCCGGCCGCGCCGCGCTCGCCCGCCGCGCGGCCGTCGCCGGCGGCGACGTGGCGAAGGAGTTCTTCCGGACCGGCGTCGCCGTCGAGACGAAGGCGGGAAAGACCGACGTGGTGACGGAGGCCGACCGCGCCGCCCAGCGCGAAGTGGAGGAGGTCATCCGGGAGGAGCGCCCCGAGGAGCCGATCGTCGGCGAGGAGGGCGACGCGCTCAAGTCGGTACCGGAGACGGGACCGGCGTGGATCGTCGACCCCATCGACGGCACCGACAGCTACGTCCGGGAGCTCACGACCTGGGCCACCGCGGTCGCCTGCGTGGTCCAGGGCGAACCGGTCGCGGCCTGCAACTACCTGCCCGCGATGGACGACGTGTACACCGCCGACAGCGGGGCGGCCTACCGCAACGGCAGCGAAATTTCGGTCTCGTCGGTGAGCGACCCCGAGCGCGCCGCGGTCGTGCCGACCGTCTGGTGGCCGCGCGAGCGGCGCGACGAGTACGCCCGCGCGTGCGAGGCCATCGTGAGCCGCTTCGCCGACCTCCGACGACCGGGCAGCGCACAGGCCGCGCTCGCGATGGTCGCCGCCGGCTCGATCGAGGGCGTGATCACCAACGTCCAGACGAAGCCGTGGGACACGATCGCCGGGGTCCACCTCGTGCGCCGGGCCGGCGGGACGGCGACCGACCTCCGCGGGGAGCGGTGGCACCACGACGCCCGCGGGCTGGTCGTCTCGAACGGTGTGCTCCACGAGGAGATGCTCGAAGCGGCGCAGGCGATCGACGACGCGGTCTGACCTTCGGGAAGCAGTCACAAGCCCAAAGAGTCCCGACCGCACAGTCCCGCGTATGGAACTCGACGAGACGGACCGGCAGATCCTCCGCATCCTGCAGGAGGACGCCCGGACCCCCTTCAGCGAGGTCGCGCGCCGGATCGACATGTCCAGCGCGACGGTCCACGACCGGGTGAACCGCATGGAGGAGGCGGGCGTCATCGAGGGGTACCACGCGAGCGTCGACGCCGACGCGGTGGGGTACGGCGTGAGCGCGTTCGTCGGTCTCCGCACCGAGCAGGGCCGCGAGGAGGAGGCGCTGGCCCACCTCGCCGGCCTGCCCGAGGTCCAGGAGGTCCACCTCACGACCGGCCAGTGGGACGTGATGGTGCGGGTCCACGCCGAGGACACCGACGGCCTCCGGGACCTGATGTTCGACCACATCGCCGACACCGAGGGGTTCACGCGCTCACAGACGATGGTGGTGCTCGGCACCGACTACGAGGCCGACGGGCTGCCGATCTAACCGACGTACTGCGCCTCGGCGGAGTTGCGATCGCGGCCGAAGTCGACGATCTCGGCGTCGATCACGTCGCCCACGTCGGCGCTGTCGGGCACGCCGTCGACGAAGATCACGAAACCCGCCTTCTTGCAGACCGCGACCCGCTCGCCGGAGTGGTGGCTCTCGAACTCCTTGACGGCCAGCGAGACGCGATCGCCCACGTCGACCGGCGGCTCCCGCTCGGTGGCGGCCTCGTGGGCCTGCCGCGACTGCTCGCGCTGGGCCCGCTCGATCCCGTCGGCGCGCCCCTTCTGGTAGGCGGCGTAGAGGGCGATCACGGCGACCGCGACGCCGCCGGCCACCAGCATCGGTGTCGGACTGACCATGCTCCCGACGGGGGAGTCGCGGGAGGTAACGTTACTGGTCCCGCGCCGGGCGATACGGGAGACCGCAACCCTGAAGCCCCACGCTGTGCGGTGTTGGGGTATGTCATCCCTCCGCGAGTGGACCGGCCGGAGCCCGGAGCGGCTCTGGGCCGGCGCCGTCGGCGCGCTCCTGGTGGCGCTGGTCGGGGGGTCGGTACTCGCCCCCGAGACGGTGTACGACGGCTTCATCTGGCACTACTTCTGGGGGCCGGTACAGGCCGACGCACACAACGCGGTCTGTGCGATCCGTCCCGGGAGCACGGTCGAGTACCTCTACAGCACGTCGGCGTGTCGGGAGGCGGCCGAGCCGGTTGCCTACCCGGGTTACACGGTCGTCAGCGAGGTCGGCTACATCGTCGCGCTGCTGATCACGATCACCGGCGTCGTGCTGCTGCTGGAACGGCTCGGCATCGGGGAGGACCGCGGGCTGTTCTGGGCGATGGTGCCGTTCATGCTGCTCGGCGGCGCGCTCCGGACCGTCGAGGACGCCCACAACGCGATGGGGGATAGCTGGTTCGACTACCCGCTGAACACGCTGCTGATCAGCCCGATCATCTACCTCACGCTGTTCGTCATCGCGCTGGCCTGCATCCTCCTCTCGCTGTGGCTGGCCCGACGGGGGTACGTCGACGACTACGTCCGGCCGCTGACGGCGATGGGCGGCGGCGCGGTCCTGCTGTCGGTCGGCTACCTCGCCTTCCTCGCGGCGACGGACCCGCAGGTGCAGTTCTACCCGCTGGTGCTGATCGCGACGGTCGGGCTCTCGGCCGTCGCGGCCGTCGGGACGTGGTACGCCATCGAGACGTTCGCACCGAGCGTCAACGAGGGGACGGGACTGGCGGGCGGGATGGTGCTCGTCGCCCACGCCGTCGACGGCGCCGCGAACGTGATCGGGCTGGACTACCTGATGGCGCTCGGCGTGCCGTACAACCTCAACCCCAAACACCCCGCGAACCAGTTCATCGTCGACCTGTTCGGGGCGGCGTGGCCGTTCCTCGTCGTGAAGATGGCGGCGGCGACGTTCCTGATCTGGGTGTTCGAGCCCGAACTGGTCGAGGAGACGCCGCGGTACACGACGCTGCTGTTGACCGCGGTCAGCGCCGTCGGACTGGGGCCGGGGTCTCGGGACCTACTACGGGCTGTTTTCGGCGTCTGAGCCGTTCTCCGGTCGCCGGCCGTCGACCCGCGCCATTTTTACCCTCGGACGCAGAAGGACGGGTAAGAACATCCCGCGGGTAAACGCCGACGGGGCGTTGCGGGGATCGGTGACCGACGCGCTGTAAGACGCCGGGGTCCACGACCCCCACGCTCGCGGCTGTTTCAGTACGCACACCGCCACGAACGTGGCTTTGAGTGCATCCAACCATGGAAGTCGAAATCGCAACAATCGGCGGCTACGAAGAGGTCGGTAGACAGTGTACCGCGGTCCGCGCGGGCGACGACGTCGTCATCTTCGACATGGGCCTGAACCTGAGTAAGGTCCTGATCCACGACAACGTCGAGACCGAGCAGATGCACAGCCTCGACCTGATCGACATGGGCGCCATCCCGGACGACCGGGTCATGTCCGAGATCGAGGGCGACGTGCAGGCCATCGTGCCCACGCACGGCCACCTCGACCACATCGGTGCCATCTCGAAGCTGGCCCACCGCTACGACGCGCCGATCGTCTCGGCGCCCTTTACGATCGAACTGGTGAAACAGCAGGTCCAGAGCGAGTCGAAGTTCGAGGTCGACAACGACCTCATCAAGATGGACGCGGGCGAGACGATGCAGATCGGCGACGACACCGAACTCGAGTTCGTCAACGTCACCCACTCCATCATCGACGCGATCAACCCCGTGCTCCACACGCCGGAGGGCGCCGTGGTGTACGGGCTGGACAAGCGCATGGACCACACGCCCGTCATCGGCGACCCGATCGACATGGATCGGTTCCGCGAGATCAGCCGGGAGGAGGGCGTGCTCGCGTACATCGAGGACTGTACCAACGCCTCGAAGAAGGGCCGGACGCCCTCCGAGCGCGTCGCCCGCGAGCACCTGCGTGACGTGATGATGAGTCTGGAGGATTACGACGGCGGCATCGTCGCCACCACGTTCTCCAGCCACATCGCCCGCGTGAAGAGCCTCGTCGAGTTCGCCCAGGAGATCGGCCGCGAGCCGGTGCTGCTCGGCCGCTCGATGGAGAAGTACTCCGGCACGGCCGAGCGCCTCGGCTTCGTCGACTTCCCGGACGACCTCGGGATGTACGGCCACCGCAAGTCCGTCGACCGGACGTTCAAGCGGATCATGAAGGAGGGGAAGGAGAACTACCTCCCCATCGTCACCGGCCACCAGGGCGAGCCGCGCGCGATGCTCACCCGGATGGGTCGCGGCGAGACCCCCTACGACATCGAGGACGGCGACAAGGTCATCTTCAGCGCCCGAGTCATCCCGGAGCCGACCAACGAGGGCCAGCGCTACCAGTCCGAGCAGCTGCTCCGGATGCAGGGCGCCCACATCTACGACGACATCCACGTCTCGGGCCACCTGAGTCAGGAGGGCCACTACCAGATGCTGGAGGCGCTCCAGCCCGAGAACGTCGTCCCCGCCCACCAGAACCTCGAGAACCTCGCGAAGTACGTCGACCTCTGTGAGTCCGAGGGGTACAACCTCGGCGACGACGTCCACCTCTCGCGCAACGGCAACGTGATCCAGCTCACGGAGTAACGATGAGTGAGGACGCGACGGTCGAACGGCTGCTCGCCGCGGTGAAACAGCGCCGCGAGCGGGTCAACGACGCCATCGTCGAGGAGCTCCCGATCGAGGAGCCAGAACGCCTCTACGAGGCCTCCCGCTACCTGCTCGACGCCGGCGGGAAGCGCCTGCGGCCGACGGTGTGTCTCCTCGTGGGCGAGGCGCTGGCCGACGTGGACCCCGGCAGCGCCGACTACCGGGCGTTCCCCGCGCTGTTCGACGGCGAGGTCGACCTGCTGCGGGCGGCGGTCAGCATCGAGGTGATCCAGTCGTTCACGCTGATCCACGACGATATCATGGACGACGACGACCTCCGGCGCGGCGTGCCGGCGGTCCACCGCGAGTACGACGAGGAGACGGCGATCCTCGCCGGCGACACGCTGTACGCCAAGGCGTTCGAGTTCATGACCGACACCGGCAGCCGGCCCGAACTCTCCGTCGCCGCGACCAACCGGCTGGCGCGCACCTGTACCGAGATCTGTGAGGGACAGGCGCTCGACGTGGAGTTCGAGAACCGCGCGGGCGTGCTCCCCGAGGAGTACCTCGAGATGGTCGAACTCAAGACCGCCGTGCTGTACGGCGCCTCCGCGGCCATTCCCGCGATCCTGCTCGGCGCCGCCGACGAGACCGTCGAGGCGCTGCGGCAGTACGGGATCGACTCCGGGCGCGCGTTCCAGATTCAGGACGACGTGCTCGACCTGACGGTGCCCAGCGAGGAGTTGGGCAAGCAGCGCGGCTCGGACCTCGTCGGCGAGAAGGAGACGCTGATCACCCTCCACGCGCGCCAGCAGGGCGTCGACGTGGACGGGCTGGTCAGCGCCGAGACGGCCGACGAACTCACCGAGGCCGAGGTCGCCGACGCCGTCGAGACGCTCGAAGCGGCGGGCAGCATCGAGTACGCCCGCTCGAAGGCGGAGGAGCTGACCGCCCGCTCGAAGGGCCACCTCGACGCCCTGCCGGACAACGAGGCCAGTCGGCTGCTCGCGGATCTGGCGGACTACCTGATCAACCGCGGCTACTGAGCCGGCGTCCCTTTTCCCGACTCCCGTTCGCGGAGCCGGTACGGAAGCTACCGGAGTTCGACCTCGAACCGCGACTCGGCGGCCGCCGCGTCCCGAACGCGCTCGGTCGACCCACACCGATCGAGCAGCGCCGCCAGCCCCCCGAGCCGGACCGGCCGGTAGTCCAGTAGCTCCGCCGAGACGTTCACCCGGCGCGCGTCGGCGGCGACGAACGGGTGGGTGTCGGGGTCGTTGTCGTGGTGGTGGCCGTGGATCAGCCACCCCTCCCAGTCCGCCGGCGCGTCCTCGGGGCGGTGCGTGCAGTAGAACGACCGCTCGCCGTGTTCCAGAACGAAGCCGTCGACGACCGGGAACGGCGCCTCCGCCGGGTCGAGCCCCACGTCGTGGTTGCCACGCACGAGCAGGTCGCCGCCGAGCTGGTCGAACCGCTCGATCGTCTCCCGGCCGTCCTGCATGTCCATCGCCACGTCGCCGAGGTGGACGAGCACGTCCTCGGGCGAGACGGTCTCGTAATGCCGGTCGAGCATCGCGCTGTCCATCGCGCCGGGCGAGTCGAACGGCCGGTCGCAGTACTCGATGATGTTCGCGTGCCCGAAGTGATGGTCGGAGATCAGATAGCGGCCCACGGCGTCGATAGCGGGAGATTGACACTTAACTCCCCGCCCGGTGTGTGGACGGCTCACACCTTTCCGGGGCGGCGAATCGCGCCGCGATGGACACGCTCAAGCCGTCGCCGCCACCACTCCCGACGTGTCTCGCTATCAGGATGCCGGGCTGTTCGTGGTGCTGGCTGTCGCGTGGGGTGCCGGGTTCTCGGCGATCGAGGTCGGCCTGCAGACGATTCGGCCGATCCTGTTCGCCAGCTTTCGATTCGACATCGGCGCGGTCGTGACGCTGGGCGCGCTCGCGGCGCTGGGGCGGTTGGACCTCCCACGGACACGAGCGGACTGGCAGGCGATCTTCGTCGCCGCGGCGTTTCTCGTGTTCGGGAACGTCTTCTTCCTCTTCTTCGGACAGCTCTACACCTCCGGCTCGATCGCGTCGGTCGTGTACAGTCTCAACCCCGTGCTCACGGTGGGGTTCGCCGCACTGCTGCTCTCGGGCGACGGGCTGACGCCCCGCGACGTCGTGGGGATCCTCCTCGGGCTGGTCGGCGTCGTGCTGATCGCGCGGCCGTCGCCGACCGCGGCGACCGAGCCGCCCGCCGGCGCGCCCGGCGTGCTCGACGGCGCCTTCGAACTGCTCGGTGCGGACGGGCTCGGGGCGGCGCTGGTGTTCTGTGCGGTGATCGCGGTCGCCGCTGGCAGCGTGCTGCTGCGCCGGGTCGACGCGCCGATGGCCAGCCTCCCGACGACGGGGTGGGCGATGGGGCTGGGGGCGATCATGCTCCACGCCGCCAGCCTCGGGTTGGGCGAGCCGATCGTCGTGCCGTCGGGGACGTGGACGTGGGTCGCGGTCGGCTACGTCGGCGTCGTCGCGAGCTCTGTGGGGTACGGCGCCTACTTCACGCTGATGCGCCGCCGGGGACCGTTCACCGCGAACCTCGTGAGCTACGCGGTGCCGCCGGTCGCCGCCGTCACTGGGTGGGCGCTGCTGGACGAAGCGCTCCCACCGGCGGCCGTCGCCGGGTTCGGCTGTATCCTCGCCGGCTTCCTCGTGCTGAACCGGAAGGCAGTCGGCGAGGAAATTCGGCGGCTACGGGCCTAATCGAGGTCGAGGTCCGCCAGAATCTCCTCGGCGTGGTTCTCGGGATCGACGCCCTCGTACACTTCGACGATTTCGCCGTCCTTCACGACGAACGTGTTACGGAACACGCCCATCACCTCGTTGCCGAAGACGTTCTTCTCGCCGTAGGAGCCGTACGCCGCGGACACCTCGCCGTCCTCGTCGGAGAGCAGGTCGAACGGGAGGTCGTACTTCTCGCGGAAATCCGCGAGATCATCGACGGGGTCGTCGCTGATCCCGACGACGGAGATGCCGGCGTCCTCGTAGGTGTCCCAGTCGTCGCGGAACGAACACGCCTCGGTGGTGCAGCCGGGCGTGTCGGCGCGCGGGTAGAAGTAGACGACCGCGTACTCGCCGGGTAGATCCGAGAGCGAGACCTCGTCGCCGTCTTGGTTGGGAAGCGAGAACTCTGGCGCGTCGTCACCGGGTTCGAGCATGCCCGAGCGTGCGACCGGCGGGGACTAACGCTTTCCGCTCCCGGCGACGGTCACCAGAGTCGCTCGGCGGCCTCGCGCTGGAGCAGCGCCTCGGCGTTGTCCGCGGGCAGCGAGACCACGTCCTCGCTCTCGAGTTCGTACTCGCGGTCGTCG
>NZ_JBHUDH010000138.1:0-12442 GCF_042678005.1 Halolamina salina | reverse complement strand
GGCGCCGCCGCCGCCGCCTACGACGCGACCGAGTCGCTGGCCGTCCCGGCGCTCGTCTACGCGGCGTTCGCGGCCGTGAGCAGCGTGCTGTACGTCGCGACGCTCGCCGCGGCGTTCGGCGCCGGGTAGCCCCCGCCGCACCGCAACAGTCATTCCGCCCGCGTGTTCTCTCGGAGTATGGTCGAGGCGAACCTCGTCCTCACCGCGGGGATCTTCCTGACCGCGCTGGCGCTGGGCGGCCTGCTCGCGCTCCGGCTTGGCCAGTCGGTGATCCCGGCGTACATCCTCGTCGGCGTGCTGCTCGGCCCCTACGCGCCCTCCGTGGGCGGCGTCTCGCTCACCGTCGTCGAGTCCACGGAGATCGTCCGGCTACTCGCGGATCTGGGGGTCGTCCTGCTGCTGTTTTTCGTCGGCCTCGAACTCAGCCTCGCCTCGCTGATCCGCAAGCGCTCGCAGTTCCTCCGGGCGGGCGCCGTCGACGTGGCCGTGAGCTTCCCGCTGGGGATCGTCGTCGGCCTCGCCGCGGGCTTCTCGCTCGTGGAGTCGCTGTTCGTCGGCCTGATCACGTTCAACTCCTCGACGGTGATCATCGCGAAGTCGCTGATCGATCTGGAGTGGATCGCCGACCCCGAGAGCGAGGCGATCCTCGGCGTGATCGTCGTCGAGGACGTGCTCACCGCGGCGGCGTTCGCGGTGCTCTCGGCGGTGCTGCTCGGCGGCGCCGACGTGGCCTCCCTCGGCCGAACGCTCGGGCAGGCGGCGGTCGTGCTGGTCGCGCTCACGCTGCTGGCGTACTACGGGAGCGAGTGGGTCGACCGCGCGTTCGACGTGCGCTCGGGCGAACTGTTCCTGCTCGCCGTCCTCGGCGCGACCGCGCTCGTCTCCGGCTTCGGCCTCGCTGCGGGCGTCAGCGACGCGATCGTCGCGTTCCTCGCCGGCGCGGCGTTCGGGCAGACCTCCCACGCCGCCCGGATACAGGACCTGCTCGCGCCCAGCCGGGACCTGTTCGCGGCGGTGTTCTTCTTCGTCGTCGGGCTCGGCACGGACCCGCGGGTGGTGGTCTCGGTCGCCGGGCTCGTGGTCGCCGCGGCGGCAGTCACCGTTGTCGGACAGATCGTCAGCGGCTACGTTGCCGGGCGGAGCTGGGGGCTCTCGGTCGAAGGGGCGTCGAAGATGGGCGCCGCGCTGGTCCCTCGCGGGGAGTTCTCGCTGGTGATCGCCGCGTTCCTTCTGACCGCGGGAACCACGCCGGCGCTCCGCGAGACGATTCCGGCGTTCACGGTCGGCTACGTCCTCCTGACGAGCATCCTCGGGACGATGCTGATGCGGAACGCGGGGCTGATCCAGCGGGTGGCGGAACGGCTCCCGACGACGGCTCAGTCCTGAACGCGGTCCTTCAGTGCGGCCTGCTCCTCGTGGGTGCCGATCGCGACGAGCAGGTCCCCGCCAGCGAGTTCGAAGTCGGCGTCGGGGTTGGAAACGGTCTCCTCCCCGCGCTGGACCGCGATCACCGTGGCGCCGGTGTCGCGTTTGATCTCGCTCTCGGCGAGCGTCGTACCGACGAGCGACGACCCCTCGGCGACTTCGACCCACTGGATGATCGCGTCGCCCAGTGGCGCCGACAGCGCGTCGACGTTCACCGACTCGAAGTAGGCGCCCTCGAGGATCGAGCCGAGCTTGTTCGCCTCCTCGCCGTTCAGGTCGAGCAGCTTCTCCCCGCTCTCGTCGCGGGCGGGCCGGCGGTACAGCTCACAGCGCCCGTCGTGGTGGACGACCACCGACGCCACCCCGCCGGCGTCGAGTTCGAGGTCGAACTTCCGGCCGACCCCGGGGAGGTCGGTCTCGTAGACGGTCATACCTCACCTGACGCGGCGAGGGGAATAACGGTATGGGTAGAAACGCAGACGCCGGCTACGGCAGGTACCGAACGCTGACGGTCCCCGGCTCCGAGCGGATCTCGACCCGGTTCACGCCGAGGCGGGCGGCGCGCCCGAGCGTCGCCTCGCGGTCCTCGAGCACGTCCTCGACGGCGTCCTCGGTCTCCTCCTCGGGGACGCTGATGACGTGGAGTTCCCCGATCCCGGCGCGTTCCTGCTTGGTGAGCTCGCCGACGGACTGCTCGGCAGCGATCTCGCGTTCCTGCTTCGTGGGCGGCTCGCGGCTCTCGCTGATCGACAGCGAGCGTCGCTCCTCGACCTCGACCAGTTCGGCGGTCACCTCCAGCGGCGGCTCGGGGGCGACCGTCCCCTCCACGACGTCGTCCTCCGAGAGCCCGGGGTTCGAGGAGAGCGTGTGCACCTGGCCGCGCTCCACGTCCCGCAACACTGCGCTGTCGTCGTCGGCGTGCGTGACGAGGAACGTGCCCTCGGTCGCACTGTCGATCTCGGCGTCGCTCATACCCCTACTGGGCGCCCGAGCCCTTTCCGGATTTCGCCCGCGGCTCAGCGCAGCCGGCGGTGGATCAGGAGGATCAGCGCCGCCGCCGCCGTCGGGAGCAGGGGCGAGGCGATCGCCGGCAGCGCGTACAGCGCGGCGACGACGGGGGCGAACACGCCGGACGGCTCGGGGCGGGCGATCGTCTCGCCGTCGAGGACGAACGTCTCGGGCATCGACGCGATCAGGCCGAGATACAGCGAGAGCAGGAACAGGTAGCCGCCGACCGCCAGCAGCGGTTCGTAGTTCGCCGGCGGGTCGAACGACCCATCGACGCGGCGCCCGTACCGCCGCGTTCGGGCCGCGAGCAGCACGGGGCCGACGGTCGGTAGCACCGCCAGCAGCCCCAGGAGGGCGATGAAGGACCGCGAGAGCGTGAAGCTCCCGCCGCGGGCGCCGGCCGTCCGACCGAACACGACGACGATCGCGAGCACGCAGGTCAGCGCCAACAAAAGCGTCGCGAGGGCGGCGACGAGCACGTACGACCGGAACAGAAGCGAGTCGCTCCCGCGGAACGCGTAGGGGAAGGCGCCGAGGATGCCGTCGTAGTCGTCTGCCATCGGCGGGGGTTGTAGTCGGGCGGAGTTAAACGCCGCGAGGGAGCGCCGCGTTCGGGACGATCGGACCTGCGACCGCGGCGGCCTACTCCGCGCGCGGGAACTCCCCGATCGTGTCCTCGCGGAACGCGTCCTCGTCGAACTCGTACTCGTCGTCGAGGAAGTCGACGATCGTGTGGGTGTCACGCATCGCGTTCTTCAGGCAGGTCGAGGCGCCCGGCGACGGCGTGATGTTGAAGATCACGTCGTTGCCGACGATCTTGGCCTCGCCCATGTCCAGGGACTTCTTCTCCGTGTCGACGATCTGGGGGCGGACGCCGCCGTACCCCTTCGCGCGCTCAATGTCGTCGAGTTCGACGCTGGGCACCACCTTCTGGACGTGAGGGAGGAACTGCCGTGGGCCGATCTCCGGTACGTCGTAGACGAGGTTCCGGAGCACGTACGGCAGCAGGATGCGGTCGGCGAGGATGTTCGCGTAGCTCAGGAAGGAGGCGGCGTTCAGCCCGAACACGTCGATGAAGTCGCCGACCGTCGAGATCCGGCCCCGCTCCAGCGCCGGCACCAGCTTCGCGGTGGGACCGAAGCGGGTGATGCTGCCGTCGTGGACGTCGGCGTCGCCGTGGACCGCCGCGAACGGGAGCTTCTTCATCTGCAGCGTGTACACCTTCCCGTTCAGCAGGTCGTCGGCGAGGAAGAAGCTGCCCGCGACGGGGAGCAGCACTTTGTCCTGCCCGTAGCCGAGCTCCTTGGCCATCTGGAGGCTGTGGGAGCCGGCGCCGAAGACGGTCGCGTCGTCGTCGAACGTGCCCGCACCGGCGGTCTCGATCTCGTGGCCGTCGGGCTTGGGCGTGATGTCGGTGACCGCCGTGCCGGTGAACACGTCGACGACGGCGTCGTCGTCGACGGCCTCGACGAACGAGTTGGCGGTCGCGCCGTAGTCGACGACGTAGCCGTCGGGCGTCTGAAGCGCGAGCATCTCGGTGTCGGGGTCGCGCCCCTCGACGACTTTGGGTTCGAGGTCGGCGATCTCCTCGCGACCGATGGGCTGGAGCTTGGGGAACAGGTCGCCGAACCCTTCCTCCTCGTAGCGGCGTTCGAGGCTGTCGACCTCCTCGCGGCCGACGCCGAGCACCATCTTGCTCCGCTTGGCGTGCATCTCGCGGTCGGGGTCGTGGTTCTCCAGATAGCCCGCGAGCAGTTCGGCGCCCTCCTTGACCTCCTCGGCCTTCTCGAGGGTGTAGTTGGTCTCGATGTCGCCGAAGTGCAGCGTCTGGGAGTTGTTGGTGTGGTGCGTGTTGATCGCGCCGATCTCCGGCTCCTTCTCGACGAGCGCGATCGAGTCGATGTCGGTGAACTTCGCGGTCGTGTACAGCAGCGACGCGCCGCTGATGCCGCCGCCGACGATGACGAGGTCGTACTGTTCGGACATGTGGGCGTTACTCCCACGCTCGTGCTCCGCACTGATAATGGGTCTTCTTTCGCCGTCGTGTTCGACGATCGACGTGACGGATATCGACAGAAGCGGCCGGGACGCGGGCGTTCGGTCGGCTCGACCGACAGGAACGGCAGTCAGTGAGAGCGACGGGTCACGCGACCGCGAACAGTCGTGTTCTGTCGGACTCGCGGTACGAAAAAACGGATCGGGGAGCGGCTCGACGGATGGTCGAGGCGATCGTCCTCAGCCCTGCACCTCGATCTCGGTGCCGGTGACGGCGGCCTCCGCCTCGATGGGGAGGCGGACCTCGAGCATGCCGTTGTTGTACTCGGCCGTGATCCCCTCGTCGTCGATCGACTTGGGGAAGCGGAACCGACGGTGGTAGGTCCGCCGTCGGCCGCGCTGGGTGTCCTCGTGCTCCGCGGCGATGTTCAGGACACCCTCGTCCCAGGACACCGAGATGCTCTCGGGATCGAAGCCGGGCATCTCGACGCTGAGGACGAACTCGCCGTCCTCCTCGAACAGTTCGTAGTCGGTACGACCGGACTCGAACAGCTTGCTCGGGAGATCGAGGCCTTGCGTCCAGGAACTGGTCAGGTTCTCCGGAAGCGCCATGGCTGATCACCTCGACTGCATCGGTACATTGTGCACGCTTCGTAATGTACGTTATTAATCATTTTCGAGAAGATCGTATCGAAAGGAGAAAACGAACTCTCTCGGGTCGATCGTGGCTTTCCCGGGCTGAGCGGACGCGACGCCGGCGGGCTACTTCCGATCCTCGGGATCGCGACCGTTGTCCGACTCGTCGTCGGCGTCGTCCGCCGTCCCGCCGTCGGCCTCGGACTCGTCCTCGGTCTCGGGTTCGTCTTCGGCCGTCTCGGCCTCGGTTCTCGGTTTCTCGCCGGCCTCGTCGCCCGCGTCGACACCCTCGGCGACGGTCTGCTCGACGGTCTGTTCGACCTCCTCGGTGACCTTCTCGGTGACTTCCTCGGTCACTTCCTCGCTCACCTTGTCGACCTCCTCGCTGACGGTCTCACTGACGGTCTCTTCGACCTCCTCGGTCACTTCCTCGCTGACTTTGTCGACCTCTTCGCTCACCGTCTCGCTGACGGTCTCCTCGACCTCCTCGGACACCTTCTCGGTCACGGTGTCGCTCACCTGATCGACCTCCTTGCTGACGGTCTGCTCGACCTCTTCGCTCACCGTTTCGGTGACGGTCTGCTCGACCTCCTCGCTGACGGTTTCACTGACGGTCTCCTCGACTTCCTCACTCACCTTCTGGGTCACCTCCTGTGTCATCCACTCGGGGTCGAACCGCGCCATCTTCCAGGCGATGTGGACGAGGTAGGAGAGCAGCGCCCCGAGGCCGAACGCGACGCCGACCTGCGTGCCGAGTTCGAGAATCAGTACGATGGCGACGAAGATCGTCAGGCCGTAGGCGATGTCGACGATAGCGTCGACGCGTGACGCCTTCATCGGGACTCCTCCTGCGAGCGCTCGCGCTGTCGGTGGACGGTCATACCCAAACACCGAGTTCCAGACGGGTATACCCATCTTTCCCGGCGGGCGATCGTGGCGGCGTCCGCCCGCCCGTGGCTGGGTCGCGCCGGGTCGCGGGCGGGCCGTTCCGACCCCTTAAGAGCGCGGCGCCGCTGCGTCCTGTATGGTCGACGTTTTTCTCCTCGTAGGGATCGCCGTGGCGCTGTTCGTGGGGTTCAACATCGGTGGATCGACCACCGGGCCGGCGTTCGGGCCGGCAGTCGGCTCCGACGCCATCTCCAAGACCGGCGCGGCGGCGCTGATGGGCGTCTTCTTCTTCGTCGGCGCGTGGACGATCGGCCGCCGCGTGGTGGACAAGCTCGGCGAGGACCTCATTACCAGCGCCAGCGTGTTCACGATCGAGACGAGCATCGTCGTCCTCTTCTTCGTCGGCGGCGCGCTGTTCGTCGGTAACTACTTCGGCGTCCCGGCGTCGACGTCGATGACCGCCGTCGGCTCGATCGCCGGCCTCGGCGTCGCAACGGGCGAACTCGACTGGGTCGTGATGGGCGAGATCGCGGTCTGGTGGATCGTCGCGCCGATCGTCGGCTTCTGGGTGTCGGGGATGATCGGGCGGTACCTCTACCCGCGGATCAACCAGTGGGTCGCGATCAACAGCAGCGAGGGACCGTTGATGGAGATCGAGCGTTCCGGCGCGGTCCCGCGACCCGTCCCGGGGCCGAACACGACCCGCCGGGAGATGATCGGCGGCATCATCGTCATCACGATCGGCTGTCTGATGGCGTTCGCCTCGGGCACCTCGAACATCGCGAACGCGATCGCGCCGCTGGTGGGCGCGGGCGTCGACGTGAACATGATGATCCTGCTGGGCTGTGCCGCCGTCGCCGTCGGGGCGTTCACGATCGCCCGACGGACGCTCGACACGCTCGGCAACGACATCACCGACCTGCCGCTGACGGCCGCGATCGTCGTCGCCGTCGTCTCCTCGTCGATCGTGATCGGCCTCTCGGCGATCGGCATCCCCGCCTCGTTCGTGATCATCGCGACCACCTCGATCGTCGGCCTCGGCTGGGGGCGGGCGACCCGGACGGCGACGGTCTCCGGGGGGGTTCGGGGCGAGGAGGAAGCCAAAGTGTCCGTCGGCGCGCTGGCCGCCGAGGAGGCGGGCGAGGAAGTCCCCGAGATCGGCGAGGAGGAGCCAGAGGACATCCCCGCCGCCTCGGACCTGTTCGACCCGGCGACGACCGGCCGGGTGTTGATCATGCAGAACGTCGTGCCCGTGCTCTCGACGGTCGGCGCCTACGCCGCGTTCACGATCCTGTTCCGGTTCGTCTGGTAACGGTCCGCCCCGCGGACTGGCGGACGTTACTCGTAGTGCTCTTCGAGGTACTCGACGATGTCGTCGCTCTCGTACATCGTCACGCCGCGGTCGGTGTCGACGAGGTACGGGATCTGGTCCTCGCCGCCGGCCGTGAGTTCCTCGTGGGTCACCTCGTTGGTCACGTCGCCGCCGGCGCCGCCGGGGAGCCGGGGGTTGTGGATCACGTACGAGACGCCGAGCTCTGAGAGCGTCTCGCGGACCTTCGCGCAGTGCGGGCAGCCTTCGGACTGGTAGAGTTCGAGCATCCGGGTCGGAAGGTCGCTCCGCGGCCACTAAAGCGTTCAGCCGGCGGTCCCCCCTCGGCTGCGCCGATCGGCGGGCACACGCCTCTGTTCGCCGAAAAATTCTTCACGTGTTTCTCGTTGTATTGGGTATGGAGTTCGGACTGACTCAGGAGCAGGAGCAGCTGCGAGAGGAAGTGCGTCGGTTCGCGGAGAACGAGATCGCGCCCGTCGCCGGCGAGTACGACCGCGAGGAGAAGTACCCCGCCGAGATCGTCGAGAAGGCCGCCGAGATGGGGCTGACGGGCGCCCACTTCCCGATGGAGTACGGCGGCGTCGGCTACTCGACGCTGGAGATGGCGCTGATCACCGAGGAGCTGTTCGCGGTCGACCCCGGGATCGGACTCTGTGTCACCAGCGCCGGCTTCGGCGCCGAGGCGATCATGGAGTTCGGCACCGAAGAGCAGAAGGAGGAGTACCTGCGGCCGATCGCCGAGGGCGAGGCGGTGATGGGCGCGGCGATCAGCGAGCCTCACGCCGGCTCCGACGTGAGTTCGATCTCGACGACCGCGCGGAAGGACGGCGACGAGTGGGTGCTCAACGGCTCGAAGATGTGGATCACCAACGGCTCCGTCGGCGACTACTTCGTCGTGATGTGCGAGACCGACCCCGACGTGGGCGACCGCTACACCGGGTTCTCACAGATCCTCGTCGAGCGCGACCGCGACGGGTTCGAGAGCGAGAAGATCACCGGGAAGATGGGGATCCGCGCAAGCGATACTGCCGAACTCCGGTTCGACGACGTGCGCGTGCCCGAGGAGAACCTCGTCGGCCAGCGCGGGATGGGGTTCCCCCAGCTGATGCAGTTCTTCGACGAGACGCGAACCATGGTCGCGGCGCAGGCGGTCGGTATCGCGAAAGGCGCCGCCGAGCGCGCCCTCGAGTACGCCGAGGAGCGCGAGCAGTTCGGCCGCTCCATCTCGGAGTTCCAGGCGATCCGGCACAAGCTCTCGGAGATGCACACCCGGACCGAGGCCGCCCGGCAGCTGACGTACAAGTCCGCATGGAGCGTCGAGCACGCCGAGGACGATCTCACCATGCTGGCGTCGATGGCCAAGGAGTTCGCCTCGGACGTGGCGACCGACGTGGCCGACGAGGCGGTCCAGATCCACGGCGGCGCCGGCTTCGTCGACGACTTCGACGTGGAGCGGCTCTACCGCGACTCGAAGATCACCCAGATCTACGAGGGGACGACCGAGATTCAGAAGAACATCGTCGCGCGGGAGCTACTGGGCGAGGGGTACTGAGCGTCGCGCGAGGCCCACTCCGCCGACGTGGGGACCCCCGGCGAGGCGCCGCTGCAGTTCAAGCAGTCCTTCGAGATCCGCGAGGGCCAGCGCACGACGTTCACCGCCGACTTCACGCCGGTGAAGCGCGGGCAGACCGGGACGTACCTCCTCCAGCCGGTCGCCTCCGGCACCGAGGTCTCCTACTCGGACGTGACGGAGACCGAGGGGACGACGACCGAGTAAACCGACCGTCGCACCGAGTGGTGAAGCTCTTTGTGCGTGAATGAGAGGAATCCTGTAAGAATGACTCGTCAGGACGATCTCGACCGCTTCTATACACTGCTCGACGAACTTGAGCAGCAAGTCGGCGGGACACGGAAACTCAAGAACTGCACCGGGTACATGGACTGGCCTGACCGCGGCGTCTACTTCTTCCTCGAACCGGGCGAGACACGCGAATCAACCGACCAGTTGCGCGTTACCCGCATCGGGACACACGCAGTGTCTGAAGGGAGCAGCACGACGCTCTGGGATAGACTGAAACAACACTACGGCACGGGCAGCGGGAGTTCCAACCATCCTCACGGGGGCGCTCATCGTGGCTCCGTGTATCGCAAGCGTGTTGGCGAGGCGATTATCGAGAAGCACGGCCTCCACGACGACTATCCCGACTGGGACAAACGCTGGTCGAGTATCAACCGTGATCGGTCAGAGGTCCGTGACGAAGAATACATCCTCGAACGTCGGGTGAGCACCTACATCCGCGAACAGCCGTTCCTCTGGGTGAATCTCGACGACGAACCGAGTGCAGACAGTGACCGGGCGTATCTTGAACGGAACGCTATCGCTCTCCTCAGCAACTTCGACAAGCAACCGATTGACCCACGAGGAGGCGGATGGCTCGGTCGGCACAGCCAGAGTCAGGCGATACGGGAATCAGGTCTTTGGAACGTGAACCACGTCGGCGAGCGGTACGATAGCGGGGTTCTCGAGCTTCTCGAGGATGCGGTCGACGATACGACGCCACCGTAGTGCGCTGGTCCGTCTGGGGCGTCCGGTCGGCCGTCTATCGGAGACTGCGCCGGAGTCCCGCGAACGAAACGCGGCAGTACGCGGTCTCACAACGTTCGTGACTTTTCGTCGCAAATGTCTTGCCGGAAAGTCGGCCTCGGCACTCATAGGGCTCGTCGTCGCCGGATGCCGAGTCCGGCTCGGCCCGGTGCCGTCGTCATCGGCCACCCGAGCGTAGCCGCCGCTGGGGGAAGGCCGTTACCCTTCTGTTGGTCCGCGACGCCGCCCACGTGGCGTCGCGTTCATTGCCCCCCGGATCCACGATCCGGTATGGCTACCACGCTCGAAGGGACGATCCTGCGGGGCGAGTCGTTCACGCCGATCGAGGGGCGCGTCGTCGTCGAGGACGGCGAGATCACCGCCGTCGAGGAGGCGCCGACCGACTCGACGGACATCGTGCTCCCGGCCTTTGTCAACGCCCACACGCACATCGGCGACTCGATCGCGAAGGAGGCCGGCGGCGGCCTCTCGCTGGACGAACTGGTCGCGCCGCCGGACGGCCTCAAACACCGCCTCCTGCGGCAGGCCAGCCGCGAGGCGAAGGTCGACGCGATGGCCCGGAGCCTCCGATTCATGGAGGATTCGGGTACTGCGGCGTTCTTGGAGTTCCGCGAGGGCGGCGTCGAGGGCGTCGAGGCGATCCGCGACGCGCTCGCCGACCGGGAGATCGACCCCGTGATCTTCGGCCGCGAGAGCGCCGACGCCATGCGAGCCGCCGACGGCTTCGGCGCCAGCGGCGCCCGGGACAGCGAGTTCGGCGACCTGCGCGAGGCCTGTCGGGAGGCGGGCAAGCCGTTCGCGATCCACGCCGGCGAGCGCGACCCGCACGACCTCACGCCCGCGATGGACCTCGACCCGGCGTTCCTGATCCACGTCGTCCACCCCAGAGACGAGCATCTCGACCGGATCGAGCGCGAGGAGATGCCGGTGGTGGTCTGCCCGCGCTCGAACCTCGTCACCAACGTCGGTGTCGCCCCGATCCGCGAACTGGTCGAGCGGACCACCGTCGCGCTCGGGACCGACAACGTGATGCTGAACTCGCCGTCAATGTTCCGCGAGATGGAGTTCGCCGCCAAGCTCGCCGACGTGAGCGCGACCGAGGTACTCCGGATGGCGACCAGAAACGGCGCCGAACTCGCGGGGAAGGAGTACGGCCTGATCGAGGAGGGCCGACCCGCGAAACTGCTCACG
This sequence comes from Halolamina salina, assembly GCF_042678005.1. Classification (GTDB taxonomy): domain Archaea; phylum Halobacteriota; class Halobacteria; order Halobacteriales; family Haloferacaceae; genus Halolamina; species Halolamina salina. The sequence continues at coordinate 1,364 of NZ_JBHUDH010000138.1, read as the reverse complement.
CTCGACGGTGACTCGGACAACCTCGCCGGCGCGGAGGAGCCGGTCCGCGCGGTGGTTCGCCGGGCGGGCGAGGGCGACGTAAAAGACGTGCTGCTATAACGAAGTACGATCTGACGGGCGTCCGCTCACGGGAACGGGTGGTACGCCCGCTCCGGCCGCGCCTCGTACCCCATCGACGCCGCAACGCGCTCCAGTCGGTCGCCGAAGAACGGCTCGCCGGTGAACAGCGGCTGTGCCTCGGGGATGACGACGCGAACGCCCTCGAACCCCAGTGCGGCCACGTCCCGAGTCGTCGTCCGGGCGGCGTACGGCGTGAGTCCGGCGTCGTCGACGAGGTCGACCAGCGCGTCGAGAGCGGCCTCGCCGGAGAATTCTGCGGCCTCATCGGCGACCGAGTCGGCCGGCACGGTCGTCTCGGGGTGTGTGAGCTCCTGAGCGCGGTCGGGGAAGTCGGCGTACTCGCCGATGGCGCCGCCCTCCTCGCTTGCCTGTTCGGGACCCATGTCCCGGAGTTCGATCCAGTTCTGGAGCGCCTCCGCCAGCGCCCCGGTCGCGGCGTCGACGGGATCGAGCGCCGCCCCGGAACCGGCGGCGAACCGCGGCCACTCGCCGTCGCGGTGGACCGTCGCGGCGACGACCGGCACGTCGACGTCCTGCGTGAGCAGCGTGGCGGAGGCCGTCAGTCCCTCCGCGCGGGCACGCTTCTCGAGTTCGCGGAAGCGCTCGTCGTCGACGGCCAGCCCCAGCGGCTCGTAGTCGGAGTACCACGCGAGCATCGCCGCGTCGCGCTCGATCACCTCCGAGAGCCCCGAGATCGTCGCCTCGATGGTCGAACTCCCGAGGCCGAGCCCGGTGGTGATCGGCGGCTTGATCCGCCGCTCGGGCGGGGGGTACTGGACCACCTCCGCGGGGAGCCAGACCCCAGACTCGTCGACGAGATCCAGTCCCGGCGTCCACGGGCGTTCGGCGTCCGGGTCGGGGTCGTAGCCGTCGCTCGTGACGAAGCGCGTCGATCGGACGGCGTCCTCGAGCGCCGTCCCGGGCGCGTGGCGGAACTCGGCGGTCCGGTAGACGCCGGCGGCGTAGCGCTCCAGCCCCTCGCCCAGCGCCTTCATGTACGCCTCGTTCCAGTCGGCGGCCGCGCCAGCGGCGAAGGGGGCGGCGCCCGCGTCGGAGAACCCCTCCGTCCCCGCGATCGACGCGAGGTAGTACGGGAGCGGGAACGACGCCTGCTCGCCCACCTGTTCGACGAGGCCGACGCGGTCGTCGACGGCCAGTTCCGCTCGGCTGATGGCGTCGTCGAAGTCGGCCTCCCGGTGGGAGAGCGAGAGCGTTCGATCCCGGCCGCCGGCACAGCGACAGTA
>NZ_JBHUDH010000137.1:544-2139 GCF_042678005.1 Halolamina salina | reverse complement strand
CCGAGACGGCGCTGCCGGCGGTGACGCCCACCTGCTTGACGTTCATCGCCAGCGCCTCCCGGCCCGGCGGCGCCACGTGGATCGCCGCGCGGTTGGTCGCGGGCATCGCCGTCGCGTACGCGAAGCCGACGAACAGCAGCGCCGCCAGCAGCACCGGGAACGACGGCGCGACGGCGACGAACGCCATCCCCGCCGCCAGCGCGAGCAGGCCGTAGACGAGCAGCGGCCGCTCCCCGAACGCGTCGGTCGCCGCGCCGGTGGCGAACAGCAGGGCTGTGTACCCGAGCATCACCGCGGTCACGGTCAGCCCCGTGACGCCGAGGGAGACGCCGAACCCCTCGCGGACGAACGCAGTAGCGGCGAACACGGTGTAGAAACAGAGGCTGGCGGTGAACTGCCACGCCGAGACCAGCGACACCCCGCGCCAGCTCATACCCCCCACTGTGGCACACCGACGGAAGTGTGTACCCGTTCCGGAGAACGTCGAAGCGCCGATCGCAGTGTGTGGCCCGCTACCATACGTCTCCTCAAGTTTTAACATGAACCGCAACCCAACAACGAGTGGGTGATTCACCGATGACTGATTACGAACTGCCGCCGCTTCCGTACGAGTACGACGCGCTTGAACCCCACATCTCCGAGCAGGTGCTGACGTGGCATCACGACACGCACCATCAGGGCTACGTCAACGGCTGGAACAGCGCCGAGGAGACGCTCGAAGAGAACCGCGAGAACGGTGAGTTCGGCTCTTCGCCGGGCGCCATCGGCAACGTGACCCACAACGGGTCGGGCCACATTCTCCACGACCTGTTCTGGCAGTCGATGAGCCCCGAGGGCGGCGACGAGCCGACCGGGGCGCTCGCGGACCGTATCGAGGAGGACTTCGGCTCCTACGAGGCGTGGAAGGGCGAGTTCGAGGCCGCTGCCGGCGCCGCCGGCGGCTGGGCCCTGCTCGTCTACGACTCTTACAGCAACCAGCTCCGTAACGTCGTCGTCGACAAGCACGACCAGGGCGCCCTCTGGGGCAGCCACCCCATCCTCGCGCTCGACGTCTGGGAGCACTCCTACTACTACGACTACGGTCCTGCGCGTGGGGACTTCATCGACGCGTTCTTTGAGGTCGTCGACTGGGAGGAGCCGTCTGCCCGCTACGAGCAGGCAGTCGAGCTGTTCGAGTAAGCCAGTCACGGCGAGCGACCGGCAGCAGTCGTCGGACTGCTGCTCCGAGCGCGATGCCGTGGCTCTGTACGCCACTGTGTAGAACACGACGCAGAACGCGTCGCCGTTCCGCTTTCTTTCGACGCTCGCCCGGGAGCGCCCGCTGCGTCGATGGCGGCCCGGATCGGTAGCGTTTACGCCGTCCCTGCCGAATACGGGCGTATGCCACGCGCCAAGGAGAGCTTCGACGCGCTCCACCCGTGTGATTTCTACACGCCCGAGGAGCTTCTCGTCGAGGACCAGATGTACACCATCTACGAGATCGCCCGCCTGCTGCAGGGGCTTGACCCCGACGCGGAGATCGACGAGGGGACCGAGTCGGTGCTGCTCGACTGGGCGATCCCGTGGGTGATGAACAACGCCGACGACCTCGTCGT
>NZ_JBHUDH010000137.1:0-456 GCF_042678005.1 Halolamina salina | reverse complement strand
CAGGCCGCTGACGACCGACCCCTCCCCGTTCGACTACTCGCCGAACAGCGACTCGTACCGCTCCCTCGCCGAGCGTGCGCCACGCCGGAGGTAGCCGATGTCGGTACCGGCGATTAGGTAGTCGATGCCGCGGTCGTGCCACGTCTCGATCTGGTCGGGGCCGGTCGCGAGCGTGCCCACGGGGACGCCCGCGGCCTCGCCGGCCGCGAGCACGCGGTCGAACGCCTCGCGGAACTCGGGGTCGTCGTACTCGCCGAAGCAGCCGAGGTTCGCCGAGAGGTCGGCGGGGCCGACGAACAGCGTGTCCACGCCGTCGACGCGGGCGATCGCCTCGGCGTGCTCGACGCCCGCGGGGGTCTCGATCTGGGGCAGCACCGCGACGGCGTCGTTGGCCGACTCGAAGTACGCCTCGGTGTGGGCGCCGTAGCCGTTCGGTCGGCTGGCGGGCGAGGCCGG
>NZ_JBHUDH010000136.1:0-1550 GCF_042678005.1 Halolamina salina | reverse complement strand
GCGTCCCCCGTGGACCGCGAGGTCGTCCCGAACGCGTGCCGGCGCTCCTGTGGCACGTCGAGGTCGGCGATCGCCTCGGGGTCGGTGTCGAAGGCCGCGACGGTCGCGACGTACGGCCGGTCCTCGGACTCCGCGGCGGCGAGCCGAGCGGCCACCCGACCGCCCGCGCCGCCGACGCCCAGAACGGCGAGTTGCATAGTTCCGCGTTGCCGCCCGACGGCATAGGTGCTTCGTCGCTGGGGCGAAGAGCGGTCGGCGGCTCCCGACGGGGTCGGATCGGCGGGGACCCCGTCGTACAGAAGTACTATACTCGTTCGTCCCCGAAACTCCCCGGAGAACAGATGCGTACCAACCGAGCACGGGACGACCGTGTAGGAGGCCGCTGATCATGCTCGACAGCCTGCTCGCCGACGCCCGATCGAGCGACCACCAGTTCGTCATCCACTCGGACGACCCCGAAACGGCGGCGGCGGACTGGTTCCGGAACCACGACGTCGACGTGGCTCATCGGCCGCTTCCCGAGGGGATCCCGCGCCCGTTCCTCGTTGTCGAGCGGGACGGGGAGTTCGTGGGCGTGCTCGACCTCGCGGAGGTCGAACGGCTGCTCGAACCGCCGATCGAGCCGCCCGCGTCCCGCGAGGAGCTCTCGCCGGGCCACCGGGAGTTCTTCGACGCGCTCGCCGGGACTGTGTTCACCTCGATCAGCCGGCGGGAGCTGCTCGCGGTGAGCCGGGAGATCGAGGACCGCGCCCGCCGCGTCGGCGACGGCAGCCTCCACGTCAGCTTCCAGCGGCTGTCGATGTTCCGGTCCCAGCAGGAGGTGTACGAGCGGATCGCGACCGAGACGGCGCTGGACATCCACGTCCACGGCGTCGACGACTGGACGCCGCCGGAGCGCTCGGGGATCCACTACCACGCACACCAGGACGAGCAGCTTGCGCCCTACTGGGTGCTCGCGTTCGACGGCGGTCCCGACGAGACGCAGGCGTCCGGGCTGGTCGGCAGGGAACGCCCGGGGGAGGGGTTCACCGGGTTCTGGACCAACGACGAGGGGATGGTCGAGCGGATCCGCACGAACGTGGCGTCGGCGACCGCGTAGCCGCCCCGGTCGAGCACGCCGCCGACACGCGCTGTTCCACGACCGACCACGTCGTTCGAGTTTTGTGACCGATATCGGTTTCTCCGCTCGGCGTCGATATGCCTCATCGGAAACGTTGATACGCCCGTCTCTCCACTGTCGTCGTAGTGGACGGAACAACGACCCCGACCGTCACGGAGTCCCTCTCGTTCTCCGCCAGCGAACTGACCGGGGCGTTAGGGGATTCGGTTACGGTCCTCCCCATCGTCGTCGCGGTCGGCGCGCTCACGGAGCTGTCGCTCGCGAAGATGCTGCTGGGATTCGGTGCGTTCCAGATCGTCTGGGGGCTGCGGTACGGGCTGCCGATCTCCGTCGAGCCGATGAAGGCGCTGGCGGCGCTGACCATCGCCGGCGCGCTCGGCGCCGACGAACTCGCGATCGCCGGCCTGCTCGCCGGCGTCGTCCTGCTCGG
>NZ_JBHUDH010000135.1:0-9364 GCF_042678005.1 Halolamina salina | reverse complement strand
CCGCAAGGTCGTCGACCCCGCCGAGGACCACCGCGTCGACGCCGATACGGTTCGCGGCGCGACGCGGGAGGTGGTCCGGAGCCTGCCCGACCAGCTCCCGCGGGACGTGCTGACGCTCCGGGCCGCCGGTGTCGAGCCGGTCGCGCCGCTGCTCCACGACCGCGTGGTCGACGCCGCGCTCCGACTGCCCGCGGACCTGCTCGCGACCGACGAGGAGCGGAAGATCGCGCTCCGCCGAGCGGTCGCGGACGTGGTTCCGGACGACGTTCGCGGGGCCGAGAAGAAGGCCGTCCAGTACGGCACCTACGCCGCACGGGAGTTGGACCGGCTGGCTCGACAGGCCGGCTACAAGCGCCGGATGGACGATCACGTCGGGCAGTACATCGACGCGCTCGTGGCGGGCGAGGCGTAGTTAGCTCTCCTCGGCGGCCTCGATCGCACGCAGCGCGAGTGCCCGCGTGTCGGCGTCGACGTGGCTCTCCTGCAGGTCGTCGCGGTCGTACCAGTCCCACGCGTCGGCACCGGCCTCACCTGGGGCGGGGTCGATCTCTCGGCTCGGGACCGTCGCGAAGTAGATGTGGTCGACGTGCTGGTGGAACACGTCCTCGCCGTCGGTGTCGATGTCGTACAGGAGTTGCTCCCGCGGGGTGGGGAGGGTTCGCCCCGCGGGCGCGCCGACTGGCTCGGTGTCGTCGAGTAGCGTCGGTTCGAGGCCGGTCTCCTCGCGCGTCTCGCGCAGGCCGGCCTCGTGGGGGAGTTCGTCGCGGTCGACGTGGCCGCCCGGGGGGATGTGAATTCCCAGTTTCGGGTGGTAGTGCAGGGCCGCGGCGCCGTCGTTGACGATGTAGACGGTGGCAGTGAAGTGGCGCGTCGTCTCCATGGCTCTCGATTACCACCGTGGGGTTTCGGGGTTGCGGTTCGATTATTGGTCGGTCGTGGTTGGGGGCGTTTCAGTCGGTTATTGATCAATTGGTCCACCTGTTTTGTGAAGCGTGAGTACGACAACACCGTGAAAGCCCCTGCCCGCTCGGCTCGCGCGACTCGCTGCGCTCCTCGTCGGTCACTTCGTTCCCTCCTGCGGTGCTTGCGTCGCCGTGCTTCGCCGAGCGGGCAGCCCCTTTCAGTCCTACCCGACCGCACAGCCCACACGCCTCCCCAGCCGACTCACTCGCTCACTCCGTTCGCTCGTTCGTCCCTCGCGCTCGGGTCGCGCACGGAGGCGCGCCCGCTTCGCGCCACCGCATCTGCGGCGGAAGTGTGGACAGCGTTCCATCGGCGCCGCGCAGCAAGAGGTCGGTCGCAAGAACTACGTTTCGGCCCCCCGGAGGCGGGAGTATGGCACACGAAAACTCGTCCGATCTGGGTCTCGGGATCGGCGTCACCCTCTCCGTGGTCGCGCTGCTGGCCGCGGCGTGGCTGGCGCTGGTCGACCCGAGCGCGACGTTCGACAGCGGGATGCACGCCGCGGCGGTGCCGTTCGCGGTCGCGATGACCGTCGGCGTCGGCGCCGTCGCCGCGATCCACCTGTTCTGGGGGGAGTAGCCGGGAAACCGTTAAGAACGCGAACGCCCTACGCCACGACGAATGACCGAGTACACCGAGGAGGAGGCACGCATCGTCGCGTACCTACGCCACAGCGTCTCCTCTGGGGATCGGTACTTCCGGGCCAAGAACATCGCCGAGTCGATCGGCCTCTCGGCCAAGCAGGTCGGCAGCCGACTGCCGACGCTGGCGGAGAAGTCCGACGACGTGGAGATCGAGAAGTGGGGACGCTCGAAATCCACGACCTGGCGTGTCGAGCCCCAGGGGTAGCAGCACCGCAGCCTAGCGAATTTTCGCCAGCCGCCGCTCCATCTCCGCCCCGACTTCCGCCGCGAGCTCCTCGTCCGGCCGCTCGTCGTCGGGCGCCCACTTCGAGAAGAAGCCCGCCCGTCCGAGGTAGCCGACCGCTTCGTAGATCTCCCGCCTGGCCTCGAACCCCTCCGGCAGTGAGCCTGCAGTCTCCCGGTAGGCGTCGAGCAGCACAGCCTCCAGTTCGTCCGCGACATCGAAGTACTGCGAACCGAGGAGCTGACGGTGTGCCCGGTGGAGCTCGCGTGCCGGGTCTCCGACGTGGGCGATCTCCCAGTCCAACAGGCCGACACGCCCGTCGGTGAGGAATCCGTTGGGGTGGGCTGGATCGCCGTGAAGCAGTGCCGCGGGCGCCCCGTCGAGTCGCTCTCGATTCGCCTCGACGGCAGCGATCACTGCGTCGAAACAGTTCGGGAACCGTTCCGCCGGCGCGATTCGGCGCATCTGCTCGATCTGCCCGATCAGCACGTCGGTCCACGACCCCTCCTCGAGCGCGAGCCCGTCGGGACCGCCGCCGACGATCCGACCGTGGCTGTCGAACCGCTCGGCGTGCAGCGTCGCGAACGTCCGCGCGGCTTCCGTGACGAGCGTCGACCGCTCCTCCGTGTTCGCGTCGGCCCAACGCCGGATCAGGGGATCGCCGTCGACTGCCGCGGTCGCGAGATACGGTACCTCGTACTCCGGCTCCGCAGCCGTGATCGCCGGCACCGGCACGTCGACGTTCTCCGCGACGTAACCGATGACTGATCGCTCGCGGGCCACACGTTCGCCGTCTCCGGTCGTCGAGATCTTGAGATAGATCGTCTCGCCGTCGGTGAACGTCAGTTCGACAGTCCGGTTCAGATCGTTCCAGGAAGGTCCGGTCGATCCTACTTCGGCGATCTCCCGGTCCGGGAACGCACGCCGGAGGGCGTCCGCAACCTGCTCGTCCATGGCCGTGGGTCGGCTGACCCCGGAAAGGGTTTTGTGGTGGGACGTCGGGCGACACCGTCGGCCGCAGTCCCTACCCGTTATCACCCCCCGACCCGTAGCCTGGGGTATGACCGTCCGTGTCGAACGGACCTTCACGTTCGACGCCCCGGCCGAGCAGGTGTGGGAGTTCATCGCGGACCCCGCCAAGCGCGCCGAGGCGATCAGCGTCGTCGAATCGTACGAAGTCGCCGACGAAGCCGGCCGGGAGGCGACGTGGCACGTCAGCCTCCCGATCCCGGGCGTGGGCGCGACCGTCGCAATCGAGACCGAGGACGTCGAGCGCGACCCGCCGAACCGCGTCAAGTTCGTCGGTAAGTCCACGGCGCTGCGGGTGACCGGCACCCACACCATCGAGTCCGACGGCGAGACGACGACGCTGCACAACGAGTTCGTCGTCGACGGCCGGCTCCCCGGCGTCGAGCGCTTCTTCAAGAAGAACTTCGAGTCCGAACTCGACAACCTCGAAGCCGCACTCCGCGAGGAGTTGGGGCTGAAAGCATGAGCGAGATCGGCGACGGCGACGACGCGATCACGGTCGCGCTGGCCCAGCACCGCGTCGAGGCGGGCCACGTCGAGGCGAACGTCGACCGCGCGGTCGCGGCGATCGAGCGCGCGGCCGCGGACGGCGCCGACCTCGTCTGTCTGCCCGAGATGTTCAACGTCGGCTACTTCGCGTTCGACTCCTACGCCCGGGAAGCGGAGGGACTCGACGGGCCGACGCTGAAGCGGATCGCCGCGGTCGCCGCCGACCACGGCGTCGCTGTCCAAGCCGGCAGCATCGTCGAGGATCTCCAAGTCAGCGCCGAGACGGGGTTTTCGACGCCCGATTCCGAGGGACTGGCCAACGCCTCGGTGTTCCTCGACCGCGCGGGCGAGGTGCAGGCGGTGTACCGCAAGCAGCACCTGTTCGGCTACGACTCGGCGGAGAACCAACTGCTCACGCCCGGCGAGTCGCTGCCGACCGTCGAGTTCGAGGGGTTCACCGTCGGGATGACCACCTGCTACGACCTGCGGTTCCCCGAGCTCTACCGGAAGCTCGCCGACGACGGCGTCTCGCTGGTGCTGGTGCCGAGCGCGTGGCCCTACCCCCGGGTCGAGCACTGGCGGACGCTCCCGCGCTCGCGGGCCATCGAGAACCTCGCCTACGTCGCCGCGGTCAACGGCGCCGGGGAGATGGGCGACGACCGCCTCGTCGGCCGCTCGACGGTGTACGACCCCTGGGGGACTCCGATTTCGACCTGCGACGACGACCCTGAACTGGTGACGGCCGAGCTGTCGCCCTCCCGCGTCGAGGCGGTCCGCGAGGAGTTCCCGGCGCTGCGGGACCGCCGGCTGTAAGCGGCAGTTTCTCTCCGCTATCGGCGAAAGAGCCTCTACCCCGGCGGCTGAACGGCCGGTATGGACACGAAGAAGTTCCTGTTCGTCTCGGCCGACGCCGCGCTGATCACCGACCTCGCGTGGCAGGTCCACCGGGAGGGCCACGACGTGAAGTACCACATCGAAGCCGAGAGCGATCAGGAGATCGGCGACGGCTTCGTCCCCAAGACCGACGACTGGGAGGCGGAAGTCGACTGGGCCGACGTGATCATTTTCGACGACATCTGGGTGGGCGACAGCGTCGGGACGGGGAAGCTCGCGCAGGAGCTCCGCGAGGAGGGGAAAGCCGTCGTCGGCGGCACACCAAACACCGACCGGCTTGAGGAGGACCGCGGGTACGCGATGGAGATCCTCGAGGACCACGGGGTCAACACCGTCGAGCACCACGTCTTCGACGATTTCGAGGAGGGGATTCGGCACGTCCGGGAGAACCCCGCCCCGTACGTCATCAAACCGCTCGGTGAAGTCCAGAACGTCAAACGCCTGCTGTACGTCGGGAACGAGGACGACGGCAGCGACGTGATCGACGTCCTGCGGGCGTACGAGAAGGCGTGGGGCCACCGGATGAAGGGGTTCCAGCTGCAGCGGAAGGTCGAAGGCGTCGAGGTCGCCATCTGCGGGTTCTTCGACGGGAACGAGTTCGTCGATCGGGTGAACTTCAACTTCGAGCACAAGAAGCTGTTCCCGGGCAACATCGGGCCCTCGACCGGCGAGATGGGCACGTCGATGTTCTGGGCCGGGCGGAACGAACTGTTCGAGGAGACGTTCGGGAGGCTCGAAGGCTGGCTCGCGAACGAGGGGTACGTCGGCAGTATCGACATCAACTGCATCGTCAACGAGAACGGAATCTACCCGCTGGAGTTCACCCCTCGGTTCGGCTATCCGACGATCGCGCTGCAGGAGGAGTCGTTCGAGTCCTCGACGGGGCAGTTCTTCTACGACCTCGCCCACGGGAACGACCCCGACCTCGACGTACACGGCGGCTACCAGATCGCGGTCCGGATCGTCCTGCCGCCGTTCCCGTTCGACGACGAGGAGACGTACGACGAGAGCTCCCGGAACGCCGCGGTCGTGTTCGAGACCGAGAGCCGTGACGGGATCCACATCGAGGACGCGAAGAAGGTCGACGGGCAGTGGCGCGTCGCCGGCGACAACGGGATGCCGATCGTCGTGACCGGGAAAGGGGAGACGATGGCGGCCGCACGGGAGCAGGCGTACGACCGCATCGACGACATCGTGATGCCCAACATGTACTACCGCGACGACATCGGCGAGCGCTGGATCGACGGCGACGGCGACCGACTGCAGGCGTGGGGGTACCTCGGGCCGCAGTCCTGAGGGCAGTCGCCCCGGTCGTCGACGCCGTTACGGCAGCGTCTCGTTCGGCGCCCCGTCGCCGGCCAGCAGTTCACAGAAGCGCCGCAGGACCGCCTCCCGACCGTTCGCCCGGCGTCGGCCGCGACTGGAACCGGGGGGAACTGACAGTTTGAGTGTATACCGTTCGATCCAACGCCGCTCGGATCCCGTAACGAAGTGTATTCGCCCCGTAGCGGCGCTCTCGGATACTCATTATTGAATTCCGACAATAGCATCAAACATCTATCATCTATTGAGACGTATATTGACTTACGCTTGCCTAAGCTATTTACCCCATTAGCCCGCCCATAGCCCATGGTAGATGGTGACAATCAGCCAACGACCACGCGACGAACGTACCTGAAAGCGGGCGCAGCGGTCGGTAGCTTCGCCGGACTGAGCGGGTGTGTCTCTTCGCTAACCGGAGGGACGACGACGCTTCGGGTCAATTCGCCGGCCGCGGAGGGTTCAGTGCACGGCGACGCCGGGGCGTGGATCAAAGAGTACGTCGAGGCCGAGACCGACGGCGACATCGAGATCGAGGTGTACCGCAACAGCGAGTTGGGGGGCCAGATCGAGTCGATCGAGAACGTCTCCTCGGGGTCGCTGGAGATGTACGTCATCCCCTACGCGCTGACGGGGACCCAGTACCAGCCGGCACAGGTGTTCGACGCGCCGTACCTCTACGACCCGGAGAACCCCTACGAGGACATCTACGAGAAGACCGACCCGCAGGACAGCGAGATCGCACAGAACGTCATCGAGAACCTCGCTTCGGAGACCAACATCCGGTCGCTCGGCGCGGTGGTGCAGGGCACCCGCCGGTGTACGCTGAACGTCGAGGGCGAGCCGCCGACGAACCCCGAGGAACTGGGCGAGTACCGGATGCGTGCGGTGCCGATCGGCATGTACGAGCAGGCGCTCGTCGGCCTCGGCGCCGAGACGACGAACATCGACTTCTCGGAGGTGCCACAGGCGCTGGCCTCGGGCTCGATCCAGGGGCAGGAGAACCCCTACAACATCATCCGGAGTTCGGGCATCTGGGAGAACCAGAGCCACATCATCGAGACCGACCACATGCACGTGCCGCTGGCGATCATCATCAACGAGGGGATCTTCCAGGACGACCTCACCGACAACCAACAGCAGATCATGTACGACGCGGTGCGCGAGAACCAGTCCCGCGCGACCGAGACGCTCCAGTCGAACCTCGAGGACCACCGCTCGTTCATGCGTGAGAACGGCCTCACGATCGTGCCGCCGGAGGACCTCGACATGGACGCGTTCCGGAGCGCGACCCGCCAGCGCATCCGGGACCAGTTCCCCGACCTGATCGACACGATCGAACAGCTGCACGGCAACGGCTACCCCGCGGAATAGATGTCGCGGGTCGAGCGCGCGTTCGACCGGGCGACGAGTGCGCTGTATCGCGGCTCGGCGGTAGCGCTGCTGCTCATCCTCGTTTTGATGCTGGTCCGTGTCGTCTCACGGAACCTGAGCCTCGGCATCAGCGGGCTCCAGATCGTCGCACAGGCCGCCGCGGTCTGGCTCACGTTCATGATCGTCGGCGCCCTGGAGTGGGAGCGGCGCCACATCGAGATCGACTACTTCACCGACCGCATCCCCGAGCGCTGGCAGCCGCTCCACGACATCTTCGTGACGCTCGTGGGCACGTACGCGGCGTACGTCATCTTCGTCGGCTCGATAATCGCGATGGTGACGTTCGCCGACTCCACGTCGCCGGCCGTCGACATCCCGATCCCGTTCTACTACGCGGCGTCGACGCTCGGGGCGGGGTTCCTGCTGTCGATCTACGCCTACCGCATCTACTCCGCGGTGCAGGAGGTGCGTCGCTGATGGCGGTGCTGGGTCTGATCGCGGTGCTGATGTTCGTGGCGCTGGCCTCGATGCGGGTGCCGGTGTGGATCGCGCTGCTGGTGCCGGCCGCGCTGTACAGCTTCGTCAGCGGCCAGCCGTTGCTGTTCCCCGCGGTGAACATGGTCCGGGAGCTGGACTCGTTCACGCTGCTGGCCATCCCGCTGTTCATCTACGTCGGCTCGCTGATGAACCACGGCGAGATCACCGAGAAGATCTTCGACTTCGCCGACGACGTGGTCGGCCACTACGACGGCGGGCTGGCGCAGGTGAACATCCTCACCAGCCTGATCTTCTCGGGGATCAGCGGCTCGGCGCTCGCCGACATCGGCGGCGTCGGGCGCGTCCTGATCGACTCGATGAAGGACGCCGGCTACGAGGGCGACTTCTCGGCGGCGGTCACCAGCGCGTCGGCGACGGCCGGCCCGATCTTCCCGCCGAGCATCCCGCTGATCCTCTACGGGATCATCGCGGAGGTCTCCGTCGTCTCGCTGCTGCTCGCGGGCGCGCTGCCGGCGCTGCTCACCGTCGCGTTCCTGATGCTCGGCACCGCGGTCATCGCGAAGACCCGCGGACTCCCGAGCAACTCCCACCGGGCCTCGCTGAGCAAGATCGCCTCCTCGTTCGCGAAGGCGTTCCCGGCGCTGCTGACGCCGGTGATCCTCATCGCCGGGATGCTCGGTGGGCTGTTCAGCCCGACCGAGGCCGCGGCGGTGACGGTGTTCTACATCCTGCTGATCAACACCGTCGTCTACCGGTTCCTGAACCTCCGGTACATCTGGAACGCGGCCACCGAGACGGTCGAGACCACCGGGACGATCGTGATAATCCTCGGCGCCGCGAGCGTGTTCAGCTACGTGCTCTCCGTCGAGGGGGTCGACAGGCTGTTCGAGACGACCGTGCTGTCGGTGTCGACCAACCCGATCGTGGTGCTGATCCTGGTGAACCTCGTGCTGCTGTTCATCGGGCTGTTCCTCGACCCGATCGCGGCGCTGGTGATGATGACGCCGATCGTCGTCCCCACGCTGACGGAGGTCGGCGTCGATCCGGTCCACGCGGGGGTCATCATGGTGTTCAACCTGATGCTCGGGCTGCTCACCCCACCGCTCGGGCTCTCGGTGTACCTCTCGGCGGACATCGCGGACGAGCCGGTCTGGGACGTGTTCCGGGAGACTCGGGACTACTACGTGATCCTCGCGATCGCGCTGCTGGTGATCACTTACTACCCGCCGCTCAGTCTGAGTATTCTCGAGTACCTGTAGCCCGCCGCCGGCGCTCCTCCGGCGGCGTGTCGTCCTCGACCAACTGCATGGGCGCGAGCGTGTCGGCTTCAGCCATCGTCGCGACCAGCCAGTCGTACCCCTGCTGAGGCTCCTCGCTCGCGAACCCGACCCCCGCCGCCCGGAGCTCGGCCATCCGCTCCCGGATGTCGTCGACGGCGAAGGCGATGTGGAAGAATCCGTCGCCGTGCTCGCGCCAGTGGTCGTACACCCAACCGGACTCGGTCGTCGGCGTGATGAGCTCGACCAGCGCGTCGCCGACCGGGTAGAGCGCGACCTCGAGTTCGAACTCCCCGGTCATCTCCTCGCGAGCCAGCCGATCGACGCCGAACTGTGACTCGAACGCGGCCGTCGCCGCGTCCAGATCGCCGACCACGAACGCCACGTGGTGGATGCGCGTGAACATACCTCACACGTCGGCGCTCGCGGCATCAATCTATCGTCTCCCGCAACGCCGCCACGAATGCCCGACAGTCCATCCCGGTCGAGGCGCCGCGGGCGGCCGCGGTGTCGTTCACTGCGCTCACCACGCCGTCCTCCCACGTCGAACGCGCGTCGCCGATGCGGGCGGTGTCGTGAGCGACCGTCGCCGCGGGGATGCTCCGCTCGTCGAGGAACGGGAGTCGGCTCCGGCCGGCGCCGTCCTTTCCGCC
>NZ_JBHUDH010000134.1:20940-21902 GCF_042678005.1 Halolamina salina | reverse complement strand
GAGGCGATCCGGGAGTACTACCTCGTCGAACTCCCCGCCGACGCCGTCGAGGGCGAGGTCGACGCCGACGCGGTGCTGATCGTCGGTCCCGTCGCGTTCCCGATGCTCCCCGACGAGGGCGAAGATCTCCCACATATCCTCGACGTGCCCGCGCGCTCGGTCGACCGCGCGACCGCGGCCGAGCACGCCGCCGAGCGCCTGCGCGCGGAGGCCGAGACGGCCGTCGACGAAGGCGACGAGGAGCGTGCCGCGACGCTGGCCGACGTGACCTACGACGTGGAGGCGTGGGGACCGGTCGAGCTCCGGGAGACTCGCGAGCGCCTACTCGCGCTCGGGGAGTGAAACCGACGAAGCGTTTTTGACCGACTACCGCCGACAGTGAGATATGGAACTGTCGGGGCTCGGCAGCTACGAGCCGGTCACGATCGCCGACGCGGAGCGCTGGGCCAGCGTGCTCGCGCCGGTGGTCGAGCGCGACGGCGAGCCCTCGCTGCTGTTCATCAAGCGGGCCGACCACCTCGGCTCCCACCCCGGCCAGATGGCGTTTCCCGGCGGCGGTCACGAGCCGTTCGACCCGGACCTGACCGCCACCGCCCGCCGCGAGGCGTTCGAGGAGATCGGCCTCCCGGAGTCCGATCCCTCGATCGTCGGCCGGCTGGACGACACCACGACCACCTCCGGCTACGCGATCCGCCCGTTCGTCGCGGAGGTGCCCGACCGCGAGTACGAACCCGACGAGCGCGAGGTCGCCGAGATCACGACGCTGCCGGTCTCGGCGCTGACCGACCCCGCGAACTACGAGTCCGAGCGTCGGGAGCGCGCCGGCGTGGGCGACGTCCGCGTCCACTACTTCCACGTCGGCGACTACACCGTCTGGGGCGCGACGGGTCGGATGCTGGTCCAGCTGCTCGAACTCACGACCGACTGGCGCGCGCCGGAGACACCCGACCGGGTCGTCGACG
>NZ_JBHUDH010000134.1:16490-20871 GCF_042678005.1 Halolamina salina | reverse complement strand
CCACGGGTTCCTCGACGGCGGTCCCGACGAGTAGCGAAGCCGATCACGGTGAGTGACCTGCCGGAACCACCGTGTTCCGGCCACGGAGCCGATGCCGTGGTCGTGTGAGACAAGCCCGGGTTTGTCTCTACGGAGTGTTCAAGCCCTCTCGGCACCTTTCCACACTATGCACACCCGACGGACGTTCCTCGCCGGCGCCTCGCTGCTGACGCTCTCAGGCTGCCTCTCGGCTCCCTCAGTCGAGACGCCGACGACTGGCCTGCCGGGCGGCAACGGCTCCGCGGGCGGAACGCGACCCGAGGGCACGGGCGGCCCAGCGGTCACACTCGCGAGCGTCGACGACAGGCCCGACCTCCCGCTCGGCGTCGAGGTGACGGTCACCGAGCCAGTCGCGACCGAGGATCACCCACCGGGGGTCGCCGTCTCAATCACGAACGAGGGCGAGGAGACGGTCGCGATCGGCGAGGCCCGTGCGGCGGTGTTCGAGTACCAGCACTCCGACGACGGCTACCTCGCCCTGCTGCCCGCCGACGGGGAGTACGCCGCCGAACCCGGCTGCTGGCGGCTGACAGAGGACGTGGGGACCACCGAGGAGTACCGGACGGTCACGCTCGAACCCGGGGCGAGCCACGCGTCCGACCTCGAACTGTACGCCGCCGGCGTCGAGGACGACGCCTGCCTCCCGGTCGGCGAACACCGCTTCGAGACGACGATCACCCGCTACCCAGATCCCGAGAACCTCGACGCCGGCGAGGGGGTCGACTGGGGGTTCTCGGTGCTGCTGGAGTGACGACACCCTTATCCCCGTGACCACGGTACGGAGGAGTGCATGGCCGCACAGGCGATGGATCGCGTTCCGCGATTCTAAATCCGCGCAGTTCTCGTACAGCTACCGCACCACCGACGAGCGCCAGCTATGACTACACCCGACACCACACAGCCCGACAGCACCGCGCAGCGAACCACCGAGAACAGTGCCGTCGGGCCGTTCCCGCGTGTCGGCATCGACGCGGTCGCGCTCAAGCCGGCGAAGGTCGACCTCGCCCGCGCCACCGAGCTCGCGGCGTCGACGCTCGTCGTCGACTACGAGGGCCGCGAGGCGTTCCCGGACGCCGACACGCTCCGGGCGCTGGCCGAAACAGCCGAGGTGCGCGTCACCACGCCCGTTCGCGCGGACGGGCTCGACCCGCTGGGCGACGACTCGCTGTCGGAATCGATCCCCGAGGGGGTCGGTCGGGTGCTCGTCGCGGGCAACGGCGCGTACCTCACCGAGGAGGAGGGCCAGCGCGCAGTCGCGCCCCGACTCGGCGAAGCGACCGATCGCTACCCCGACGCTTGGGTCGGCACCGAGGGCGTCGAACGGGTCGCGCTCGCGACCGGCGCGCCCCAGTTCGATCTGCTCTCGCGCTCGACCGAGCGCGACGCCCGCGCGCTGCGGGCCGCCGGCTTCGACGGCGACCTCGCGGTGTACGCGCCCACGGTGTTGAGCGACGACGAGGACGCCATCCTCGACGCCGTCGGCGGGTACGTCTCCCGGCGCGCGCCGGTCCGCCGCGCGCTGCCCGACGAGTACGAGACCGACTCGGCGGCGACCGGCCGCGCCCGCGAGGTGTTGCTGGCCGCGAGCAAGGACTTCGAGATCGTCGGCGACGTGAAGACGGTCCGGGGTCGCGTCGAGGGGCTTCACGGCGCGGGCGTCGACACGGTCGTCGGCTACCCCGCGCGGGGGCTGGACGAACTGCTCGGGTAGCCCCCTACACGATCCCCAGTTCGGCGAACAGCAGCCAGATCACGGCCACGTTGTACAGCCCGTGAACCGCGACCGGCACCAGCAGCGCCGCCGTCCGCTCGTAGAGCCAGCCCAGCACGACGCCGATCACCAGCCAGATCGGGATCGATACCACGCCCGACTCGGGGTTGGCGAGGAGGTTCGGCAGGTGGACAATCGTGAACAGCACTGCACCCCAGCCGATCGCGCCCCGGGCGGAGAACGACTGTCGCAGGTAGCCCTGGATCACGCCGCGGAACAGGTACTCCTCGGCCGGCCCCACGGCGAACAGCATCGCGGGGATCACGAACACGAGTACCGCGACGGAGAGTTCCTCCGGGGTGGTGACGGCGGTCGTTGGGTCGATGCCGAGCAGCGAGCCGACGGCGAACGCGAGCCGGTTGAAGACGACGAGGACGGCCGTGGTGCCGACGATCAGCGCGGCGTCGCGGGCGTCCGGGCTGCCGATCCAGTCGACGACCAGATCGCGGCCGTCGTCGGTCCGCCGGAACGCGTAGCCGACGACGACGAACCCGGCCTCCGACGCCGCGAGCGCCACGCCGACCAGCACCGGCGTCGCCGCGTCGGGGTTCGTCCCCGCGCCGACGAGCGCGCCGCCGAACGTCCCGATCAGCCCCGTGACGCCGCTCACGACCAGCCCCCCGACGGCGAGCGTGAGCGCGATCACGAGCGCGATCGGCGAACTCGGGCCGTCGGTCATATCCGGGGGATCGGTCGGCGGCACAATCAATCCGACGCCGCCCGCGCCCCCGGCGTTTAAGGCTGCACGACCGGAAGGGGCGGTCGGATGGAGGTCCGCGACGCGGTCGAGCGCGACGCGGCGGCGATGGCCGCCTTGAGCGACGCGCCGGAGCCGGTGCTCCGGAACGTGATTCACGAGCGGAGCGTCCGCGTGCTGGTCGAGGCCGGCGACGGGGAGGCAGCCGACGACGCGGCGGCCGACAACGAGTCGACGCTCCGCGGCTTCGTCAGCTTCGACGCCCGCGAGGACGCGGTGTTCGTCACCCAGTTCGGCGGCGACCGGGCGGCCTGTGAGCGCCTGCTCACGGAGCCGCTGCGTTTCGCCCGCGCCGAGGGGCTGCCCGTGGAACTGGTGCTCCGGGAGGGCGACGACGCGATGCGGGCCGCGGCGGAGGCGACCGGCTTCGAGGCTGCCGGCTCGGGCCCGCGGTTCCGCGGCGAGTCCACCCGGGCGTACCGCTACGAGGAGTAGGGGAGAACGGCCGGGACGCCCGCGTTCAAGTGCCCCCCGGCCGAGAGTGTGGCCGTGAACGGAACGCCCGACGAGGAGCACCTGTTCCGTGGCTACTCGGGACGGCTGCTGCTCGTCGTCTCGCTGGGCTGGGCGCTGCTGCAGGCCGGCCGGCTGAGCATCTCGCCGCTGCTGACGAACATCGCGGGGGACCTGCAGGTCTCCAGCGGCGCCGCCGGCTTCGCGGTCACGGTCGTCTGGGGGACGTACGCGATCCTTCAGTACCCGAGCGGCCGGCTCTCGGATCAGCTCTCCCGGACGACGCTGCTCGTCGCGGGGCTCTCACTGGCGGCCGTCGGCTTCCTCACGCTCTCGGCGGCCCCGACATACCTCGCCTTCCTGTTCGGCGCAGTCGTGATCGGTGTCGGCGTCGGCCTCTATCCCACGCCGGCGCGGGGGCTGGTGTCGGACCTGTTCGTCGTCAAGCGGGGCCGGGCGTTCGGCCTCCACACCGCCTCGGGCGACGTGGGCGGGATTCTGGCGGCCGGGATCGGGACGGTCGTGATCGCGGTGGCGACGTGGCGGGCGGCCTTCGCCCCCGTCGCGGTCGCGCTGCTGCTGATCGCGCTGCTGCTGCACGTCTGGAGCGACGAGGGGTACGAACTCGCCTCGATCGACCTCGCGGTCGGCGACACGTTCCGGCGGATTCTGGGCGTCCCGCGACTGCGCTGGCTGCTCGTCGCCTACGCGCTGTACGCGTTCACCTGGCAGGCGGCGACGAGCTTTCTCCCCACGTACCTCCGGGCGAAGGAGCTCTCGCCGGTCGTCGCGAACGCCTCCTTCGCGCTGCTGTTTCTCGTCGGTGCCGCGGTGAAACCGCTGGCCGGCGGGCTGGGCGACCGCGTCCCGCGGGGGCTGCTCGCGCCGGCCGTGCTGGTCGTCGCCGCCGGCTCGCTGCTCGTGCTGGTGAGCGCCTCCACCTCGGCCGTCGCGCTCGCCGCTGTCGCCGCCTTCGCCGCGGGGCTGCTGGCGTACCCGCCGGTGATGCAGGCGTACCTGATGGACTCGTTCCCCGGCGACAGCATGGGCGGCGATCTGGGCGCGATGCGCAGCGTCTACATCGGCATCGGCTCGCTGGGTGCGACGTACGTCGGCGTCGTCGGCCAGTACGTCGACTACGACACGGCGTTCGTCGGGCTGGTGGGCTGTCTGCTGTTGAGTAGTGCGGTGATCGTGCTTCGTGGACGGGAGTAAGTTGGGTTCGTCTTTCTCAGCCGAGGGTGGGACAGCGATCGCGACGGCAACAGCATCTCGATGCTTGACCACTTGCGACCGCAGTGCGCCGGACACAGGGTCCGGCGCAGCACCGAGTCCCCACCCCTCCCCCCGCCGGCGCCGAC
>NZ_JBHUDH010000134.1:9807-16443 GCF_042678005.1 Halolamina salina | reverse complement strand
CGAGTCGGCTGGGGAGGCCTGTGGGCTGTGCGGGGCGGTGCGGTCGCAAGGTGCCAACGATCGAGATGCTGTTCGCGGCTGCTGTCCCGACGTGGAAGATCACCGCTCAGACGCCCGTATCTCCCTCGAAAAACGGAGAACCGAACGAATCGACTACCGCTCCCCGAGCGGCACCCAGTCGGCCTCCTTCGCACCCGTGTACTTCGCCCGCGGCCGCATGATGCGGTTGTCCTCGAGCTGTTCGAGCACGTGGGCCACCCAGCCGCCGACGCGGCTCATCGCGAAGATCGGGGTGAACATGTCGACCGGGATCCCGAGCTGGTAGTACACCGTCCCGGAGTAGAAGTCGACGTTGGGCGCCAGCCCCTTCTCGGCGAAGTTCTGCTCCTCGACGAGGTACTCTTCGATCTCGTTCGCGTGGTCGTACCACTTGCGCTCGCCGGAGGCGTCGCCGAGGTCGCGGGACTTCTCCTCCAGAATTACCGCCCGCGGGTCCTTCACGTTGTACACGCGGTGGCCGAAGCCAGGGATCTTCCGGCCCTGTTCGAGCGCGTCTTTCACCCACTCGACCGAACCCTTCTCGGAGCTATCGACCTCGATCAGCGTCTCCATCACGTCCTGATTCGCGCCGCCGTGGAGCGGCCCCGACAGCGCGCCGACGCCGCCGGCGATCGCGGAGTACGTATCGGCGAGCGTGGACGCGATCACCATCGACGTGAACGTCGAGGCGTTCAGCCCGTGGTCGGCGTGGAGGATCAACGCCATGTCCAGCGTCTCCTCGGCCACCTCGTCCGGCTCCTCGCCGGTCAGCATGTAGAGGAAGTTCGCGGCGTGGCTCAGCCCCTCACGCGGGGAGAGCGGCTCCTCGCCGTCGCGCAGGCGCTGGTAGGCCGCGAGGATCGTCGGGATCTTGGCGGTGATCCGCCGGCCCTGCCGGAGCCGGGCGGCCCCATCCTCGGGATCGGCGTCGGGTTCGGGGTCGCTCGCGGAGAGCATCGACACCGCGGTCCGGAGTGCGGCCATCGGCGACTCGTCGACGGCAGCCAGATCGGCGAGCACGGAGAGCACCTCGTCGTCGACGGCGCGCTCCTCGGCCATCGTCGCCGTGAACTCCGAGAGCTGGTCGGCCGTCGGCAGCGAGCCGTGCCAGAGCAGGTAGAGCACCTCCTCGTAGCTGGCCTCGGCCGCCAGCGTCTCGATGTCGTGGCCACGGTAGATCAGTCGTCCCTCGTCCCCGTCGATGAAGCTGAGCTGGGACTCCGCGACGACGACGCCTTCCAGACCTTTCTGAACCTCGCCTGACATAGGCTACGGGTTCGGCCGGTCGACGAAAAAGCGTTGCCGTTCCGGCCGCCCTATCGTGGAATCGGTCCCTTGCGCCCGTTGCGGGCCGACAACCCTTATCCCCCGTCCCGCTGAACCGCCGGGTATGCCCGACGTCGAGTACGAGCCGGTCAGCGTGAAAGCGGTGCTGTCCGAGATGAAAGACACCGCCGAGCTCCTCATCGACCTCTCCTACTCCGCGGTGCTGTCGGGCAGCGACGAGCTGGCCGAGGAGGTGCTCGCCCTCGAAGAACGGATGGACGTGCTCCAGTTGCAGGCCCGGATGAGCGTCCTGATGGCCGCCCGCAGCCCCGAGGACGCCGAACAGCTGGCGCCCGTGCTGGGCGTCGTCGGCGCCGCCGAGAAGATCGCCGACGCCGCCGGCGACATCGCGAAGATCGTGCTCGAGGACATCGGCCTCCCCGAGGCGATGCGGGCGGCGATCCCCGAGGCGACCGAGGCGCTCGTCCGGACGACCGTCGCGGCCGACTCCGAGTACGTCGGACGGACGCTGGGCGAGATCAACATGGAGACCGAGCGCGGCGTCCGAGTGATCGCCGTCCGGCGGGCTAGCGAGACGGGCAAGCGGGCGTGGATCACCAACCCCGACAAGGAGACCGAGATCCGCGCCGGCGACGTGCTCCTGCTTCGCGGGCTCGACGAGGGACTTGCCGCCGTGTACGAGGCGGCGACCGGCGAGGCGTACGACCCGCCCGAGCACACGGCGTCACCGATCGAGGACCTCGAACGCGCGGTCGACTCGATCGTCACGATGAAGGACACCAGCGAGCTCGCGGTCGATCTGGCGTACGGCTCGGTGCTGTTCGACAGCGAGGCCGACGCCGAGGAAGTCGTCGAGCTCGAGGCCGAGGTCGACGCGCTCAAGTCCCGGCTGGAGGCGTGGACGCTCCGTGCGGCCGGCCGCGTCGACGACCCCATCGAACTCCGGGGGCTGGTCCACCTCGCGGCCGCGACGGAGGTGATCAGCGACGCCGCCCTGGAGATCAGCGAGGGGGTGCTCCGGGGGCTGGACGCCCACCCCGTCGTCGCCGCCGCCGTCGAGGAGAGCGACGAGGTGATCGTCCGCCTCACGGTCGCGGAGGATGCCGAGATCGCGGGCCACACGCTGGGCGACCTCGAACTCGGCACCGAGACGGGGGGCCGCGTGATCGCGGTTCGGCGACCCGGGGAGGAGACCGAGTGGGTGGTCTCGCCCGACGCCGACACCCGGCTCTCGGCGGGCGACGTGCTCGTCGCGAAAGGGACGCGGGCGGGCACCGAGCGCCTCTCGGCGATGGCCGGCGACCCGCGGGAGTTCGACGCGTAGCTACGCTTCCCTGCGAACGAGCCGGATCAACGAGAACAGGGTCAGAACCGTCGTCACCAGCAGCGCCGCCGCGGACGCGAGGACGAAGGAAAGCAGCAGGAACCAGCCCGTCTCCCCGAGGACGGGGAACTCGCGCGTGCCCGCGAACGGTCCCGCGACGCGGGTGAGGCGGAACACGTACGCCAGCACGGCCAGCGCGACCCCGGCGGCGGCGCCGACTGCGGCGTTCCGCCGGACCGACAGCGCATCGAGCAGCGGCGCGACCGACGGCTCGGGCGGCTCCTCGCTCATCGTTTTCGGTTGGTACCGGCGGGGCTTATCGGCGTCGCTCCCGGGTCAGGAGTCGAGCCGTTCGCCCAGTTCCCGTCCGGCCCGCGCCGCGGTCCGTGCCACGCGGAGCGGCTCGGGCCGGCCACCGTCCGGCGTAAACCCACGGACGAACTGGGCGGCCTCGCAGTTCGGTTCGAGCGGCGGCACTTCGTCGTCGTCCGAGTTCGTCGTCGCGGCCGGCGTGTCGACGCCGACCCCGCGAACGAACACCCGTTCGTCGTTGACCGACAGCGAGCGCCGCGGCGGCAGCGACTCGTAGGCGTCGAGCCGCCACGCCCGGGCCTCGCCGTCGAACTGCGCCCGGATCGCGGGGGCGAGCCCGGGGCTGGCTTCGAAGGAGACCGAGAGCGTGGGCAGCCCCGTCTCGGCGTGGATACGGGAGAGGTCGAGAACGTTGAACCACGCGGGGGCGACCCCTGCGAGCAGAAGGACCGATACGTCGGGTCTGTCGATGCGGTCGATCAGCGCGGCCGTCGCCGCGGTCGCGTCGTCGCCGCCGACGGTGCAGCGCTCGAAGCCGAGGCGGTCGACGACGCGGTCGGCCCGGACCACGGCGCCCGCGCAGGTCGAGGCGGTCTCGCCGTCGGAGAACGCGACGCCGAGTGCGCGTCGGCCCGGCTTAATCGTCCTTGATGTCCTGAAGCCGGTCCAGGAGTTCGTCGTTGGAGGCTCCGTTGTCGAACTCGACGGAACCCTCGTGGGATCCGCCGTCGGCGTCGACTGCGTCGTCGCCGTCGTTCATGTCGAGCTGCTGATTCTCCTGCTCGGATTCATCGTAGCTCCCGAAGCCCATTACATCTAAACTTTGTGGCTCGGTATGGATAAACGCTTGGACGTTCAGTGTTGGTACCATACCACATGAGTTGCCGAGGATTTATCGCTCGAACAGCCTACCGGCCGAACATGAGTACGCTCGCGGCGACGTTCGCCGACACCCTCGACGGCCTCGGCGTGGGATCGACGCGGACGACGGCGGCCGGGTTCCCCGACGCGCTGGCGGGGGCGATCGAGGGGCCGGCGGTCGGAACACCGCTCCAGTTCGACGGCGTCTCGCTCGACGGTGCCGAGGTGACCGTGCCGCCGACGCCCGACCAACTCCGGACGGCGACGACTGGCGTCACCCCTGTCTTCGGCGGCATCGCCGAGTACGGGTCGGTCGTCGTCGAGTCCCGACCGGCGGGCGACGAACTGGTCGCACTCTATCCGGAGCGCCACGTCGCGGTGCTGCGGGAGAGCGACCTCGTCGCGGGCGTTGACGACGCTACCGATACCCTCAGAGAACGGTTCGAGAGCGGCCGGGACAGCGCGGTCCTCGCGACCGGCGTCAGTGCGACTGCGGACATGGGCGCCACCGTCGAGGGGGTCCACGGGCCGCGGGAGGTGCACGTCATCGTGCTCTCGGACCGATGAGCGCCGACAACGAGAGCCGGGCCGAGCGCATCCGGCGACTGCTCGAAACCGAGGGGCCGACGGTCAAGCGGAACGCCCAGGGGTTCAACGAGGGGCGCTACGCCGCGATGGCCGACGTCGACGGCGAGCGCCTGCGAACTGAGGCCCGAGAGATCAAGGAGGACGCCATCGAGCGCCTGCCGGAACTGATCGAGACGGTCCGGGAGTCGGTCGAGGCAAACGGCGGCACGGTGTACCTCGCTGACGACGCCGCCGACGCGAACGAGCATATCGCTGCGGTCTGCGATGACGCCGACAGCCTCGTGAAGTCGAAGTCGATGACGACCGAGGAACTCGACGTCAACGAGCATCTCGAGGCGGCGGGGGTAGACGTAACCGAGACCGACCTCGGCGAGTTCGTCCTGCAGGTCGCCGACGAGGCGCCGTCACATCTGATCGCGCCGGGGTTCCACAAGTCGACCGACGAGATCGCGGCCCTGTTCGAGGCCCGATTCGACCCCGACGAACCGCTGGAAACGCCCGAGGAACTCACCGCGTTCGCCCGCGACCACCTCGGCGAGCGCATCCGCGAGGCCGACGTGGGGATGACCGGTGCGAACTTCGTGCTGGCCGAGAGCGGCACCATCACGCTGGTCACGAACGAGGGCAACGCGCGCAAGTGTGCGGTCACGCCCGACACGCACGTCGCCGTCGCGGGCGTGGAGAAACTGCTCCCCTCCGTCGACGAACTCGGCCCGATGATCGAACTGCTGGCCCGGAGTGCGACGGGGCAGGAGATCGCCCAGTACGTCTCGCTACTGACGCCGCCGACGGACTCGCCGACCGTCGACTTCGACTCGAACGAGCCGATCGGCGGCGGCGCCGAGGACCGCGAGTTCCACCTCGTTCTGATCGACAACGGTCGCTTCGAGATGCGCGAGGACGAGAACCTGCGGGAGACGCTCTACTGCGTCCGCTGTGGCGCCTGCAGCAACTCCTGTGCGAACTTCCAGCACGTCGGTGGCCACGCGTTCGGCGGCGACACCTACACCGGCGGCATCGCGACGGGGTGGGAGGCGGGCGTCGGCGGCGAGGAGACCGCCGAATCGTTCAACGATCTCTGTACCGGCTGCTCGCGCTGCGTGAACGCTTGTCCGGTGAAGATCGACGTGCCGTGGATCAACACCGTCGTCCGGGACCGCATCAACCGCGGCGCGGAGCCGGACGCGATCGACAGCCTCGTCGACGGCCTCGTCCCGGACTCCGAGCCGGCGGGGATGGACTGGGGGAAACGCGCGTTCGGCAACGTCGAGACGCTCGCGCGTCTGGGGAGCGCAACCGCGCCGGTCTCGAACTGGCTGGCCGACAGCGCCCCGGTCCGGTCGCTGCTGGAACGCGGCCTCGGCATCGACGCCCGACGGAATCTCCCCGAATTCCGACGGCAGACGCTCAGACAGTGGGACCAGCACCGTGATCCGGACGTCGCGACGCCCCGGGCGGACCGCGAGGTGGTCCTGTTCCCGGACGTGTTTACCAACCACGTCGACGTGGACCGGGGGAAAGCCGCCGTCCGCGTGCTGGAGGCGCTTGGCGTCCCGGTCTGGGTCGCCGGCGAAGCGGGCAGCGGCCGTGCGCCGTTCTCACAGGGGATGCTCGCCACCGCCCGCGAGCGGGCCGCGTCGGTCGCCGACGCGCTGGAACCGCATATCGAGGCCGGCCGAGACGTGGTCGTCGTCGAACCCTCCGACCTCGCGATGATGCGCGCGGAGTACGACAAACTGCTCCCCGCGGAGCGGGCCGAAACGCTCGCCGACGGGAGCTTCGAGGTACTCGAGTACGTCTACGGGCTGCTGGAGAACGGCGTCGATCCGGCCCCGCTCACCCGGGGAGGTGGCGAGCGGGTGACCTACCACGCCCACTGCCAGCAGCGCACGTTGGGCCTCGACGCTCATACCGAGGCCGTGCTGGGGAGGCTGGGGTACGACGTGGCGACGACCGACGCGGAGTGCTGTGGCGTGGCGGGCAGTTTCGGCTACAAGGCGGACTACTACGAACTCAGCGTCGCCGTCGACGAGTCGCTGGCCGAGGAGATCGAGGCGGCTGACGACACCGACGCCGACCGGCGTGTCGTCGCCAGTGGCACCTCCTGCGAGGAGCAATTGACGGATCTGCTCGACCGGCCGGCGACTCACCCTGTGGAACTGCTCGATCCGGCGCGGGAGCCGGCGGACGAGTAGATCGACGACTCGCCGCCGTCGGCCGTCCGT
>NZ_JBHUDH010000134.1:0-9756 GCF_042678005.1 Halolamina salina | reverse complement strand
GGAGCGAGACGCCCGACTCCCGGCTCGAGGAGGGCGAGGAGCCTGAACGCGAGGAGGGGGCGTTCTACGTCTGGACGCCCGAAGAGGTCCGCGAGCACGTCGACGATCTCGATCGCGTCGTCCTTACCCACCAGCACGGCGACCACGTCGAGCAGTTGGACGCGGTGCTCGACGCGTTCGACGCGGAACTGTTCGCCTACGACGACCACCCGGATCGAACGCACGCGATCGACGACGGCGACACGGTCCAGATCGGCGACGAGACCCACGAGGTCGTGTACACGCCGGGCCACGCCGACGACCACGTCGCGTTCGTCGGCGAGACGGCGCTGTTTAGCGGCGACGTGGTGGTGTACAACGACGGCGCGTTCGACGACGGCAGCTTCGGCCGGACCGACCACCCGAGCGGCGACCGCGAGCGGCTGATCGAGAGCCTGCGGACGATCCTCGATCGACTCCCCGACTCGGTGGAGGGGATGTACGCCGGCCACGGCGACCCGTTCGAAGCGACTGACGGGGAGAGCGTGCGCGACGTGATCGAGCGCGCGCTGGAGCGGGCCGAGCGCCGGGAGCCGAAGTACCCCGAGGAGTAGCGCGGCTGTCGAGGGTTGCGGACGGAGAAGGGGAGCGCGTCGTTAGGCCGAGCGCGGCTCCTTGGCCTTGGGTCGGAGCTTCCCGTAGCCACACTTCCGGCACTCCTCGGCGCGCTGGGGGTTCCGCGCGTTACAGCGCATGCAGATCTGTTTGTCGAGGATGCGTTTCTCCGCTTCTTCGAACTTAGCCATACGCGTGGATTCTCTCGGCGGGCGTTTAACGCTTACCTTGCGGGCCGACGCCGCCGTTCGGGGTGCGCTGCCGCCCTACGAGCGGCTCGCCGGCGGCTGGTCGGGCTGTTCGCGGCGAGAGAGAAACGTCGAAACCGGTTAGGCGGCCTGCTGGCCCTGCTGGGCCCGGTCGAGCGCCTCCTCCAGCTCGTCGCGCTGAGTGACGCCGACGAACCGCTCGACGACGCCGTCGTCGTTCTCGATCACCAGCGTCGGGAGCGAGCGGACGGAGTACTCGTTGGCGGTCTCCTGATCGGCGTCGACGTCGATCTTCTCGAACTCCACGTCGCCGAACTCCTCCTCGAGCTCTTCCAGGATCGGGTCCTGTGTCTTACACGGGCCACACCAGTCGGCGTAGAAGTCCTTCAGTCGGACAGTCATGCGTGGGCCGAAATTGGCCGTGGCCGCGCATAAGGGTTCCGCCGGCGGCGCTCCGTTCGGTTTTCGCGTTCACGCGCTCCCGTCCCGCTCCGGAAGCTTTAGGCGGCTCACGTCCCGACGTGGCTGTATGAGCGGAAGCGA
This sequence comes from Halolamina salina, assembly GCF_042678005.1. Taxonomy (GTDB): domain Archaea; phylum Halobacteriota; class Halobacteria; order Halobacteriales; family Haloferacaceae; genus Halolamina; species Halolamina salina. The sequence continues at coordinate 8,410 of NZ_JBHUDH010000134.1, read as the reverse complement.
CAGCGGCGGACTGATGTCCAGCGCGGGGCTGGTCCGCTACTTCGACGCCGAGGACCGCAACGCCATCCGAATGGACCCCCGCACCGTCGTCGCCGCGGGGACGCTGTTCGGGATCTTCGTGCTGGTCCTCCGCGCCGCGTTCTGAGCCGGGTCGAACGCACCCTTTTTGCGCGCCGCCCGCCCACCTCCAGCCATGCAAGCAGGCGTCATCGCGGTCCAGGGCGACGTGAGCGAACACGCCGCCGCCATCGAGCGCGCCGCCCGCGCCCACGGCGAGGAAGCCGACGTGGTCGAGATCCGCCAGTCCGGCACCGTCCCCGACTGCGACGTGCTCCTGATGCCCGGCGGCGAGTCGACGGCCATCTCCCGACTGCTCGCCCGCGAGGGGATCGACGAGGAGATCCGCGACCACGTCGCGGCCGGGAAGCCGGTGCTCGCGACCTGTGCCGGACTGATCGTCGCCTCGACCGACGCCAAGGACGACCGCGTCGACACGCTCGACCTGCTGGACGTGACCGTCGATCGCAACGCGTTCGGCCGGCAGAAGGACTCCTTCGAGGCGCCGCTGGCGGTCGATGGCCTCGACTCGCCGTTCCCGGCGGTGTTCATCCGCGCGCCGCTGATCGACGCAGTCGGCGACGGCTCGGGCGCGCCGATCAACGACGGCGACGACGTGGAAGTGCTCGCGCGCTGGGACGGCGACCCCGTGGCGGTCCGACAGGGTCCCGTCGTCGGCACGTCGTTCCACCCCGAACTCACCGCCGACTCCCGGATCCACGACCTCGCCTTCTTCGAGACCGTCGAGGTGAGCAGCCAGTGAGCGATCCCGACGAGTCCGAGCCGACGGCCGACACCGAGGACGCACTCGACGCCGACACCATCGACGCCCTGTTCGAGACGATCGAGCAGCGCAAGCGCGACCTGCCCGAGGACAGCTACACGGCCTCGCTGTTCACCCACGAGAAGGGGGAGAACGCCGTGCTGGAGAAGCTGGGCGAGGAGTCGACGGAGCTGATTCTGGCGGCGAAAGACGACGACGGCGAGGAGCTGGCCGCCGAGAGCGCGGACTTCCTCTACCACCTGCTGGTGCTGCTCTCGATGAAGGGGATGGAGCCGGACGATCTGCGGGCGGAACTGGAGTCGCGGTTTTAGCGTACACCGGTCGGTCCCGCTCGTGAGTTCGGGGCCACGCTGCCGGACGACCGAACGGTTACCCGGATAATCGGTAACGTTCCAACTGATACGGGTGGCGAGTATCTTTCCAGTGATGGACGAGTGTTTCAACTGCAACTCCTCCGCGTCCGACCGCTACACGCTGACCCTCGAGGGTTCGACCGTACTGGAGGAGGTACTCATCTGCGGCGAGTGTTCCGGCGATTTCCAGACCATCGAGTGGATCGAACTCGAGGCGCCGTCGAGTTCTCCGAACCGGACTCGCTGATCTCGCGACTCCGCGGATACCGACGGCATTTCGCGACTACCTCTCACTCGGAGGCGAGGAGCGAGCCGACGAGCGCACCGACGACGACCGTCCCGCCGTACGTCGGAACGACCCCCAGTGCGCCGAGGACGATCGGCACGAAGAGGAACGACAGCAGATCCGAAAGGAGTTGCGTCAGGGGGGACGCGTTCGGCACCGGCTCGAACACGCTCTCCCCGGCCAGAACGAGGCCGAGTTCGAACAGGTAGAACGGGACTGGGAGCGCGAGTAAGCTAACGAGCGCGCCGACCAGCCCCCCGCGGGCCGACTACTTCAGCTCCAGCCCCAGATCGTGCAGCCCGTCGTTGTGCATCGCGACGTTCACCAGCAGCGGCGTGAGCGACTCGACCTCCGCGGCGTTGGCGAGCCCGCCGGCGTCGAGCGCGCGCAGCCCCTCGATCCCCTCGGCGATGTCGGTCACGATCCCCTTCGCGTCGTCGTCCTCGCCGACGACGAACGTGTCGACGCCCAGATCGGCGTCTAAGTTCGCCAGCCGGCCGGCCGCGAGGTTGTGGAACGCGCCGACGAGGTGGACCCCCTCAGGCACTGCGCTGGCGGCGTGTTCCGTGACGCTACCCGCGGGCGGCGGCGCGTAGTGGAAGCCGTCGTCGTCGCGATCCATCCCCGTCGCGGGCGAGACCACGATGTCGCCCTCGTCGAGGTCGTCGGCGACGTACTCGATCGTGTCGTCGACGTAGTACGGCGGGACCGCGACGACCACCACGTCCGCGAGCGTCGCCACGTCCTCGTTGGCGCCGGCCTCGATCGTCACCTCGGTCCCCCGGGAGTCGAGTTCGGTCTCGTACTCCGCGGCCTTCGTCTCGGCCTTCTGGGCGTCGCGGGAGCCGATCAGCACGTCGTGGCTCGTGTGGTAGGCCACGCGCAGCGCGAGCCCCTCGCCGATGTCGCCGGTGCCGCCGAGTATCGCGATGTCCATACCTGCCCGTGCGGTGGTGCCGACGTTAAGGGTTGTGCGAGCGGGAAGCGAGCCGACTCAGTCGAGCAGGTCCGGCAGGTCGTTCACCGAGTCGAGCACCGCCGCCGCGCCCTCGGCCTCGTACTTCCGTCGGCCCGATTCGCCCGTCAGCCCGCCAGTGAGCACGCCGATCCCGTGGTACTCCCGGGAGGGGTCGGCCTCGGCGGCGTTCGTCGCGGTCCGCACGTCGTCCAGCGTGTCGCCGACGAACACCGTCGAGTCGGCGCCGAACCGCTCGGCGAGCGTGACCAGTGCGTGGGGGTGGGGTTTCCCCTCCTCCCAGTCGTCCATCGTGAAGCGGTGCTCCTCGGGAACCGAGAGCCCGGCGCGTTCGAGCGCGATATCCGCCTCCGCGGCGGGTCGCCCCGTCAGGACGCCGACGGAGAACCCCGACTGTAGCCGCTCGATCGTCCCCGGCTCGACGAGCACCGGCTCGTCGTGGATGTACCCCGGCGCCTCGAAGGGTGGGGCACCGCCCTCGATCTCCCGGAACAACTCCGCGCCGAGGTAGAGCGCCTGGAACGTCTCCCGGACGCCCTCGGGGTCCCACGCTGCCTCGACGGCGTCGGCGTCGAACCCCTCGCGCGCCGCGGCCTCGCGCAGAACTGCCCGGGCGGCCGCGAGTCCCCCCTCATCGTGGGCCGCGATCGCGTCGGTGAAGTCGGCGGCGTCGCCGGCGTAGCCCGCCTCGCGGGCGAGCACGAACAGCGTCGCCGCGTCGGTGAGTTCCCAGTCGTTGTTGAAGCCGCCGGCGTCCTTGAAGCGCTGGATCGTCGCGCGCTCGATCGTCCCGCCGTGGCGTCGCTGCACCGTCTCGATGATCGCCCGCCGGTAGGAGTCGGCCACGTCGACGAGCACCCCGTCGACGTCGAGGACGACCGCGTCAGCGTGCATACCCCCGCTCCGACCCCGGGCGGAAAGGCGTTTGCGGCTCGCGCCGGCGTCAGCGACGCCCCGGGCGAGGCCCGTCCCGGGTCGTGGCGGTGTAGAGGGTCACCCGCGGCGTGTCGCCGCCGCCGAGCGTCTCGCGCTCGACGGGGATCGACGGCTCCTCGTAGCCCAGCGTGGTGAATCGGAACGTCGCGCCGACGGCCGCCGCGAGATCCCGGATCGGCCGGTGGAGTTCGGCCGGGCAGTTGAGTGCGTACACGGTGTCGACCTGATGGAACACATCGGGCTCGTCGACGGCCGTCACGTCCTCGACGCGGAAGCGGACGCCCTCGGGGACGGTAACGGGGCGAACGTCGCGGGCGCGCTCGTCGACGCCGGCGTCGGCGAGTCGGGCCGCGACCCCGGTCCGGTTGCCGATGCCGACCTCCAGCACGCGCTCCTCGCCCCGGAGCTGTCTGACGATCAGCGGATCGGTTTTACGGTCCATGCCGAGGGTTTATGCTGATCCTCGGCATGGGTGGAGATATGCGCGTCGACATCGTTCCAGTCGGATCGGTCCCCAGCCGTGCCAAACGCGAGGCGTCGGAGGCGCTGCGGACCGTTTACGACTGCGAGGTCGGCGTTCGGAGCGAGCAGGCGATCCCGGAGGACGCGTACGACCGCGGGCGGAGCCAGTACCGCGCCGAGCGGTTCATCGAGGTGGCCAGCGACGCCGGTACCGGCGAGAAGAACATCGCGATCACGACCGAGGACCTCTACTACCGCCAGCGGAACTACGTGTTCGGGCTGGCGTACCTCAACGGCCGCGGCTCGGTCATCTCGACCCACCGGCTCAACACCTCCTCCGACGGCGGCATCTCGAACAAGCCCACCACGGAGGTGTTCGCCGACCGCATCCGGAAGGAGGTGGTCCACGAGATGGGCCACAACTTCGGGCTGGAGCACTGCGACAACAGCAAGTGCGTGATGTCCTTTTCCCCGACGGTGCGCGAGGTCGACGTGAAGGAGGAGAACCTCTGTGGCTCCTGTTCGCGGCTGCTCGGGTAGCCCGTCGCCGTTTTCTCCTTCCACCCCGCTTTTCCGTTCGCCGGTGCCCCTCCCTGCATGACCACGTGGACCAGCGACGAGATGGCGCCCCGCCTCGGGCAGTCCGTCGACGACCTCGAGACGCCGGTGCTGCTCGCCGACGTGGACGCGATGGAACAGAACATCCGCGAGTACGCCGCCGTCGCCGACGAGCACGACGTCGACCTGCGATCACACGTCAAGACGCACAAGAACGCGGAGCTGGCGGCTCGGGAGGTGGAACTCACCGGCGGCACCGGGATCTGCTGTCAGACCCTCGGCGAGGCCGAGACGATGGCCCGCAACGGGATCGACGATATCTACCTCTCCTACCAGGTCGTCGGCGAGTCGAAGCTCGACCGGCTCTGCTGGCTCGACGGGAAGCTCGACGCACTGGCGACGACCGTGGACTCCGCGGCGACGATCGACGCGCTCGAAGCCGCGGCGGCGCGGAACGACCGAACGCTGCACGCGGTGCTGGAGGTCGACATGGGACTGCACCGGACGGGAGCCAGCCCCGAGGAAGCGCCGGCGCTGGCCGAGCGGATCGCCGACGCCGACGCGCTCGCGTTCGACGGGATCCTCGCCTACGACGCCAACGTCAAGAGCGAGGCGAGCACGGAACAGGAGTTCGAGGAGCGCTGCTGGGAGGCGATGGAGCTGGCGGCGTCGGTCGTCGACGACATCGAAGCCGCCGGGATCGAGGTCGCGGAGGTGAAAGTCGGCGGCACCGCCACCTCGCGGTACAGCGCCCGCCACCCCGTCGTCACGGAGATCAACCCCGGAATGTACCCGTTCAACGACGTGGGCGAACTGGAGCTTCGGCCGTGGGAGGTGTCGAAGGCCGACTGTACGGCGACGGTGCTGACGACGGTGATCTCGGTGCCCGACGAGGACCGGCTGGTGGTCGACGGCGGCAGCAAGACGTTCTCGCTCGACAAGCCCCAGATGCCCGTGCCGAAACGCCGCGACGACATCGAGTACGTCAACGCCAGCGAGGAGCACGGCTGGATCGACACCAGCGAGTCCGACGAGACGTTCGCGGTGGGCGATCGACTCGAGTTCGTCGTCCCCCACGTCTGTACCACGATCAACCTCCACGACCTGATCGTCGGCGTTCGCGACGGCGAGGTGGCAGATCTCTGGGAGGTGCAGGCGCGGGGGAAGGTTCGGTAGTCGAGGGTTCCGAGTGGCGGGGGTGTTTCACCCTGAACCTCTGCCACTGCGTTCGGTTCCGCTCCCCGGACGGCCGCGCCCGCGGGCGTCGCACGCCGTCTCGGCCGACCCGCCGCCCGCATGGGTGCTTCGTCATGCTTTTGAGAACGCGGGACCGACATCTCGGGCATGAGCGCAGACGAGGACAAGTATCCCGCCGAGTCCGGGCGTCGGCGGTTCGTCAAGGGGGTCGTCGGCGGCGCGGGGCTGGCCGCCGTCGGCATGACCGGCGCGGTCGGCATCAACTCCGCGACCCAATCCCCCGGGGAGGGGGGTGGCTCGACGACCGCGATGGCCATCGAGAACACCGCGGGTCCCGCGCCGCGCGGGATGCCCCAGATCCCCGTCGAGATCGACGACGAGGGGTACCTCAAGGGCGTCTGGCCCGAGGTGAAGGAGGTCGAACAGGGCGGCCGAACCATCGAGGTCGCGGAGACCGAGATGGGCGGCCAGACGTACTCCTCGGAGTGGTTCCAGTACTGCGGCGTCGAGTCCTACGAGGGGATCGTCCCGAGCTACGACTCCGAGAACTACTTCCGCTCGATCGCCGGTCCGGACTACGACTGGCAGAGCGAGGCGCTGGAGGAGGGTGACCGCCTCAACGTCGAGATGTTCGACGACTACGAGAGCTGGGGCAACGGCATCGGCGAGGCCGGTCTCGGCAAGCCCGCGACCGGGCGCTGGCGCTCGGAGGGTACCGAGAACACCATCCCGATCCAGGTGATCCGGAGCCCGATCATCGAGGAGATCGCGAACGGCAACACCGACGCCGATCAGTCGATCGTGAACTGGCTGCAGGCCAGCACCGAGAAGGGGTTCCTCGCGTGGCTCAACAAGTGTACCCACTTCTGCTGTGTCCCCGGGTACAAGCAGAACTCCTCCTCGGCCTCCTTCGGCGGCGAGGACGGCGTCTACTGCGCCTGCCACCAGTCCGTCTACGACCCGTTCAGCATCGTCCAGACGCTGTTCGTCGCCCGGCCCCGGCCGGACGACTGATTCCCGTGGCCGACGAGTTCGAGGACAGCCCGGACGCCGACGGTGGGAGCGAGGGCGCACCCGCCGGCGACGACGCCGACGATCCGGCGTTCGCCCGCCGGGTCGAGGAGGCCCGCGATCTGCTCGACGAGGACGCCACCGCCCTCTACGTCGGCGTCGTCCGCGACGGCCGCGAGGTCGATTCCACGTTCGCCCAGCGGGCCGACGACGCCCAGCAGGAGGGGATGCAGGCGCTCTCGCTGCTGGCCTCTCACATCCGGCTGGTCGCCGACGAGGCGGGCGTCGACTACACGACCGTGGCCGGCGACGCGGTGACGCTGGCCGAGCAGTTGGACGAATCCGAGTAGGGACCCGGCCCCGCCGGGCTGAGACGCCTCGCGTTCGAACCGCGCGGCTGAAGACCCTCGTTCTCCGGCCGCCACCGATAGACGGGACTTTTTGTTCACACGCCCACGAGTTCGGACACACTGCTCCCCGCGACTGCGGGGGCCACACCATGAGCGAGTTCGACATCATCTCACCCGAGGCGATCGAGTCAGGCGACGCGACCGACGCCTACTTCGACCGGACGACCGAGACGCTCTCCCACGCGGGACGGAACCCCCACGTCGTCGCGGAGGTGACCGCCGACCAGTTCCCGACCGGCGAGTTCGAACTGCTCGCGGGGCTGAAAGACGCCGCCCACCTCCTCGAGGGGCTGCCGATCGACGCCGACGCGCTGCCGGAGGGGACGCTGTTCGACGGCGGGCCGGTCTGCCGGATCGAGGGGAACTACCTCGACTTCGCGCGCTACGAGACGGCGCTTCTGGGCTTTCTCTCCCACGCCTCGGCGGTCGCGACCAACGCGCTCCGGGCCCGCCGGGCCGCGCCGGAGTCGACCGTGTTGAGCTTCGGGACTCGACACGTCCACCCCTCGATCGGCGCGATGGTCGAGCGCTCGGCGCTGATCGGCGGGCTGGACGGCATCTCGAACGTCGCCGCCGGCGAGGTGCTCGGCCGCGAGGCCGGCGGGACGATGCCACACGCGCTGCTGATCTGTTTCGGCCGCGGGAATCAGGAGGACGCTTGGCGCGCGTTCGACGAGGCGGTCGACCCCGACGTGCCGCGGGTGACGCTGTGTGACACGTACTCCGACGAGGTCGACGAGGTGCTCCGTGCGGTCGAGACGCTGGGCGACGACCTCGACAGCGTCCGCCTCGACACGACCGGTTCCCGGCGGGGGGATTTCCGCCACATCGTCCGCGAGGTTCGCTGGGAGCTCGACGCCCGCGGCCACGGGGACGTGGACGTGTTCGTCAGCGGCGGCATCGACCCCGCGAGCATCCGCCACCTCCGGGACACCGTCGACGGGTTCGGCGTCGGCGGCTACGTCAGCAACGCCGACCCGATCGACTTCGCGCTGGACATCGTGGAAGTCGACGGCGAGCCAGCCGCCAAGCGCGGGAAGCTCTCGGGGACGAAACAGGTGTACCGGACCGACGACGGCGGCCACCACGTCGCGCTCGCCGACCGCGGCGCCGACGGCGAGGCGCTGCTGGAGCCGCTGCTCCGGGACGGTGAGCTCGTTCGGGAGTTCGATATCGACGCGGCGGCCGACCGCGCCCTCGCCGACGCCGCACACGTCGGTTTCCCGCGGGAGTGAGTTCTCGGGAGAACTGGTAGGACGGTACGCGGGCGGAGCGTCCTATCCGCCGCTGACCGGCGGGAACAGCGCGAGTTCGTCGCCCGCGTCGACGGTCGCGTCGCCGTCGACGCTCTCGCCGTTCTTGAGGAGGTTGACGTGCTCC
>NZ_JBHUDH010000133.1:9634-10320 GCF_042678005.1 Halolamina salina | reverse complement strand
CTCACTCTTCATCCTTATCTGAACACCGCCGATTGTGACCATCGTGTTTAGTTAAGCGAATTCCACCAGACGGCGAAGGCTTGCAGCCATGTTTCTGCCGTCGTCGGCTGCACGTTGCTGAAACTATTACTAAACGAAGAAGTACGTCGTTTTACTTCTCTAAATATACGTTCAACAGCATTCCGATTTCCATGACGAACCGTCTGAAATCGGAGCCCTGCTCGGCGGAGTGCTGTCGCTAGATGCTGAGCGTAATCGACGAGAAACACGGCGTCGGAGACGTCGTGTTTCTCCTGCAGCTCCCGCAGAAACTGCTGTGTTAATACGGTCGTAGTGGTCGTAAACAGCCGTATATGCAGGAACTTGTTCGTCTCTGGATCGACAGCAGCGTACAGCCAGAACTGCTGACCATTGATTCGGATCACCGTTTCGTCGAGCGCAACGTGATCCGGACTGGCATCGTCGGCCGGCTGTAGATCGGCCTTCTGCACCCAATCATGCACGGCTTTCCGTGACCGATTGACACCGAACTTCTCAATTTCTCGAATGGTATTCGAAAGTGATAGTCCAGACAGATGAAGCCGAATACCGAGTTTCATCAGCTCACTCGGAGTCCGCTCTCGCTCCACAAAATCTAACTCAATCCAGTCGCTATGACCGCTGAGGCGTGTGATTTCTGCCATAGA
>NZ_JBHUDH010000133.1:5798-9534 GCF_042678005.1 Halolamina salina | reverse complement strand
GCCGCGAGCCGGTCCCGACCGTTGAGCGTCGGAACCACGACCGAGAGTTCCATGCTCCACCCTCATCCGGCCGAGCCTTAAAAACGTGGCCGGCCGAGGACGGGCGAACGCTTACGTCGGCCCCGCGCCATCGCCGGAACGTGATACCTGACTCTCACGTCGACATCTTCGAGTCCGAGTCGTTCGCCCACATCTCGACGGTCGGTCCCGACGGCTTCCCGCACGTGACGCCGGTCTGGGTCGACCACGAGGACCGGGAGTACGTGCTGGTCAACACCGCCCGCGGCCGGCGCAAGGAGAAGAACGTCCGGCACAACCCCAAGGTCGGGGTCTCGGTGTGTGACCCGGAGGATCCCTACCGCTACGTCGCGGTCCGCGGGGAGGCAGAGCTCACCGAGGAGGGGGCAAAGGAGCACATCGACGAGCTCGCACAGCGCTACTTCGACGTGGAGGAGTACCCACACCACGGCGAGGAGTCCGGCCCGCGCGTGCTGATCAAGATCCCGACCGAGCGGATCATGACCAGCGGGTAGCCCCCGGTAGTTTCTTTCCGATCGCCTCGCCAACGCCGCCTATGGTCTCCCGCGAGAACACGGTCATCGCCGCCTGCATCGCCCTCGCGATCGCGTCGCTGTACGTCGCGAACACGCTCACGACGCTGCAGCAGTGGCAGTCAGCGGGACTCATCCTCGGCGTCGGCGTCCTCCTGCCGACGCTCGTCAACGAGTTTCTCGACGGGCGGGAACCCGACCGCTGATGCCGTCGCCGCTCGCGGTTCGGCAAGCAGTACGGTTTTAGTGTTCGGCACGTGACTCCCGATAGCGTGAAGGGAAAGGAGTGGTACCAGGCCGACGACGTCGCCGAGGAGTACGACGCAAAGCGGTTCTCCCGCGGCGGCCGCCTGATCGACCGGCGGGAGAAGCAGGCGGTGCTCGACGCGGTCGGCCCCGTCGAGGACCGGGACGTGCTCGAGATCGCCTGCGGTACTGGCCGGTTTACCGTGATGCTGGCCGAACGCGGCGCCGACATCGTCGGGCTGGACATCTCGGACGCGATGCTGGCCCAGGGTCGGGAGAAGGCCCGACAGGCCGGCGTCGACGACCGCGTGGAGTTCATGCGCGGCGACGCCGCGCGGCTCCCCTTCCCCGACGATCACTTCGACGCGGTGGTCGCGATGCGTTTCTTCCACCTCGCGCCCACCCCCCGGAAGTTCATGGCGGAGATGGCCCGCGTCTCGAAGGAGCAGGTGTTCTTCGACACGTTCAACGACTTCAGCACGCGGGTGCTGTACAACCGACTGCTCCCGATGGGCTCACACCTCTACGGCCGTGACGAGGTCGAGGAACTGCTCGACTCCGCCGACCTCGAACTCGCCGGCGCCGACCACGACTTCGTGCTGCCGTACGGCTTCTACCGGAAGATACCCGACGCGATGGCGGGGCAGTTCCGCAAGCTCGACACCGCGATCGGCGGCTCGTCGCTGGGCGAGAAGCTCTGCTCGGTCACCTGGTGGGACGCCCGAGTGTAGCTACTCCTCGATTATCTCGCCGACCGCGAAGTTCGACTTCACCTCCGTCACCTCGATCTTCACCCGCTCGCCCACGTCGGCGCCGGGGACGATGATCACGTAGCCGCGCTCGACGCGGGCGATCCCGTCGCCCTGCTTGCCGATGTCCTCGACCTCGACGTAGCGAACCTCGCCCTTCTCGACTGGCGGCTGAGGCTCGCCCTCGCTCGTCGTGGCGTTCGCGGACGTGGTGGTCGTGTTGCCGTCGCTCGCGCCGGCCTCGCCGTCGATCAGGGCGACACGGTAGGTGTCGCCGGCGGTGAGCGAGCCGCGCTCGATCTCGCGTTTGGGCACTTCGACGACGTACCGTTCGCCTTCCTCACGCACCGTCGCACTGAACAGACAGAGGAGTTCGTCGGAGATTTCCATAGCTGAGACTCGGCTACGACCAGTCCCCCCTGCGTAATATGTGTACCGCTCTCACGGTACCCCTCGGCGCGCGGTCACTCGGTCCGCTCGACCGGCGTGCCGTCTGGGCGCTTCGCGCCTTCGGAGTCGTGGACGACGATCTCCCCGTCCTCGGTCGCGACCGGCTCGTAGTTCTCCCGGAGCGAAATGGCCTCCTCGAGCTCCCGGATCGCACGTTCCTTCAGCGATTCAGCCAGCGCTTCGGCCTCCTCCCGGGAGATATCCCGCCCCAGCCCCTCGCACTCGTGGGCGCGGACGATTCCCTCCGAGTCGACCGGGTCGCCGGCCGGCTCGGCGGTGCCGTCGAGCGCGACGCTGAACGGGTACGTCTCACAGATCAGAGGCCGGTCCGGGTGGACCGTACACGCGCCGAGGCCGTCCTGCTCCTCGTAGAAGACGCAGTCGCCGCAGGCGTCGGTCTGCAGCGCCCACTCGAACGTCTCGCCCTCGGGGCCGTCCTCGCCCTCGGAGAGCCCGTAGGGCATGGGGCGGGCCACGTCGCGCCACTCGCGGTCGCCGTCGCCCGCGTCCTGCAGCGTCCGGATCTCGTCGGGGAACACCGTCGCGGTGTGCGGTTCGGTGTCGCCCTCGGGCGTCTCCTCCCGCGTACAGCAGGCGCCACAGCGCGTGCACTCGAAGCCGATCGACTCGATGGCGTCGGCGAGCACGTCGGTATCGAGCCCGCGGGCACGCTCGAGCTCGTCGGTCAGGGACACGGAGGCTCTCGGCGGGCGGGCGGGAAAACGCCGTCGCCGCGGGCGTGGTCACGCGGGCGCGACCCGGCCCGTCTCGGGCCTCCACGTCACTCGTCCCTCCACGGCCAGCTTCTCGACGTGGGCGCGGACGGTCGCCCGCGCGAGGTCGCGGACGCCCGAGACATCTTTCTCGTAGGCGGCGTCGACGACCGACTCGAGGTCGGTCGCACCGCCCCGGACCGCGTCGAGGACGGCCCGCTCGCGGTCGAGTCGGTGGCCGATCAGGCGTTCGAGCGTCTCGCGGGGAGTCGGATCGCCGTCGATCACGGGACCGTGACCCGGCAGCAGTCGATCGGGATCCCGCGCCCACAGCCGCCGGAGTGCGGTGAGGTACGCCCGCAGGTCGCCCTCCGGCCCGCCGACGACGACGCTGCCCTCCGCGACCGCGAGGTCGCCCGAGACGACGGTCCCGTCGCCGAGATCGAACGCGACGTGATCGACGGCGTGGCCGGGCGTGTCGAGCACTGTCACCGGGCCGGCGCCGGTCCCGATCTCCGAGCCCTCCCGGATCTGCCGGTCCGGCTCGACGCCCGTCGCGGCGGCGAAGCGCTCGGGGCGGCGGGCCAGCAGTTCGGCGCCGGTCTCGGCGGCGTAGTCGGCGACGGCGCCGACGTGGTCCGGGTGGGTGTGGGTGACGGCGATCGTGCCGACCTCGTGCTCCTCGACGAGCGCGTCGAGTTCGTCGGTTCGGCCGGCGGGGTCGACGAGGACCGCCGGCGACTCGCCGACGAGATAGGCGTTGGTCGCGCCCGTGGGTGCGCGGGTCTCGACGGGAATCGAGACGCGTTCGACGTGCATGGGTCGGTGTTTCGTGGGCGGGGGTAAATGTTCGACGGGGTTGGTGCTCGTTCGTGTGGATCCTTCGTCAGCAACTACGACAGCATCTCGTTCGTTGGCTACTGGGACAGCACCCGCGACAGCACCTCGTTCGTAGACCACTTGCGACCGCAGTGTGCTGAGCACGAGGCTCGGCACAGTACCGATTCCCCACCCCTCCCCCCGCGGC
>NZ_JBHUDH010000133.1:0-5707 GCF_042678005.1 Halolamina salina | reverse complement strand
CTGTGCCGCGCCTCAGCGCGAGGGACGAACGAGCGAAGCGAGTGAGTCGGCTGGGGAGGCTCGTGGGCTGTGCGGGGCGGTGCGGTCACAAGTGGTCAACGATCGAGTTGCTGTCGCGGTCGCCGTTCCGCTCGACACCGACCGAGCTACGACGGCTGCCACTACTCCAGCCGTCGACGATCCAAGGAGCGACACCGACTCCTACTCCAAAGAATCAGAAAACTCAGTCCGCCTGTCCACCAACGTCCGGCGTCCGCGTCACGTCGATATCCACGTCCCCAACGGTCGCGAACGGCGAGAGGTCAACGTCCGCGATCTCGTCGACCTCCGACACCGAGTCGTACGGCCGCGAGACGACGATATCCCCGGCGCGGCTGTCGCTGACGCCCGGCACTGCGGCGAGTTCGTCCATCGACGCCGCGTTCACGTCCAGCGGGTACGGCACGCCCGTCACCGAGCGGTAGCCGTGATCGACGATCGCTACGTCGATCGTGCGGTCCAGTTCGCGCTCGCCGGGGATCCCCACCAGCAGCGGATACGTCCCGAGCTGGCGACCGAACGTCGTGCCGTCCTCGTGGTACTCCAGATACACGTCCGGCAGCACCGTCCCGGGCGGCACCACGCGCTGGAGCATCGGGTTGTCCACCTGCTCGCGCACCTCGCGCTTGTACTCCTGGAACTGCTCTTTGTGCTCCTTGGCGATGTCCGCCCCGGTGTCGCTCATCTCCGTCCCGGAGAACGCCATCACCTGCCGGATGTTGATCCGGCGGAGCATCAGCCCCTCGTCGTACACCTGCCGGAGGAAGCGACGGTTGTGGTCGTACGTCTCCGGGCGCTCGCCCGCCAGCCCGTGGACGAGGTTGATCCCCGGCAGCAGCTTCGGCAGGCGGTTCTCGTCCGGGCGCCAGCCGCCGGCCTCGTTCACCACCCGCACCGCCTCCAGACACTCCTCGGCGGTGACGAGGAGGTTGTTCTGCTCCTGCACGACGGGATCGGCGCTCTCGAGTCCGAACGCGGCCGTGTCGCCGGGCGTGTTGTGCTCGGCGATGATCTCGATGGCCTCCCGCGACGCCTCGGGGTAGTCCGTGATCGTCACGGGGTTCATGTTGTCGAGATGCAGCGTCTTCAGGTCCGGCGCCACCTCGCGGATCCCGCTGTACAGTTCGCGGATCGCGTCGGGGTTGGGCGCCTCGCCGTCGCCGCCGAACGCGAGGATGTCGGCCTGTCGGCCGAGCCGGAAGTGTTCGACGCCGTGGTCCGAGAGCCGGTCGACTTCGTCGACGACCGACGCGGGCGTCCGGAACGCGGGGTTGCCGTACAGCGGTTCGGTGCAGAACGAGCAGCGGTACGCACAGCCCCGGGAGGTCTCCATCTCCGCGATCAGGTACTCGGGGTGGTTGGGGTGTTGTTCGACGACGAACGCGCCCTTGGCGGCCCAGCGGTCGAGTTCCTCGTTGTCGCGCATTCGGTCGTTGAACCCCTCCAGCCCGGAGTCCACGAGGTCGTACGCCGCGGCCTCGATGTCGCCTTTCGCGACGAACTCGTAGTCGAGGTCCTTGCGCTCCATATCCTGTGCGCCGGCGTTCTCCTCGCCGACGCCGAAGCGGACGGGACCGCCTAAGAGGGTGGTGCCGTCGGCGGTCCACGCCAGTTCCTTCACTTCGTCGGGCTCGGCGGGCGTGCCGCCGACGTAGGAGCCGGGGACGGTCATCCCGCCGACGTAGATGAACAGGTCGGCGGTCGATACGTCGCCCCACTTCATTCGGTCCTCGCGGAGTTCGTCGATCGTGTGGTAGGTGATCTGCTCGCGGGGGACGCCGGCGTCGACGAGCGCGCCCGCGGTGAACCGGGGGTAGGTGGAGATGTACGGCGGCACCCCGAAGTGGGCCGGCTCGTCGACGTAGCCGTCGACGATGGTAACGGAGAGCGAACCGGGGTCGGTCATACCTCGGCTTGTCGGTCGACGGGTAAAACGCGTGTGGTGCGGGGCCTGAGCTCCTACGTCGGCAGCTTCGGGATCCACCAGTACTTCCAACGCGTGTGCTTCAGCAACAGCTTCGCGCCGCCGAAAAAGAGGAGATACGTCGACGCCACCCACGCCAACGAGAGGAGCACGATCCGCTCGGGGTTGACACCGTACCGGAGAAGGGGGGCGTCCATGTGAAACATCGGATCCGGTATCGGGGTCCCTCGCAGCCGGAAGTAGAGGTTAGGGAGGTACAGGGTGGAGAACCCACTCAAGAAGAGGTTCCACACCACCCATCCGTAGGCCGACAGCGTCGCGACCCCGAGGAACGTTCCGTAGACGACGTTCGCGACTGCCGTCGCCCGTACCCGCGTGACCCGGCCGGCAGTCGAGTCCGCGGCGATCCCCCCGCCGACTCCGAGCACCTCGACGGTCTGGTCGAACGTGACCAGCCAGAGTGCGACTCCGAGCACCGGGACGAGCAGGTTCAGCGCGAGCGGTCGCTTGAACGGTTTGAACAGCGCCCATTTCGAGACCTCGGTCGTCGAGTCCCCCTCGCTCATCGTTCACGCCTCGGTCGGGTGGTATAAACTGTTTTCCCGGCCGAGTCAGACGTAGATGTAGCCCTCCTGCTCATCGTAGTCGTCGTCGTAGGCGAAGTCGTTCTCCGCCGCGCGTAAGACTCCACCGGCGGCGATCACGGCATCGAGTGCGTCACCCTCTGAATCGTTTAGCAGGCGGTTCCGAAGATCATCATCGATTGTCAGTTCTATCTTGGTTTCGAGTGCATCGAGGTTCTTCTCTCGCTTCTTGCGACTCTCGTCGGTGTCCTTCTTGTAGTTCTCACGGGTACTCTCGTCTGTGTCCAGGTCGTTGAGGACGCCAGCAGGGTAGGTCTCCAGCACGGTCGGGCGCTCGCGGTCGTCGTCCGGCTCCTGCATCGGCGGGACGCGGACACTGTCCGAAAGCACGAGAGGACGGAGTACATCCCTGATTCCGTAGAACGTCTGTTTATACAGCATATAGTTGTACGCGGCGAGTCCGTCATGCTCCTCTTCGATTCTCCGCTTATACTCGACCTTGCCTTCGTCGAGCCGTGATCCGCGGGCCTGACACCGACGCCTGAACTCGCTCGGGCTGGCGAACGCTCCTGGGAACTCCAGCAGGAACGTCTCCCAGTCGTCGACGCCGACGATCTGCTGAGGGAGTGCGAACGGAAAATCGAGGCCGGTGACAGCGTTCGGGGTTAGTCCAGCAAGATATTTGGTCAGCTCTCTCAGCGTGGGGTCCCGTTTCTTCGTCCCGAAACACTCTGTCGCTGGGTTACAACCGATCAACTCTGGCTCGTCACCCGTACAGTCGATCTCGGCAATCCAGATTTTCTTCCCCGCTTCTTTCGCCCCACTGAAGTCGACTCCGAAGACTGTATCGGGACCGTCCATACTCATCGCTCACCCGACAGCCGAAAAGGTGTTCCGCAGGCGTCAGTCCGCGCTCGCCGCGGTCGTCCCGTCGTCGGCGCCGACCGACGCCAGCGCGCCCTGCGAGTCGAGCGCCTCCTCCACCAGTTCCGCCACGTCGACGATCTCGAGGTCGTCCTCGAAGCCGCCGGTCTTGCGGCCGTCCTCGAACATCGTCGTACACATCGGGCAGGCGACGACGAACTTCTCGATGGCGTCGCCCGCGTCCGTATCTTCGATCCCCTCGCGGAGGCGCTCCTCGCTGGGCTTGGGTTCGTCGTCGAACTCCATCCAGAGGCCGCCGCCGCCGCCGCCACAGCAGAACGAGTCGTCGCGGCTGCGGGGCATCTCGTGGAGGTCACAGCCCGTCGCCTCGATCAGTTGGCGGGGCGCCTCGTACTCGCCGTTGTACCGCCCGAGGTGACAGGGGTCGTGGTAGGTGACGGTGTAGTCCAGATCCGCACCGGAGAGGTCGAGTCGGCCGGCGTCGACCAGATCGGAGACGACCTGCGTCCAGTGGAACACGCCGATCTCGCCGTCGGCGTTCCACTCCCCGTCGTACTCGAACGGCATCACGGGGTCGTCGGCGAACTCGGCGTAGTCGATCTCGGGGTACTCGTTTTTGATCGTGTTGAACGAGTGGGGGTCCGTGCAGACGATGTGTTCGAACTCGCAGTCCTCGAAGGACTCGACGTGATGGCCCGCGAGTTCGAGGTAGAGGAACTCCTCGCCGGTCCGGCGGATGTCGTTGCCGTCGTACTTCTCGTCGTCGAACAGGATCCCGTAGCTCACGTCGGCGGCCTCGAACACCCGGGCCAGCGCGCGGGCGACCTTCTTGTTCCGGTCGTCGAAGCTCGGGTAGTCGCCGACGTACCAGAGGTACTCTACCTCCTCCTCGCGGGCGTCGGTCACGTCGAACTCCAGTTCCTCGGACCAGTCGCCGCGCTTGCGGTTGGGGTCGCCGAACGTGTTGCCCTTCTGCATCACGTCCTGGAACACGTCCTGCAGCTCCGAGTTCACCTGCCCCGTGTCGACGAGCTGACGGTTCATCTTCGTGAAGCTGGTGAGGTGCTCGATGTCGACCGGACACGCGTCCATACACGCCATACAGGAGAGGCAGGACTCCATCGTGCTAGCGTCGATGACGCTCTCGCCGCCGTCGGCGATGATTTCGACCTCCTCGTCGCCGGCGTCGACCTCCTCCCGGTAGCTCTTCAGGTCGAGGATCACGTCCCGCGGGTCCAAATCCCGGCCGGAGGCGTTGGCCGGACAGACCGAGGAACAGCGCCCGCATTTCGTACAGGCGTCCTGATCCAGCGTCTCGCTCCAGGTGAAGGAGTCGATGGACTCGGCGCCGGTGTCGGCGTCGAGATCGGCAGGGACGGAAGGCAGCCGCGCGCCCGCCTTGTCGTCGCTGACGACGACGTTCGCGAAGCTGGAGATCATGTGGAACGGCTTCGCGTAGGGGACGAACGCGATGAAGCCGAACGCGATCAGGGAGTGGGACCACCAGCCCCACCAGTAGAGCGCCTCGGCGCCGCCGGCGTCGATGCCGGCGGCCTCGATCACCATCGCGACGAAGTAGCCGACGAAGCTGACGTTCTCGAAGTCGGGGAACCCCGTCGCGCGGATGCGCAGCCCTTCGAGCAGGTAGCCGCCGGCGCCCAGCGCGAACAGCGTCCAGACGAACGCGTCGTCCTCGAGGCTCGTGTGTTTCCCCCAGAGCCGCCCGTCACGCCGCGCGTAGCGCTTGTATATCGCCATCCCGACGCCGACGACGAACAGCAGCCCCATCGCGTCCATCACCAGCGAGTACGCGAGGTAGAAATCGCCCTGGAAGAACGACGAGCCGGTGACGAGCCGGTACACGTCGATGTCGAACCCGAGGATCGTCGTCCCGATCAGCAGCGTCAGGAACCCCCAGAGGATGAACGCGTGCATCACCCCGGCGTAGATGTCCCGATCGAACTGGTTGCGGTTCGAGAGCACGGTGCCGGCGGCGTCGACGACGCGGGCGGGCAGGTCGTCGAGCCGCGGGAACGGGTCCTCCTTCGCCCGCGCGTAGCGACGGAACCGCTCGTAGACGCCGACGGCGAACACCAGGATCGCCGCCGCCGCGAGGAAGTAAAACGCCGCCTTCCCCGTCGGCGAAATCGTCCAGAACGTCTCGCGCGTCTGTGCAAGCATACCCTGTGTGCTGCGCTGCCGCCACCTAAATGGTGCCGACTGCGAGCGGCCGGCCTCGCCGGCTCACCCGAACACGTACGCCACCAGCGCCGCC
>NZ_JBHUDH010000132.1:0-519 GCF_042678005.1 Halolamina salina | reverse complement strand
AGCCCGTTCTCAGTTTCGTAGAGGAAGAACGCCTCTGTCTCCGGACTACTGCCCGTTTCGCTGAGGTTCTTCAGGGCGTCACGGTAGTGGTCGAGTTCCACACTTGGTTCGAGGACCATCTCCCACAGTTCCCGCCGCGACAGACCGCGCCCCCGGTTGCCGCCGGAGACGATGCTTTTCCAGAGAATCGTTGTTCCGAGGTGGGTAGCGATTGGCGGGTGGCCCATTGGCGTCCAGTTCTCGTCCTCGTACTGGCACGCTGCTTTCCCGTCGCTCGTGTAGACGTCGGACTTCGAAGCCGTTCGGAGGTCTTGCTCAATCTGCCCGAACAAGTCCAGCAACGTGGACCAGACATACTCGTCGGATGGGTGCATGTCGAATGCTCGGACGAAATTCCGATCCGCGTTTGCTTCCTGGTTATTCCAGACGCGGTGTACAGCACGCGAAACGAGCTTGAGTGCTCCTCGCGTCCGCTGGAAGTTCGGCAGCGTGTCGATTTCCTGCGCGAGGAGTTCGATG
>NZ_JBHUDH010000131.1:5120-7355 GCF_042678005.1 Halolamina salina | reverse complement strand
TGTTCCTCGTCTCGCTGGTCGGCGTGGGGTTCTCGGCGTACGCCCGGCTGGGCGAGGCGCCGCCGGCCGCGCTCAGCGTCGAGCGGGAGCTGTCCGAGGAGTCGCCGGCGCCCGACGAGGAGGTGACGGTGACGGTCACCGTCGAGAACGAGGGGGCCGCGACGCTGCCGGACCTCCGGCTGATCGACGGCGTCCCGCCGGGGCTTTCCGTCACCGACGGCGCCGCGCGGCTGGGCACCGCGCTCCGGCCGGGCAAGCGCGCGACGTTCAGCTACACCGTGACGACGAGCCGCGGGCGCCACGAGTGGCAGCCGCTGACCGCGGTGGTCCGCAACGCCAGCGGCTCCCGGGAGCGCTCGGTCGAGGTCGAGGCGGAAACGACGCTGCGCTGTCTCCCGACACTCGAGGCCAGCAGCGACCTCCCGCTGCGCGGGCTCACGACGCCGTACTCCGGCCGGATCGCGACCGACGTGGCCGGCTACGACGAGGAGTTCCACTCCACCCGGGAGTACCGCCGGGGCGACCCGCTCTCGCGGGTGGACTGGAACCGCTACGCCCGCAGCGGCGAGCTCTCGACGATCTCGTTCCGCGAGGAGCGAGCGGCGACGGTGGTGCTGCTGATCGACACCCGGGAGGAGGCGTACCGTGCGCCGGACGAGGAGACGCCCAACGCCGTCGAGCGGAGCGTCGAGGCCGCCGGCGAGGCGTTCTCGGCGCTGCTGTCGACGGGCGACCGGGTGGGGATCGCGAGCTTCGGCCCGGAGGAGTGCTGGCTCGCGCCCGCGACGGGCGAACAGCACCGCGCGACCGCCCGGCGGCTGCTCGCGGACCACGCGGCGTTCTCGGTCTCGCCCGCCGAGGGACCGTTCTACCCCTCGATCTCGCTGCGGCGCCTCCGCCGCCGGCTCCCCGCGGACGCCCAGATCGTGCTGTTCAGCCCCGTCACCGACGACTACATCGCGTCGGTCGCCGAGCGGCTCGACGCCTACGGCCACCAGCTCACGCTGATCAGCCCGGACCCGACGACCGACGACACCGCCCCCCACCGCCTCGCCCGGCTCGAACGCGACACGCGGCTCCGAGACCTCCGGAGCCACGGCATCCGGGTGATCGACTGGGGCGAGCGCCCGCTGGCGGTCGATCTCGCGCGGGCGACCCGGAGGTGGTCTCGATGACCTGCGCTCCTCGAGCCCACAAGACCGCTCGCCGTCACGAGCGGAGGTGGGAGCGATGAGCGAAATCACCCGCGAGCCGTCCCGATTCGGCGTCGCCGTCTCGGGCGGCTTCGCGCTGCTGTCGATCACCGCGACGGCGCTCGTGGCGCCGACCGGCGCCGCCGTCTCGGGCATCGGACTGCTCGTGCTGGCCGCGGGGCTGGCGCGGGCGTCGCGTCGGCTGGTCACCAACGGCGGCGGCCTCCTGCTGCTCGGCGTGCTGTACGCCGGCTACACGGGGGCGCCGCCGCTGCCGGTGCTGATCGGCGCGCTGTTCGGGGTGCTCGCGTGGGACGCCGCCAGCAACGCCGTCTCCGTCGGCGAGCAGCTGGGGAAAGAGACCGACACGACACGGGCGGAGGTCGTCCACGTCGCGTCGTCGTTCCTCGTCGGCAGCCTCGCCGTCGCCGTCGGCTTCGGCGTGTACGTCGCCGCCGCGGGCGGGCAGCCGATCGCGTCGGTGTTCCTGCTGGTGGTCGGCGCGGTCGCGCTGCTGAACGCGTTACGCTGAACCGTAACCGATTAACCGCAGCACGTCCCACGATTGGATGAGCCGAGGTAGCCTAGCCTGGCCAAGGCGGTAGATTCGAAATCTACTGTCCTCACGGACTCAGGGGTTCAAATCCCCTCCTCGGCGTTTCTGTAGTACAACGCGCCCAGCCCGGAGCGTCGGATCCGGGCACGGCGCCGTACGCGGTCGAAGCTGTACGGAGGATTTGAATCAGGGAGTGGAGCGAACGGAGTGAGCGGAACGGCCGTAGTTCGAACCCCTCCTCGGCGGTTCTCCACTCAGACACGCCCGAGCAGTGGCTCGGCTTCGGCGCCGTCGAACGGACCGTCCGAACGGCCCGCACGCCGCCGGAACGGCCGGACTGTTCCGCGTCCCGACACGATTTCGGCCCGCCTAAACTTCGACGGGCTTATACACGATTAGGTCGGCCTAATCCGTATGGACGACCAACCGAAGTCGACGCGTCGAGCGTATCTGGCAAGCGGTGCCGTCGTCGCCAGCGGCCTGCTG
>NZ_JBHUDH010000131.1:0-5115 GCF_042678005.1 Halolamina salina | reverse complement strand
CGGCGACGGGACCCACACCCCGGCCGGGAACGGCGGCAGCTACACCGTCTCGATGGAGCCGGTGGGCGAAGTCGAGTTCGACGGCGTCCCCGAGACGTGGGTCGCCAACAACGGCAGCTGGGCCGACATGGGGATCGCGCTGGGGCAGGCGCCGCCGGAGGCGCTGTGGCTCACCAGCCGCTACCACACCCAGTACTACGACGAGATCGACGGCGTGAGCGTCGACACCGAGGGGATGACCGACCTCTATCAGGACGGCGTGAGCAAGGAGCTGTTCTACGAGCTCGGTGCCGACGTCCACGTCATCGACCCGAACTTCCTGATGAACCGCTTCAGCGGGTGGGAGCAGGCCGACGTCGACGAGATCGAGGAGAACGTCGGGCCGTTCTTCGGCAACAGCATCTTCTCGACCGGCTACGGCTGGCACGAGGAGTACCAGTACTACGACCTCTACGAGGCGTTCGGCAAGCTCGCCGAGGTGTTCCAAGAGACCGAGCGCTACGACGCGTTCACGGACCTGCACTCCGAGTTCCAGTCGAACGTCGAGGGGGTCGTGCCCGCCGAGGGCGAGCGCCCCGAGGCCGCGGTCGTCTGGGCCGCCGGCAACGAGCCCGAGTCGTTCTCGCCGTACATCGTCGGCGAGGGGACGAGCTTCAAGCACCTCCGCGAACTGGGCGTGCAGGACGCCTTCGCGAACACCGAGGTGCGCGACTTCCACAGCAACCGCAGCGAGGTCGACTACGAGACGCTGCTCGAAATCGATCCCGAGGTGCTGCTCTGCCGCGGCCACGAGCACCAGACCGCCGAGGAGTTCCAGAACACGGTCGTCTCGTTCATGGAGAACCACGACGTCGCCAGCGACCTGACCGCGGTCCAGAACGGCGACGTGTACCGCGCCGGCCCGCTGTACCAAGGCCCGATCACGCACTTCGTCGTCACCCAGCGGCTGGCCGAGGACCTCTACGGCGTCGACGAACGGCTGTACGACGCCGGCCGCGTGAGCGACATCGTCAACGGCGAGTTCTAGAACTCCGTCACCTTCGACTGGATCCGGCCGTCGTCGACGGGCTCATCTTCGGCGACGTATCTGGCTAACCGGTCCCGGCTCACGTCGTCGTGGCCGTGGAGGTACGCCAACTCCGTCAGCGACAGCTCCTCGCCGCTCTCGAGTTTGTGCAGCAGGCTCTCGGGACTCAGCCGCTCGTAGGTCACGTCCAGATCGACCGTCGCCGCCCGCCCCTCGCCGGCCTCCGCGACGTTGACCGCCTCGTTCAGCAGCTCCTCGAACTCGAGTTCGGTGTCGTCGATACCCCGGTACAGCAGTGCGAGCGCCGAGACCAGCGCGTCGAACGCCTCGGTGCCCGCCATACTCCCGAAGCGCTTCTCGAACACCAGCTCCCGGTCGCGCTCGTCCAACTGCTCGACCAGCAGCTCGAAGTCCCGCACCGCCTCGAACAGCCGATCGCGGATGCGCGCCCGGGCGTTGCGCTCGGACTGGACGCTCGAGAACTCCGCCTCCCCGCGCAGGTACGCGCGGTCGGCCTCGCTCAGTATCCCGCGGTCGCGGCCGGTGTCGTCCATACTCCAATACCGAGTATGCTATCTGTTAAAGACGGCGTTCCATACTCGGTATCGAATTATCTACCGGTTTCCTGTGAGAAACGCTTTTGGGCCGTCCGGCCGCGAACTCTCCCATGCCCGAAGCCGTCTCCCCCACCGTTCCGTTGCCACAGAACCCAGTCGACGACGCGGCGATCGACGCCGACCGACTGGCGGAGTCCCTCGCGGTGCTCGACGCGCTGGTCGACGAGTGCCGGCTCGAACTGGCCGTCGAGGGCCTCCGCGTGCGTGCGGTCGACCCCGCGAACGTCGCCGCCGTCTCGATCGACCTCCCCGCGGACGCCTTCGAGCGCTACGAGGCCAACGGGGAGACGGTCGGCGTGGACGTGGCGCGACTCGCGGAGGTGGTCGGCCTCGCGGATTCCGGCGACTCGGTGCGACTCGTGCTCGACGCCGAGCGCCGCCGGCTCCACGTGCTGGTGGGCGAACTCGCGTACACGCTGGGGCTGATCGACCCCGAGGCGATCCGCGAACCGCTGGATCCCGCCGAGATGGAGTACGACTGCCCCGCCGAACTGGCTCTCGACGGTCGGGGGATCTCGCGGGTCGTCGACGCCGCCGACATGGTGTCGACCCACCTCACGCTGGGCGTCGACCCCGAGGCGGGGGCGTTCTACGCCGAAGCCGCCGGCGACACCGACGATGTGGCGCTCTCGTTCCCGCGGGAAGAACTGGCCGCGCTCTCGCCGGCCGACGCCGAGTCGCTGTTCTCGCTCGACTACCTCCGGGAGATGGCCCGCCCGATCCCGGCCGACAGCGAGGTGACGGTGGAACTGGGGAGCGAACAGCCGGTGACGCTCGCCTTCGCCGTCGCCGACGGTGCGGGGGCGGCGACGTTCCTGCTCTCGCCTCGCCGTTCGGTCGCCTGACTCGACCCCGCACACGGGGTTTGATGGTCCCGCCCCGAGAACGGCCGGTATGAGCACCGAAGAGCCGACCGAGCAGTGCTACACCGAGATCGTCTCTCGGTTGGAGGAGGGGGAGCGCGAGACGATCGCGGAGGCGGCGGCGCTGCTCGCGAGCACTGCCGACCGGATGGCCCAGATCGAGAGCCGGGACGGGGACGAGGGGATGGCGGTCGAGCTCCGGCGGATCGCGGACGAGCAGGCCCGGATCGAAGAGATCGCGCTCTCGCCCCGGTCGGGCGCGAACTGAGTCCTTCGACGCTCGATAGATTTGGACCTGAACACGCACGTCGAGTACCGAGTGAGCGTCGGATTCGTCGGCCAAGTCCTCCAGTACATCGGGCTCGCTCCGCTGGTCCCGTTGCTGGCCGCACTCTACTACGGCGAGAGCATTCTCCCGTTCGTCGTGACCAGCGCGGTGATGCTCGCGGTCGGACTGCTGTTCGAGCGCGTGCTCGGCCGCGAGGGCGAACTCGGCCGCCGCGAGGCGTTCCTGCTCGTCAGCCTCGCGTGGCTGGCCGTCCCGCTGGCGGGCACCGTCCCGTACCTCGTCGCCGGCACCGGCACGGTCGCGTCGCCGGTCAACGCGCTGTTCGAGTCGATGTCGGGATTCACGACCACCGGCGCGACCGTCCTCGGCCGGATCTCCGTCGAGCGCCACGGGCACGCGATGCTGCTGTGGCGACAGCTCACCCAGTGGCTCGGCGGGATGGGGATTCTCGTCCTCATGGTCGCCATACTGCCCCAGATTTCCGTCGGCGGCGCACAGGTCATCAATCAGGAGGCGCCCGGGCTCTCCTTCGAGAAGCTCACCCCCCGGATCAGGGAAACCGCCCGCGTGCTCTGGGGTATCTACGCCGGATTCACGCTGCTCGCCGCGCTGGTCTACGCGGTGCTCGGCGCCGTCGGCGTCGCGCCGACCATGGACCTCTACAACGCCGTCGCCCACGCGCTCACCACCCTCCCCACCGGCGGCTTCTCGCCGGAGCCACGCAGCGCCGAGGCGTTCGTGCCCGCGATCCAGTGGGCGATGATGCCGTTCATGCTGCTCGCCGGGACCAACTTCGCGCTGTTCTGGCACGTGTTCCGGGGGAACCCCCGCCACCTGACCGACAACGCGGAGTTCCGGGCGTACCTGCTCGCCGTCCTCGGCGTCGGCGCGGTGCTCTCCGCGGTGCTGTACCTCGGCGTCGGGATCGCCGAGGCGCCGACGAACGTCGACCCGATCGCGGGCAACGTCGAGAACGCGCTCCGGCAGGGGCTGTTCCAGACTGTCGCGATCATCACCACCACCGGCTACGCCAGCATGGACCTCAACACGTGGGACGCCTCCGCGCAGACGATCCTGCTGTTCGCGTACTTCCTCGGCGGCTCGGCCGGCTCGGCGGCCGGCTCGATCAAGATCGTCCGCTGGGTGATCGCCAAGCGGGCGACCGACCGCTCGCTGTTCGTCGCCGCCCACCCCGACGCCATCAGGCCCGTCCGGCTGAACGACGACGTCGTCGAGGAGGAGACGATCATGGAGGTGCTCGTGTTCGTCGTCCTCTTCCTCGGCCTGTTCGCGCTGGGGACGGTCCTGCTCTACCTCGACAGCCACCGCACGCCCGAACTGACGCTCTCGGGGCTGGAGGCGATGAGCGCCGCCATCGCGACGCTGGGCAACGTCGGCCCGGGCTACGGGCCGGTGGGACCGATGGACAGCTTCCTGCCGTTCTCCGACGCCGCGAAGCTGTTCATGGTGTTCCTGATGTGGATCGGCCGGCTGGAGGTGCTCTCGGTGCTGGTGCTCTTCACGCCGTCGTTCTGGACGCGCTGAGCGCTCAGTACCCCAGCAGTTCCAGCGTCTCCCGGATCGGGTCGAGGTACGCCTCGCCGAAGTGACGCAGGTGGACCAACAGCGGCAGCAGTCGGTATATCGGCCGCCGATCGGCGACGCCGTCGGGCAGTCCCGCCCGCTCCCGGTAGCGGTCGAAGAACTCCTCGCCGCCCGTCCCGGTCCACTCGATGTAGGCCAACTCGACCTCCGGATCGGCGTAGTAACACGCCGGATCGAGGAACGCCCGCACGCGCTCGCCGTCCGTAATCAGGTTCTCGGCCCACACGTCGCCGTGGATCAGCGCCGGGGTGGGTTCGTGGTCGAGCAGCGAGGGCAGGTCCGAAACGAGCGCGTCGATCCGGTCGCGATCGGCGGCCGGCAGGAGTCCCTCCCCGGCCGCGTGCTCGGCCATGGACGCCAGCCGGTGCTCGCCGAAGAACGTCGGCCAGTCCCCGATCCGGGGGTTCGGCAGGTCGAGCCGTCCGGTGAGCGTGTCCACGGGGAAGCCGAACGTCGGCGCCCCGTTGCTGTGCAGCGCGGCGAGTCGGTCGGCGAGGTCGCGCTCGACGCTCGGCGTGACCGCCGATCCCCCGTCGACGAACGCCAGCAGGAGCAGGTCCGCGGTCGCGTGGTACACCTCGGGCACCGCCAGCCCGTGCTCGGCGAGGTGGCGGAGCATCGTCGCCTCGGTCCGGAGATCGGTGTCGGCTGTCTTCGCGACGACGCGGCGCCCGTCGCCGAGATCGACGCGGTGGACGCTCCCCACCTCGCCGG
>NZ_JBHUDH010000130.1:30097-33907 GCF_042678005.1 Halolamina salina | reverse complement strand
CGGGCGTCGACGGGGAGGTGCTCGTCGCCGCGGGGCGCAACCGCGGGGCGTCGATCGACTGACGGTTCCGGACCGCCGCCGACACGGGAACCCTTTATACGGCCGGCGTCCCCTCGAAGGGCTATGGAGCGGCTACCGCTGGGCGTCGCGCGCATCGACAGCATCCTCCGCGGCGGGGCGCCGCCGGGGAGCACCCTGCTCGCGGCCGGGGAGTCCGGGGCGGGCGCCCGGGAGTTCGCCCACACCGCGGCGGCGATGAACGCGCTGTACGACGCCGACCCGGAGCTGTTCGACCTCTACTACGGCGACCTGCCCGAGCGGTCGGTCGTCCCGCCGGAGGTCCACTACGTCTCCTTCACCGCCGACAGCGACGAGATCGCCCGCGAGATGCAGCACTCGATGGACGACGACATCGTGGAGGCCGCGACCGAGCGCATGCAGTTCCGCGACCTCTCGCCGGAGTACTTCCAGCTCTCGCCGATCCCGCGGGAGTGGTACATGGGCGAGGCCCAGACGATCGAGGACCTCGGCAAGGCCGAGGGGACCGACGACGTGCTCGGCGCGCTCGGGGACTACCTCAACGAGAACGCCGCGGGCAACCTCGTCGTGCTCGACTCGATCTCGGACCTCGTCGGCGCGATGGGCGAGGACGTGGAGTGGAGCGACATCACGACGCTGCTCCGCGGACTCACGAAGGCCTCCCACACCTGGGACGGCCTGATAATCATGATCGTCAACCGCGACGCGATCACCCGCACGGAGTTCGGGCAGTTGATGGACGCCTCCGAGGGCACCTTCGAGTTCTCGTGGGAGTCCGGCGGCTCACAGCGCGCCCGGACGATGGTGGTCCGGCAGTTCCGCGGCGTGCTCTCCCAACTGGAGGCGGAGAACATCGTCCGCTTCGAGACCGAGATCCACGAGGGCGGCTTCGACGTGAGCGACGTGCGGAAGATCCGTTAGTACCGCTCGTACCCCTCGGTGTCGAGGTAGTTGTGCGCGACGGTGATCGTGTGGTCGGCGTGGAGTAGCTCCGGCCCCACTCGTACCCGCTGGTCGGCGTTCTCCGCCAGCAGTTCCGCCTCCGCCGCCGCGAAGTCGTGGTGATCCGAGAGCACGAACAGCGGGTCCTCGGGCGGTTCGACTTCGGGGAGCGGCTCGCCGTCCTCGTGGAGTTGGACGACCGTCGCGTCCCGGGCGACGCGGTCGAACGTCGCCTCGACGCCCATCCGGTAGAGCGAGACGCCCGGGCTGGTCTCGACGGGCTGGTGGCCGATCGCCTCCTGTTTCTCCTCGAGCGCACCGCGGATCAGCGCTGCCGTCGAGCGCTCGTCGGGGTTGAGCCGGCGGAGGTCGGCGCCGTCGAAGCTGACGGTGTACTCGTCGCTCAGGACGAGGTGGACTTTGACCTCCTCGCGCAGGTCGTGTGAGAGGAAGAACGCGGCGTTGACACAGCGACACAGCACGTCCAGCCGGCCGGCGCCGCCGGCGATGTCGTCGAGCGAGAACGACGGCTCGGTCGGCGCGTCGTGGCCGACGACGAGGAACTGGCGCATATCGGGCGTCGGCGGGCTGTCCGTGAATCGCTTACGTTTGGCTCCGACGGGGGCCGGCGACGGTCGGCCGGCTTCGGTTCAGTACCCCTGTGCGTTCCCGTCCTTCCGTGGCTCGGTCGCGCCCGAGAGCGTGCCGTCCTCGTTCCGGACGATCTGGGCGCCGCCGAACAGGCCGGGGTAGAGCACCTGCACCTCGTGGCCCTTGCGGGTGAGCTTCGTCAGCAGTTCGTTGTCGGCGTCCATGCGCTCTTCGACCGCCAGCGAGCCGTCCTCGCGGTAGCGCCAGCGCGGCAGGTCAAGCGCCGCCTGCAACGGCAGGTCGTAGTCGACGATGTTCGAGATCACCTGCAGGTGGCCCTGGGGCTGCATGAACCCGCCCATCACGCCGAAGGCGGCCCAGTCCTCCTTCTCGTCGTCGTCGGCCGCGAAGTCCGCGATCGCGGGCACCAGCGTGTGGAACGGGCGCTTGCCGGGTTCGATGCGGTTGGGGTGGTCCGGATCGAGCGAGAACGACGAGCCGCGGTTCTGGAGCGCGATCCCCGTATCGCCCGCGACCAGCCCCGAGCCGAAGCCGGCGAAGCGGGAGTTGATGAACGAGACGACGTTCCCCTCGTCGTCGGCGACACAGAGGAGGACGGTGTCGGCGTCCTCGGCGTTGCTCCCCTCGACGCCGAAGCTCACGTCGTGGTTCGCCTCCTCGCCGATCAGTTCGGCGCGCTCTCTCGCCCACTCCTTCGAGCCCAGCGGCGGGTGGTCCTCGTACTCGGGGTCGGTGATGTAGTGGTGGCCGTCAGCGAACGCGACCTTCATCGCCTCCGCGAAGTAGTGGACGCGCTCGGGGCTGTCGAGGTCGTACTCGCCGGCGCCGATCTCCTCGGCGACGTTGAGCGCCTCCAGCGCGATCAGCCCCTGATTGTTCGGCGGGAGCTCGTAGATCTCGGCGCCGTTGTACGTCGTCGACACCGGATCGAGCAGTTCTGGCTCGAAGTCGGCGAGGTCCTCGGTCGTCATGAAGCCGCCCTTCGACTGCACCTCCTCGGCGATCTTCTCGGCGATCTCGCCCTCGTAGAACGCGTCGGCGCCCTCCTCGGCGATGGTCCGGAGGGACTCGCCGAGCCGGGGGAGCGTGACCTCCTGTCCCGTGCTCGGCGCCTCGCCGTCGAACAGGTACGCCTCGCGGGCGTGCTCGTCGGTGAACAGCTCCTCGGCGTGCTGCCACTGCGCCGAGACGACCTCGGAGACGGGGTAGCCCTCGGTCGCGTAGCGGATCGCCGGCTGGAGCAGTTCACCCAGCCCCTTGTTGCCGAACTCCTCGGCGGTGAGCTCCCAGCCACGCGCGGTGCCCGGGACGGTCACGGCCTGCGCGCCGGTCATCGGCATCTCGGTCTCCTCGGGGTCGATGTCCTCGTCGGACTCCGCGGCGACGGCCTCGCGGACGTTCTCGAGGGTCGCGTCGGCGGGCGCGCCCCCGCAGGAGCGCATCGCGCCAACCTCGCCGTCGGCGGTCTTGTACAGCGCGAACACGTCGCCGCCCAGCCCAGTCGAGGTAGGCTCGACGACGTTCAGCGCGGCCGCGGTCGCCACCGCGGCGTCGAACGCGTTGCCGCCGTCACGCAGCACGGAGATCCCCGCCTGCGAGGCGAGGGGCTGGCTGGTGGCGACGACGCCCTCCGCGCCGTAGACGGTCGAGCGGCGCGAAGTGAATCGATCGAGGTCCGGCTCTGACATATCCGGGGGGATGGGTCGAGGGGGGTAAAGTACCTCCCCAAATAGATTCGGTGCGGGTCTTTTTCACTCCGCAACACACGCTCTACCCATGACGTTCTCCGTCTGTACACGCGTCCCGTCGGCCGACCACGACGCCGGCGACGGGCCAGCCTTCGCCGTCGCGGTCGCGACCGACGCTCCCGCCGTGGGGGCGCTCTGTCCCTACGTCAGCCACGAGGGGGCGGTCGCGACCCAGAGCTTCGTCAACGTCCGACTCGGCCGGCGGGGGATCGACCTCCTGCCGGACCTCGCGGTCGACGACGCGCTGCCGGGGCTACTCGAACAGGACGAGCACAGCGAACTCCGACAGCTCCACGGCGTCGACCGCCGGGGCAACGAGTTCGCGTTCACGGGCGCGGACTGCGACGAGTGGTGTGGCCACGAGGTTCGCGAGGGGATCACCGCGGCGGGCAACATGCTCGCGACGGGCGACACCCTGCCCGCCGTCATCGACGCGTTCGAGGCCGCCGCCGGCCGGATCGGCGACCGA
>NZ_JBHUDH010000130.1:21734-30035 GCF_042678005.1 Halolamina salina | reverse complement strand
GCCGAGGGTCCGCTGACCGAGCGGCTCCTGACCGCCTTGACCGCCGGGGAGGACGCGGGCGGCGACAAGCGCGGCCACTCCTCGGCGGCGATCCTGATCAAGGCGCCCCAGACCACCGCGTTCCACGACCTCCGCGTGGACGAACACGAGAATCCGGTCGAAGAACTCCGCCGCGTGTACGAGGCGGCCGTGGAGGCCAGCGACGGGTTCAGCGAGTCGTCGAAAGAACGGATCTTCGACTGATCAGTCGAGTTCGGCGGCGGGGTGCTCCGGGTCGATCCGGTGACACGCCGCCGTCCGGTTCGACGCCGGCTCGACGACCCGCGGCGCCGACTCGACACAGGGCGAACTGAACGCCCCAACCGTCTCGGCGGCGGCGTCCTCGTCGCCCCTGACGACCTGTTTTGCGGCCGTCCGCACCGTCTCGGCCGCGGGGTCGGGCAGCGACTCGATCTCGCCGGGCAAGGCCCCCTCGATCAGTCGCGCCGCCACATCGTCGTCGGTCACGTCGTCGGACTCGGCTTCGAGCCGGTCACGGACTGCATCGGGGTCGAGTTCGCCGTTCTCGACGCGGTTCCGGAACGTGAACGCCCGGCGGAACGCCGGCTGATCCCCGGACCAGTCGTCGCCCGGGATCACCTCCGGACAGCGAGTGTGGAACCGGCAGCCCTCGGGCGGATCGATCGGTGAGGGGACCGTCCCTTCGAGGAGGATGCGGTCCTCGCGGGCCGCGGGGTCGATCCGGGGCACCGCCGACAGCAGCGACTTGGTGTAGGGGTGTTTCGGGTTCTCGAACAGTTCCTCGACCGGCGCGGTCTCGACGATTTCGCCGAGGTACATCACCGCGACCCGGTCGGCCACCTGGTGGACGACCGAGAGGTCGTGGGTGATCATCAGGATCGACAGCCCGAGCTCGTCCTGCAGATCGTCCAGTAGCTGGAGGATCTGGGCCTGCACGCTCACGTCGAGCGCGCTCACGGGCTCGTCGGCCACGATCATCTCCGGCTCGACGGAGAGCGCGCGGGCGATGCCGACGCGCTGCTGCTGGCCGCCGGAGAACTGGCCGGGGTAGCGGTCGACGTGGGCCGCCTTGAGGCCCACTCGCTCCAGTAGCTCCTCGGCGCGTTCACGCCTGTCGGCGTCGTCGTCGCCGATGTCGTGGACCTCCATCGGCGCGGTCACGATGTCGCCGACGGTCTGGCGCGGGTTCAGCGACGCCAGCGGGTCCTGGAAGATCATCTGCATCCGCCGGCGGTATTTGCGCATCTCGCGGTCGGACAGCCCCGTGAGCTCGTCGCCGCGGAACCGGATCGAGCCGCCGGTGGCCGAGTGGAGGTTCAGCAGCGTCTGCCCCAGCGTCGACTTCCCGCAGCCGGACTCGCCGACGACCGCGAGCGTCTCCCCCTCGTGAAGTTCGAGGTCGACGCCGTCGACGGCGCGGACCAGCCCGCCCCCGCCGAGCAGCCGGTCGAGGAAGCCGTCGGACTGATCGAAGTGCTTCTTCACGTTCTCGGCCGCGAGCAGGGGGTCGTCGCCGCTCATAGCTGCTCCCCCTCCGGGCCGCGCCGGAGACAGGCGGCCTCGTGATCGTCGTCCGGCTCGCCCACGTCACGGAACTCCGGATCGACTTCGAAACACTCCCGGTTCGACTCCGGACAGCGCGGCGCGAAGTGACAGGCGTAGGGGATGTCGATCAGGTCGGGGACGTTCCCCTCGATCGGCTGGAGATCGCGGTCGGCGTCCTCCAGCCGGGGCGTGCTCGCGATCAGCCCCTGCGTGTAGGGGTGCTCCGGCGAGGAGAACAGCGTCTCGGTCTCGGCGCGTTCGACGATCTCGCCGGCGTACATCACGTTCACGCGGTCGCAGGTCTCCGCGACCACAGCGAGGTCGTGGGTGATAAGCAGGATCGAGGTGTCGAACGCGTCCTTCAGCCCCTCGAGTTCGTCGAGGATCTGGGCCTGAATCGTCACGTCGAGCGCGGTCGTCGGCTCGTCGGCGACCAGCAGGTCCGGCTCGCAGGACAGCGCCATCGCGATCATCGCGCGCTGGCGCATCCCGCCGGAGAACTGGTGGGGGTAGTCCGTCGCCCGCGCGTCTGGCTCGGGGATCTCGACGGCCTCGAGCATCTCGATCGCGCGGCGCCACGCCTCGCCGTTCTTGGCGGCGCCGACGATCTTCCGTTTCATCTCGGCCGACAGCGACACCGACTCACCGACGTCCTGGTGGAGCCGGACGGTCTCGGCGATCTGTTCGCCCACGCGGAGCGTGGGGTTGAGGCTGTTCATCGGGTCCTGGAACACCATCGAGATGTTGCCGCCGCGGATCGACTCCCGCTCGGCCTCGGACATCTCGAGCAGCGACTCGCCGTTGAACAGAACGTCGCCGCCGGCGATCTCGCCGGGCTCCTCGACGATGCCGACGACGCTGTCGGCGAGCACGCTCTTGCCGGAGCCGGACTCGCCGACGAGGCCGACGATCTCGCCGGACTCGATCGTGAGGTCGACGCCGTCGACGGCCTTCACGACGCCGCGGTCGGTCGGGAACTGCGTCTGCAGGTCGCGGACTTCGAGCACTGGATCGCTCATCTCAGTTCACCTCCTCCTCGGAGATGTCGAACGCGTCCCGAAGCCCGTCGCCCAGCGTGTTGAACGCCAGGACGGTGACCATGATCGCCAGCCCGGGCATCACGGAGATCCACCACGCCCGCGAGATGAACTGCCGACCGTCGGAGATCAGCAGCCCCCACGTCGGCGTGGTGGGCTTGACACCCAGCCCGAGGAAGGACAGCCCTGCCTCCGCGAGGATGGCGAAGGGGATCATCAGCGTCGCCTGCACGATCAGCGGCGCCACCGCGTTGGGGAGCATCTCCTTGAACATGATGCGGGCGTCGTTCATCCCGACCGCGCGGGCGGCGGTGATGTACTCCTCCTCGCGTATCGACAGCACCTCGCCGCGGATGATGCGGGCGAAGTCGTCGATGAACGCGATCCCGATCGCGAGCACGACGTTGGTGACGCCGAGCCCGCCCATCACCGCGATGATACCCACCCCCAAGATGATCTCGGGGAACGCCCACTGGAAGTCGATGTAGCGCATCACGACGCTGTCGACCCAGCCGCCGTAGAAGCCGGCCAGGATGCCGAGCGTCGTCCCGACGCTGAAGGCGAACGCCACCGTCGCGAGCGCGACCAACAGCGAGACGCGCGCCCCGTAGATGATCCGGGTGAGGATGTCGTGGCCGAATGAGTCGGTGCCGAGGTAGTGGGTGACCGTCTCCGTCTGCCCGTCGCCGTCGAAGTCGCCGGCCGACTGGCTCATCGGCTCCTGCATGAAGCCGAACTGCTCCTCGGGACCGTGGGGCGCGACAAAGGGCGCGAACGCCGCCACGAGCACCAGCAGCACGATCGCGATCGCGCCGGCGAGTGCGAGCTTGTTTGCCCGCAGCGCCTCGACGATCCGGGCGCCGGTGGACTTGTGCTCCTCGACGGTCTCCTCGACGTCGTACTCGGGGGGCACCTCGCCGACGCCGAACTCGCCGTCGTTGCGGGCGTAGGAGGGACCGTCGGTCACGCCTGGTCACCCCCGTACTGGACCCGCGGATCGATTGCCGTGTAGGCGATGTCGACGATGAGATTCATGAACACGAATATACCGGAGATCAGCAGGATGGTGACCTGGGTCACCGGGTAGTTACGCTCCAGGATGGAGTTGACCAGCAGCCGACCCAGCCCCTGGATGCCGAACACGATCTCGACCGTGACCGTGCCGCCGAGCACCAGCGCGAGCTGGATCCCCGCGATCGTCACCACCGGCATCAGGGCGTTCTGGAGCGCGTGCTTGTACAGCCGCACGTCGCTTCTGACGCCCTTCGCCAGCGCGGTCCGCATGTACTGTTCGTCCAACGTCTCGATCAGCGACGACCGCATCATCCGGGTGACGCCGGCAGCGTACGGCAGGCCGACGGCGATCCCCGGGAGGGTGATGCTCTTGAGCCACGGCACGAACCCCTCCGACAGCGGCGTGTAGCCGACGACGGGGAACCAGCCCAGCCAGACGCCGAACACGATCGCCAGCAGGATCCCGACGAAGAAGGCGGGCATCGAGATGCCGAGGAACGCGGCGATCGTCGCGGCGTAGTCGGCCGGCTGGTGGCGCCGTGTCGCGCCGAGGACGCCGGCCGGGATCGACACTGCGAGCCCGAGCAGCACGCCGAACAGCGCGATCGAGAGGGTTCTCGGCGCCGCCTGGGCGATCAGCGAGCCAACCTCCGCGCCGGAGGTGATGCTGGTGCCGAAGTCGCCCACGAACATGCCGGTCAGCCAGTCGACGTACTGGACCGGCAGCGGCTCGTCCAGCCCGAGCTCCTGTCGGAGCGACGCCACGGCCTCCGGCGTCGCTTCCTGCCCGAGCATCGCACGGACAGGCCCGCCCGGGATCGACCGCAGCCCGAGGAACACCGTGGTCGCCACCAGCCACATGACGAACAGGGCGTGAGCGACGCGTTTCGCGATGTATCGCCACATCGATTACTCGTCGAGGTACACCGTGTGGAAGTAGCGCAGACCGGGGATGTGCTGGAACCCCTGGACGCTGGTGCTGACGCCCGCGATGTCGTCTTGGTGGTGGAGGTAGGCGTGGGGGACATCCTGAATCAGCTTGTCTTCGAGCTCCCAGAGCACCTCGCGGCGCGCGTCGCGGTCGACGGTCCCGCGCTGCTCGGCCAGCAGCTGGTGGACCTCCTCGTCGACGTGGTTGACCCAGTTCCAGACGCCGCCCTCGTCGGGCAGGCGGTAGAAGTTCCAGAGCGACTGGTCGGGGTCGGGGTCGATAACGCTGCCGGAGATGGTCGTGTCGTACTCCCCCTCCTCGTAGCGGGTCCAGTACGTCGACGACGTGACCTGATCGATGCTCACGTCCAGCCCGGCGTTGTTGAGCTGGTTCCGCATCGCCTCGGCGGCGCGGAGGTTGCCGGAGTTGGCGAGGATCGAGAAGCTGGCGCCGTCGGCGCCGGCGTCCTCGAGCAGCTGCTTCCCCTCCTCGGGGGCGTACTGCTGGTCGCTGGGCTTCTCGCCCTCCTCGCGCCAGACCCATGCGGTCCCCTTGTTGAGTACGCCGGTGTCGGCCAGCGCGTTGCCGAAGAACGCGGAGTCGACGAACGCCTGGTTGTCGATCACCTTCGCGATCCCGCGGCGGACCTGTCGGTCGCCGAACGGCTCGCGCTCCTGATTCATCGCGAACCCGGTCCAGTTGATGCCCGGCTTGGAGTCGACCCGCGCGTTCTGGGCGTCCTCGATCTGCTGGAGGTTCTGGAGCGGGAGCATGTTCGCGAAGTCGATGTCGCCCGCCCGGAGCGCGTTGACGATCGACGCCGGCTCGGGGATCGGCTGCACGTCGATCCCGTCGAGGTAGGGGAGCTGGTTCCCGTTCTCGTCGGTCTCGAAGTAATCGTCGTAGGCGTCGAGGGTCACGCCGCTACCGACCTCGTGCTCGGTGACCTGGAACGGCCCGGTGCCGACCGGCGTGACGCCGTACTGGTCGGCGCCCATCTCCTCGATCGCGGTCTGGTTCACGATCGTCGCGGCGCGGCCGGGGCCGCGGGTCAGGTAGATCAGCGCGACCGCGTTCGGCTCCTCGAACCGGAGGGTGACCTCGTAGTCGCCGACGACCTCGACGCCGCCGTCGTCGACCGGCTGGAGCGACGACAGCTTCGAGGCGGCGGGCGCCTCTTCCTGAATGGTGCGGTTGATCGTGTAGCGGACGTCCTCCGCGGTGAACTGCTCGCCGTTGTGGAACGTCACGTCGTCGCGGAGCTGGAACGTGAACGTCGCGCCGTCGTCCTCGACGGTCCAGTCCTCGGCTAGATCGCCCCGGACCGTGAGGTCGGGCTTCAGCGTCGTCAGCCCGTTGAACACGTTCGAGGCGAGCTGGAAGTACTGCCCGACGCTGATGTACGGCGGATCCATCTGTTCGATCGCGCCCGTGTACCAGCCGGCCTGGAGCCGGCCGCCGAACTGGTCCTCCGACGGCGGCGTCGCGGTCGGGCTCGCCGTCCCGTCGTCGGTCCCGCCCTCAGTCGGGGTTTCGGTGCCGTCGCCGCCGGTACAGCCGGCCAGTCCGCCCAGCCCGGCCGCACCGAGCAGGGATATCGCGGTTCGCCTGTCGATTTCAGGCCCGCTCAGTGCCTCGTCGGTCCACTCGGTATCGGGTGCCATAGTCCTGTGTGTGTGTATTTACCACATCCCCATGAGTCTCACCCCAAATATATCCGGCGTACAGCCGAAAGCCGCTTCCGGGTCGACGCCGACGGACGAGTATGCGCGAAGTCGTGCTCCGGATCCGCCACCGCGGCGAGCCCGAACAGACGGTGTCGGCGGCGTTCCCCGACGTGACGATGCGGTCGGTGTCGTCGATGACCGGACGGGGGGACACCCGTCGGCGCATCATCGAACTCGTCGGCGACGCCGACTCGATCCCAAAGTTCATCGAGCAGTTCCGCGAGACCGAGCCCGTCACCGAAGCCGAGCCGCTGTCGGCGCTCGGCGGAGAGCGCGTGTACGTCTCGATGACGGTCGACGTGAGCAAGTGGGACAGCATCTCCGAACGGCTCTCGGACATGGGGATCCACTACCGGATGGGGACGACGATCTCGGATGGGTGGGAGCGCTGGACGATCTACCTCGAGGATCCCGACCGGCTCACCGAGATCATCGAGCGGATCGAGGGGTGGGGGAACGACGTACGGCTCGAACGCAACGTGGAGCTGAGCCAGCTCACGATGGAGCCACAGCTCGACGCCTCGAAGCTGCTGACGGTGCTCACCCCGCGACAGCGGGACGCGCTCCGGGCCGCGATCGAGTCCGGCTACTACGGCGTCGACCACGACACCACCGTCGAGGAGATCGCCGAGGAGCTCGGCGTCTCACGCACGACGGCGTGGGAGCATCTCGCCCGCGCCGAAGAGAAGGTGATGGAGGAGGTCGGCGGCCACCTCTACTGACGATCGGTGACGACGTTCAGCGGACGACCGTCACCGGGCAGGGGGCGCGGCGGACGACTTTCTCGGCGACGCTGCCAAGCAGGACGCGCGTGACGCCCGTCCGGCCGTGGCTGCCGATCACGATGTGGTCGACGCCCTCCTCGTCGGCGTAGTCGACGATCGCCCGGGCCGGCCGGTCGGTGACGCGGACGGTGTCGATCTCACGGTCGTGCTCGGCGGCGCGCTCGACGGCATCGTTGAGGATGTCGTCGGCGCGCTCGTTGGCCTGCTTGATCCACTCGCCGGGGTAGCCGCCGGCGTCGGGACCGGGCGTCGTGCTGTAGCCGGCCGCGATGGGGTCGACCGCGGTCAGTGCGACGATCTCCCCCTCGGGGAACGTCTCGAGTGCGTGATCGAGCGCGCTGTTGGACTGAGGCGATCCGTCTACGGGGACGAGTACGGTTTCGGACACGGCTGTGCGGTCGGCTTCACGGGGCGAAAAACTACCGGCCGTCGGCGCGGCGTTCGTTGGGTTTCAGTTCGACAGAGCCACGGCATCGCGCTCGGAGCCGACGGCACAGAGGCCGTCGGCGCTCGCTCGCCGTGGTTTAGTACGACAGAGCCACGGCATGGGTTCCGTCGCTGCG
Organism: Halolamina salina; assembly: GCF_042678005.1. GTDB lineage: Archaea > Halobacteriota > Halobacteria > Halobacteriales > Haloferacaceae > Halolamina > Halolamina salina. Next base: position 22,412 of record NZ_JBHUDH010000130.1, on the reverse strand, counting down.
ACACGGAGGTCGCAGCAGGTCACTCGCCGTGGCTCAGTAGGGCCACCGCCCGCCCATCTTCAACTCCTGCACGTACCCCTCGTCGATCGCGTCACGGGTCTCCTCGCGGCTGCGGGACTCGACCTCGAACTCGTCCTGTGCGGCCCGGTACGCCGCCTCCGTCACCAGCGTCGCCACGTCCCGGAGGTCTCGGGAGTCGAGTTTGTCCAGCGTGTCGGCGTGGGTGTGCCCCCAGCCGCGGCCGGACTGGTCGGAGGTGGTGCCGGTCATCGTCGCCGGCACGCCCTCCTGCACGAACGCCCACTGATCGCCGTGGGGGGAGATGGTCGACCCCGTCGAGATCGGGGCGTCGAAGTCGGCGGCGACCGAGCGGAACAGCTCCCCGAGCTCGTCGAACCCGTTCGTGCCGACACGGAGGTTTCGGGAACTACAGGCGCCGTCGAGGTTGATTACGCACTTCACGTTCGAGAGGTCGGTCGTCTCCGCGCAGTGGTACGCGCCGCGCAGGCCGATCTCCTCGGAGCCGAACGTGACCAGCCGAACGCGGCTGTCGAGGTCGTCGTCGACCTGCGAGAGCAGCCGGCCGACCTCGGCGACGAGCACCGAGCCGGCGCCGTTGTCGTTCGCGCCCTCCGCGATGTCGTGGGCGTCGACGTGGGCGGTCACGAGCACCTCGTC
>NZ_JBHUDH010000130.1:11046-21617 GCF_042678005.1 Halolamina salina | reverse complement strand
CCTCCTTCGAGACGCCGACGGCGGGGATCGGGCCGGGGCGGTTGTTGTAGCCGACCTCGCCCGTCGGCGGCAGCGCGCCCTCGATGTGGTTCCGGAACACGAACGCCACCGCGCCGTGGTCGGCCGCGTTGACGTATTTCTCCATCCGGTGGAGCCAGCGGTCGGCCGACTCGGGCGTGTCGCTCGTCGCCATCGCGATCGCGCCGTCGAGCTCGGCGCTTTTGGCCTCGAACTCCTCGTAGGTGCCGTCGCCCACGTCGACGATCGGCGCCGTCGCCTCGCCCGCGGGCGTGCCCGGGAGCGCGACGACCTGGTGACTCCCCTCGTGGACGCGCTCGTTCGGCGACTCGACGGTCAGCGAGGAGCTGCCGCGCCACCAGCCGGGGATCTCGAACTCCTCGATGTGGGGGTTTCGGAGTCCGGCGTCCTCGAACGCCTCGCGGATGATCTCGGCGCCGGCTGCCTCGCCGGTCTGCCCGGCCATGCGGTTGCCCACGTCGACGAGCTCCTCGAGCCGGTTCCAGGCGAACAGGCTCGTCTGTGCGTCGCCGACGACGGCGTCGGGTAGGTGAACCATATTCGACGCTGTTTCGGCCGCGGGATAAAGGGGTGCGGGTCGCGGAAAGAGCCGGTAGGGCGACGCGAGCGGCGGCGGGCTTCCCGGCGCCCGTTGGATAGCTTTTTGTGCCGACTCGCCCGAACGCAGAACATGATCCCCGGCGCAACTGACCCCATCTCGCGCGACGGCAAACTGCTGATCCTGGCGTACGATCACGGTCTCGAACACGGTCCCGTGGACTTCGAGGCGGTGCCGGAGTCGATGAACCCCGAGCACGTCTTCGACGTGGCGACCCACGACGCCGTGACCGCGCTGGCGGTCGGCAAGGGCGTCGCCGAGGCCCACTACCCCGACTACGAGGAAGAGGTCAATCTGCTCGCGAAGATCAACGGCACCTCGAACCTCTGGATGGGCGAGCACGACTCCGCCGTGAACTGGAGCGTCGAGTACGCCGACGAGCTCGGCGCCGACGCAATCGGTTTCACCCTCTACGGCGGCTCGAACCACGAGGTGGAGATGGCCGAGGAGTTCGCCGAGGCACAGGAGGAAGCACGCGACCGGGACATGGGCGTCGTCATGTGGTCCTACCCGCGCGGGCAGGGCGTCAAGAACGACACCAAGCCCTCCGTGATCTCCTACGCGGCCCGACTCGGCCTCGAACTCGGCGCCGACGTGGCGAAGATCAAGTACCCCGGCGACCCCGAGGCGATGGCCCACGCCTGCGACGCCGCGGCGTCGACGGACGTGGTGATGTCCGGCGGCTCGAAGGCCTCCGACGAGGCGTTCCTCTCGACGGTGAAGGAGGCAATGGACGCCGGCGCGAAGGGGCTCGCGGTCGGCCGGAACGTGTTCCAGCGGGAGAACCCCGAGGCGCTGCTCGACGGGCTGGAGAAGATCATCTTCGAGGAGACGTCCGTTGAAGAGGCGCTGGCCGCCGTCGAGAGCCACGGCGAGCAGGCGACGCTCGACTGATGAGCGACACCGTCGACGACGTGCTCGAGACGGTCGCGGCGGTCGCCCCGGACGTGCGCGGCGGCCTCCCGGGCCGACGACTCACGGAGGCGGGCGTCGAGAACCCCTCCGGCGAGAGCGTCACCGCCGCCGACGTTCACGCCGACGAACTGTTCTTCGAGGCGCTGGGCGCCATCGACGGCGTCGCCGAGTTCGCCAGCGAGGAGCGGGAGGCGGTCGTCGACACCGGCGACGGCGCGCCCGGCGAGGGCGACGTGGCGGTCGCGATCGACCCGCTCGACGGCTCCTCGAACCTCGCTTCCAACAACGCGATGGGGACGATCGTCGGGATCGCCGACGAGTCCCTACCCGCGGCGGGAGAGAGCCTCGTCGCCGCGGCGTACGTGCTCTACGGCCCGATCACGACGATGACCGTCGCCCGCGAGGGGACGGTGACGACCTCCGTGATCGACGGCGGGGAGGCCCGCGCGGTCGAGGAGGACGTCTCCCTCCCGGACGATCCCGTCGTCTACGGCTTCGGCGGCCGAGTGCCGGAGTGGCCCGACGCGTTCCGCGAGTACGCCCGCGAGGTGGAGTCGGAGCTCAAACTCCGCTACGGCGGCGCGATGGTCGGCGACGTGAATCAGGTGCTGAGCTACGGCGGGATCTTCGCCTACCCCGCGCTCGAGTCGGCGCCGAACGGGAAGCTTCGCCTGCAGTTCGAGGGCGCACCGATCGCGAAGATAATCGAGGCCGCCGGCGGCGCCTCCTCGGACGGCGAGCAGTCGCTGCTGTCGGTCGAACCGACGGATCTCCACCAGCGCGTGCCCGTTCACGTCGGGAACGAGGCGTACGTCGAGCGGCTGGAGGCGGCGCTCGCGGACTGAATCGAAGTCAGGCGCTCGGTGTGATGTCTTCGGCGTCGACGCCACACTCCAGTCTGACCTCGGTGTTCTCGTCGACGACGTAGACGCCGTCGTCCAGCCCCGACGCCGCGAACGGGTAGTCGCCGTTCAGGCGCTCCGGCGTTTCGGGCGCGTCCGGGAGGCCATCCGCGGGTGCGAACTCCCCGAATGGATCCTTCGGCGAGCAGTCGTGACGGTCGTAGAACGCCTCGTAGCGCTCGTAGTACGCGGCAGACTCGTCGGGCGGGAACTCGATCAGTTCGCCCCAGCCGTGCCGGATGAACGTCCACGACCCTTGGATGTGGGTGATCTCGCGGGCCTGTGCCTCGGGGTATCCCTCGCGGAGCGCGGCGAGGTAGACGTCGATGGCGGCGTCGAACAGCGCGTCGAACAGGGGGCGGCGGGCTGTGCCGTCCTGCTCGCTGTGCTCGACGAAGAAGTCGGCGTGGAGATCGACCAGCCACGAGCGCGTCCAGTCGGTGACGAGGGGGATCTCCCGTTCGAGGAGCAGCTGCGTGGCGTAGTTTTTCCAGCTCTGGTGGAGACGCATGGGCGTCGTTTCGGGAGCGAGACGGGAGTAGTTGGGGGCCGGCGGCGTCGCCCGGAACGACAGTTTCTTACGGCGATTGGGCCGTAGGTGGGGGTGCGCGCGGGTTGCCGAGCCAGGCCAAAGGCGTAGCGCTTAGGACGCTATCCCGTAGGGGTCCGCCGGTTCGAATCCGGTCCCGCGCATACTGCCTCGAACGAACGTGAGAGGCATGTATGCGCCACGTGAGGATTCCGAACCTTGCGAGGAACGCACAGTGAACGGAGTGAGCGAGCATTTCTCGCTCCGGTTCGAATCCGGTCCCGCGCATTTTCTGTCCGAGCGACAGCGAGGGAGAAAATCGCTATGAGGATTCGAAGCAGGGAGGTCGCGCGCAGCGAGCGAGCACGTCCGACCGTGGTTCGAATCCGGTCCCGCGTATCGTTTTGAAGAAACGGCAGAGCGGTCTTTACGTACCGAACTGTGCAGCCACTACCGATCGCTCCCGGGCATGCCGTCCCGAACCCGCTCCCGGACGCTCTCCCGGAAGCTCCGCTGCTCCGTGAAGTCACGCAGCCGCATCTGGTCCGAGGAGATCCCATCGTCCTCGTCGGCGCCGAGCAGCCGCGGTAGGGCGGTCTGGGCGAACGTCATGGCGATCACCAGCACGATCGGCGCGAAGAACAGGCCGTAGAACCCCAGCACCACCGGCCCGAGCGTGTACGCGAGCATCAGGAGTCCGACGTGAGTGGTCTCGCCGCTCAGGATCGGCCGCAGGAGGATGTCCGGGATCGTGTCGACGACGACGACCGCGACGGCGAGGAAGCCGACGACGTAGACGAGCAGCGACTGGTCGCCGCCGAGCACGATCGGGAGCGCGGCGATCGCCGTCAGCGGGAGGTAGACGATCTTCATCCCCACCACCGGGATCAGGCTCGCGATCCCCGTCAGCGTCCCCGCCAGCGCGGGGTAGGGGACCTCCGCCGGCGCGGGGGCGACGGCGTTGTAGGCGGTGAACGACGCGATCGCGATCAGCGAGATGGCGATCACGTTCAGGAGGTTGCCGAACAGCACCGACTCCAACTCCTCGTCGGCGGCCTCCAGATACTCCCGGATGATGGCGTCGTCGTCGAACCGGAGCAGCCAGTCGCGCATCCGCCGGCCGTCGATCAGCAGGTAGTAGGTGACGATCACGACGACGAAGAGGTTGAGGAAGAAGCCCGAGACCAGCGAGGTCAACAGCTCCGCGTGGTCGGTCGCGAACTGGATGAACGGCGAGAGGTCGCCCGACTGGTACGCCTCGTACAGCCCCTGCACGGTGAACTCGGGGATGCGGTCGATCCCGCCGAGCCACTCGACCTCCGTCGCCGCCACGTCGAGCAGCGAGTACTGCTCCACGAACGACCGTGCCTCGATCACCAGTAGCACCGTCGCGTAGCTCACGAGCAGCAACAGCGGCACCGCGAGCGAGGCGAGCACCGTCACCGCCCGCACCCGCGCGGGGAGCCGGAGCCGCCGGAGGAACTTGAAGTACCGACGCGTCGAGTAGTAGAGGAACACCGACACCGTCAGCGGGGCGATGAACCGGTGTGCGAGGAAGCCGACCATGGCCGTGACGGCCACGCCGAACAGGGCGATAATCAGCCGTCTCTCGTCCATACGCGACCCATCAGCGCGTTCCGTCTAAAGCTTGCTGGGAAGCTCCCCGCAGGGGCGGCGTCGGACGCCCGTCTGACGGACCCACAAACCCTTTGATCCACGGGCGGGATTATTCTTGATAATGTCGACCCCTGCCGATCTCCTCGACGACCTGACGGCGGATCTGGACGCGGTGTTCGTGTTCTCCCCCAGCAGCGGGTTCTACGAACGCTTCGAGGATCTCGACGGGGAGGTTGTGGTTATCGCGCCGGAGAACGTCGTCGACGCCGAGGTGTTCGTCGAGCTACCGCTGGAGTTCGAGAACGTCCGCGACCGGATCAAGTTCGGCGTCGAGGGCGCGATGGACCGCGGTGTCGTCGACGACGGCGACGAGGTGGCGTGCGTCGTCAGCGTGTTCGACGAACACGACTCCGTCGTGCGCGTCCGCGCCGACGAGTCGATGCACTCCGGCGTGTACGACCTGTTCGCGAACTCGCGTGCGGATCCGGGGGTCATCCGCGACGTGTTCGAGGTGGTGATCGAACTGGGGAAGAAAGGCCAGAAGGGCAAGCCCGTCGGCGCGCTGTTCGTGATCGGCGACGCCGGGAAGGTGATGAACAAGTCCCGGCCGCTCAGCTACAACCCCTTCGAGAAGTCCCACGTCCACGTCGGCGACCCGATCGTGAACGTGATGCTCAAGGAGTTCTCGCGGCTCGACGGCGCGTTCGTCATCAGCGACTCCGGGAAGATCGTCTCCGCGTACCGCTACCTCGAACCGGGGGCCGAGGGCGTGGACATCCCGAAGGGGCTGGGCACCCGCCACATGGCCGGCGCGGCGGTCACCCGGGCGACCAACGCGACCGCGATCGTGCTCTCGGAGTCCGACGGGATGGTCCGGGCGTTCAAAGGCGGCGAGCTGATTCTGGAGATCGACCCGGAGGACTACTGATGCCCCCGATGGCCCTCCAATCCGGGTTCGAGGCCGGCGGCCCGCTGGGCGCGGTTCCCGAGCGGATCTGGCTCGCACTCGGGGTGTTCGTCCTCGCGGTGCTTCTCGCGTGGCTGGTCGTCAAAGTCAACGCCGGACTGCTCAGACGGGCGGGCTTGCCGGAGACGATTGAGGGGACGGCGTTCGAGCGCACCGCCCGCGGGATCGGCACCTCGACGGTTGCGATCCTCTCACAGCTCTCGGGGTGGTTCATCGTCATCCTCGGCGCAATCGTCGCCGTCTCCATCGCGGAGCGGAGTTACGCCGAGCAGTTCTGGTCGCAGGCGACCGGCTTCTTCCCCAGCTTCTTCGTCGCCGTGTTGATCCTGATCGTCGGCGTCATCGTCGGTGACAAGGTCGAACTCGTGCTCTCCGAGCGGCTGCGGAGCGTCAAGCTCCCCCAGATCGGGATCGTCCCGACCGCGGCGAAGTACAGCGTCGTCTACGTCGCGACCGTGCTCGCGCTGGATCAGATCGGCGTCGCGACGTTCGCGCTGGTCGTGCTGCTGGCGCTGTACGCCCTCGCGCTGGTGGTGTTCGGCGTCGTCGCCGGCAAGCAGATGCTCACCTCCGCGGCCGCGGGGCTGTACCTGTTCCTGAACGAGCCCTACGGTATCGGCGACACGGTGAAGATCAACGGTCAGCGCGGCGTCGTCCAGGAGATCGACGTGTTCGTCACACACATCGAGTCCGACGGCGAGGAGTACATCGTCCCGAACGACCGCGTGTTCGAGGGCGGGATTGTGATCGTCCACGACGACTGACGCCGCCGAGGCGTCACTCCCGGTCCAGCGGCTCCGCGGGCACGCCCGCGACGGTTTCGCCCTCGGGCACGTCCTCGGTCACCAGCGAGTTCGCCGCGACCTGCGCGTCGTCGCCGATCTCGACGCCCGGGAGGACGATCGCGCCCGCGCCGATCATCGCCCGATCGCCGACGACCACGTCGCCGAGGCGGTACTCCTCCTGTAAGAACTCGTGACAGAGCAGCGTCGCGTCGTAGCCGACGATGGCGTCCTCGCCCAGCGTGATGCGCTCGGGCCAGAACACGTCCGGGGTGGCCTCCAGCCCCCACGAGACGCCCGCCCCCACGTCGGCGCCGAGCCGCCGGAGCAGCCAGTTCTTGAACCGGAGGCTGGGGGAGATCCGGATCAGCCAGACGGCGACGTAGTTCAGTGCCACGCGGAGCGGGGACTTGGCGTCGGGCCAGTGCCGGAGGGAGTTCCGCGGGCCGGGCGTGGCGTGGCGGTCCAGTCGCTCGAACCGCGTGTCGTCGCTCATGGACGGGGTTGGTCGGGGGGAGACAAAACGACAGGGGGCAGCGACCGATTTAAGTTCTCCCCGAAAATCGTTCCGTCCGTCTTCTCTCGGCGGGAGCCGCAGCACTGTGCTGGGCCCCGCCGGCCGCCGCCCGCAGCGGTGTCACGATGCAACGAGACACCACGACGGTACGACCTGCTGAACCGAGACGCACACTACCGATCGGCCCGATCCGCGCCGTCGGTCCCACCCACGGCGTCGACACGGTCCGGGACTGCCCGCTCCCGAGGTGGCGGCGATGAGCCTCCCGTCGATCACCGACGCCGCGGCCGAACAGGACTGGCCGGTCCTCGCGATGCTTCGGCGATACGTTCCCGGTCGGCGGGCGCTGTTCGGCGCCGCGGTCGTCACCACGGTACTGTGGCGGCTGTCGACACTCGTCGCGCCGTACTTGCTCGGCCAGTTCGTCGACGGGTTCCTGCTCGGGAGCGGCCTCTCGCTGCCACTCGTCCCTTCGGGGTGGCTCCCCGTCGACACCGGCAGCCAGTTCCGGCTCCTGCTTGGGGCGTTCCTGTTCGCCGGCGTCGTCAACGTCGGAACCAACGCCCTCCGTCGGGCGTCGTGGCGGTGGCTCCGGGGCTCGATGCTGCACGACCTTCGGACCGACGCGTTCGACGCCGCGGGGCTGCTCGGCGTTCCAGTGTTCGAGAGCGAACGCACCGGCGAGGTGATGAGCGTGCTCAACAACGACGTGAACCAACTCGAGTCGTTCCTCGACGACGGGCTCCAGCGAGCCGTCCGAACAGGGGCGTTCTTCGTCGCGACCCTCGTGGCGATGCTGGCGATCCACTGGCAGCTGACTCTCGCGGTCCTCGCCCCCGCGCCGGTGATGGCCCTGTTGGTCGCCGGCTACCAGCGCGCGGTCGAGCCGCGGTACGACGAGCGGCGGGAGGCGGTCGGCGCGCTGAACACCCGGATTCAGCAGGCAGTCGAGGGGATCGAGACGGTGAAAGCCTTCGCCGCTGCGGAGGCGGAGTCCGAGCGAGTCGCCGACGAGTCACGGGCGTACTGGCGGGCCGACTGGGCGGCCGGGAAGCTCTCGGCGCTGTTTTTCGCCGCGCGCCGCGGCGTCTCCGTGGCCACGGGCTTTCTCGTCGTCGCGGTCGGCGGCTCGTGGCTGCTGTTCGGGCCGCCGGGGCCGTTCACCCGACAGCTCTCGGCCGGGACGTTCGTGACGTTCTACTTCTACAGCGGGATGTTCGTCGGCGAGTCCTCGCGGCTGGCTGACGTGGCCGACGGCTACACCGACGCACGGGCGTCCGCCAAGCGCGTCCTCGGCCTGCTTCGGTACCCGACGGGGAACGCCAAGGGCGGGAACGCTCTCGGCGACGTGTCGGGGGCCGTCGCCTTCGAGGACGTACGCTTCGGCTACCCGGAAGCGACCGATCCCGCACTCCGGAGTGTCTCCTTCGCCGTCGAGCCCGGGGAGTTCGTCGGACTGATCGGGCCGACCGGTGCCGGGAAGTCGACGGTGCTCAGACTCCTGCTGCGGTTCTACGACCCTGACTCGGGGACGATCGCCGTCGACGGCGCCGACACCACTGGGGTGGCCGCCTCCGACCTCCGCGAGCAGGTCGGCTACGTAAGTCAGGACCCTTACCTGTTCGACGGTAGCGTCGCCGAGAACATCGCCTACGGCGTCCCCGACGCTGATCGCGCGGCGGTCGTCGACGCGGCGAAGCGGGCGAACGCCCACGAGTTCGTCACCGACCTGCCCGAGGGGTACGACACCCGGATCGGCGAGCGCGGGACGCGGCTCTCGGGCGGGCAGCGACAGCGGCTGGCGATCGCGCGGGCGATCCTACCCGATCCGCCGATCCTCCTGCTCGACGAGGCGACCAGCCACGTCGACAACCGGACGGAACTGCTCCTGCAGGAGAGCCTCGCCGAGGCGCGTGCGGGGCGGACGACGATCGCGATCGCTCACCGACTCTCGACGGTCCGGGACGCCGACCGGCTGCTGGCATTTGAGGACGGAGAGATAGTCGAACGCGGCAGCCACGGGGAGCTACTCGACGCGGACGGACTGTACGCGGAGCTCTGGCGGCTCCACGTCGGCGAGACGGTCACGCCGGCACGCGCCCGCTGAGGGCTCGGCCGACGACCGATCGCCGGGGCTACCGCTGTTCAGTGTAATAAACGCAGAAATCCGCAGCGAAGAACCGACTTACAGGCGGGTCAGGTTCGTCGCGCGGGGGCCCTTGTCGGCCTGTTCGATGTCAAACTCAACTTCCTGGCCTTCCTCGAGGTCCGGGCCGCCCACGTCTTCCATGTGGAAGAAGACGTCCTCGTCTGCGTCCTCAGTCTCGATGAAACCGTAACCGCCCGTGTCGTTGAAGAAATCAACCGTTCCAGTCGCCATTGCAACCGAAGCAACGACCCGCTCCCGGATAACCCTTTCGAGAGCGCGACCGCCGCGCTCGTCGGTTCGCCGCCCACAAACGCTTAAGTTCGGCCGCTCACAACCGCCGGGCGAGATGGGGACCAAGAGCAAGACGATCTCCTTCCGCGTCGACGAGGATGCGTTCGAGGCGCTGCGGGAGATCGCGGAGGAGCGCGAGATCTCGTTGTCGGCGGTGTTTCGGGACTACGTCGACACGCTCGTCGCCCACGACGGGCAGGTGGATCTCGTCCCCGCCGATCGGGAGGCCGAGGACGACGAGAGCTTCCCGCCGACGGTGGAGGTGCCGAAGAGCTTCATCCGCGAGCACGAGCGGCTGGAGCTGGAGGCCGACCACCTGCGCGAGCAGCTGGAGGAGCACAAACGCTACATCGACTACCTGCGCGAGCAGGCCGACGAGACGGAAGAGGTCGTCAAGCTCGAGGACCTCGACGGCGACGAGAACACGTACCAGATCGGGTAGTCAGCCCGAGAGTTCCTGCTTGGCTTCGCGAGCGCGGCGTGCGGCCTCCTGGTCCCCTTCGACTTCTGCCAGCGACTCGACGGCCTCCAGCCGTCGGATCGAGCTGTCGAGGAAGGAGAGCACGTCCCCCGAGTAGGCGTACAGCATGTACTCCGCGGACATCGTGTCGACGATGGCGTCGGGACCCAGTCCCTGCGCGCGGAGTTCGAGCAGGTACTGGACGAACTTCTCCTCGGGGTGGCCGCAGTAGGGGTTGTTGTCGCAGTCGCAGTCGAGGAAGTCCTCCGCGAAGTCGAGCACCTTCTCGCGGGTCGCCTCGTCGAGTTTCTCGATGCCGTCGCCCGTGAACAGCAGGTCCAGCGTCGCCCCCTTGAACGCGCCCTTGGGGATCGAGCGCTCCAGTTGGGAGGCGATCTGCCGGTGGTTCTTGACGTAGATCTTGTCGGTGATCGCCACTACCGGCGGTTACGCGAGTCGGCGGCAAAAGCCTCCCGCTCCCCTGCGGCGGCGTGTCACGGGGCCGGGAATGTCGTAACGTATTTCCCTGAAACCGTGGTAGGAATCGCTGTGTCCGGGCTGGGGTAGTGGTATCCTTCAGCCTTGTGGGGGCTGAGACGCGGGTTCAATTCCCGCGCCCGGACCTTCTGGCTGCGAACGAACGTGAGCAGCCGAAGGCTCGTCGAATCCCGCATCCTCACTTATCGGCTATGTTCACGTACGTCGTCGGTCAGACAGCAACCGCAACGGCACAGCATCTCGATGCTTGACTACTTGTGACCGCAGTGCGCCGGGCATGAAGCCCGGCGCAGCGCCGAGTCCCCAC
>NZ_JBHUDH010000130.1:0-11023 GCF_042678005.1 Halolamina salina | reverse complement strand
TCGGCGCGAAGCGCGAGCCCCTCCGTGGGCGAGTCAGCGCGAGGGACGACTGAGTGAACGCAGTGAACGAAGGAGTCGGCTGGGGAGGTCTGTGGGCTGTGCGGGGCGGTGCGGTCACAAGGTGCCAACGATCGAACTGCTGTTGCTATACCAGCCGTCGACGACGAATCACGATCGACAGAATTGACGACGGACGACCACCAAACCCGCAAAAACGCCGACTACCGCCCGAACGGCGAGAGGTTCGGCCCCATCGACTCGCTCGGAGCGGCGCCGCTCTGCTGGATGATGTCGAACGCGGTCATCAGGTCCGTCCGGGAGATGATCCCGCAGAGCTTCCCGTTGGCGTCGACGACGGGCAGGCGCCCGACGCCGTGTTCCTGCATCGTCTGGAGCGCCTCCATCGCCTCCGTCTCGGGCGTCGCGGTGTACACCTCGGTCGACATCACGTCGTCGACGCGCATCGCGTCGCGCTCGACCTCGTCGACCGACTGGGCGTCGGTCACCGTCACCATCCCGACGAGCTCGCCGTTCTCGACCACCGGGTAGCCGGTGTGGCGCTCGCGGAACATCCGGCCCATCAGGTCGGCGACGCTGTCGTCCGGCGAGACAGTGTGAAGCTCCGCGGTCATCACGTCGCTCACGGTGACGCCCTGGAACGCCGCCTTGAGCACGGTCTGCTGGGCCTCGCCCGCCGCGCCGATGTAGATGAAGAACGCCAGCGCGACCAGCAGCAGGTTCGGGCCGCTGAACAGCCCGAGCAGCCCCAGCAGTAGCGCGAACCCCTTCCCGACCTCCGCGGCGATCTGGGTCGCGCGAGCGTGGGTCCGCGTCCGGGCGAGCAGCGCCCGCAGCACGCGGCCCCCGTCCATCGGGAACCCGGGCAGCATGTTGAACGCGGCGAGCATGACGTTCGCGAGCATCAGGTAGCCGAGCAGGAACGTCGCGATCGGTCGCCCGCCGCCGGCGACCAGCGAGAAGCCGGCGTAGCCCAGCCCCCCGAGGGCGACGCTTACGATCGGTCCCGCGACGGCCACTTGGAACTCGATCTTCCAGTCCTCGGGCATCTCGGCGAACTGGGCGACGCCGCCCAGCAGCCAGAGCGTGATCGAGTCGATCTCGTAGCCGTAGTACATCGCGACCGCCGAGTGGCCCAGTTCGTGGAGCAGCACGCAGGTGAACAGCCCGATCGCCGCCGCGGCGCCGAGCGCGAAGGGGGTGTACCCCTGCGTCAACACGCCGGTCTCGATCCCGGCGTCGAACGCGGGGTTGAACACCTCCTCGACCAGCGTCGTCACGTCGCTGCCGATCAGGTAGGCGAACACCGGTAGGATCAGCAGGAACGTGGCGTCGAGCTTGATCGGGATGCCGAAGACGCTCCCGAGACGGATACCTCGCATACCGTTCGGTTGGGCCGAGGGGGTGAAAAAGGCGGTCGCCGCGGCCCGTGCCGTCACGGTTTAGCGCCCCGGCGCCGAACTCCCGGTATGGTCGATCACGTCGTGAAACGCAGCGAGGAGATCGAGTACGAGCCCGTCGACGCCGCCGAGGGGCTGCAGAAAGGCGTACTACTCGACGAGAGCGACGGCGCGCCGAACTTCGCGATCCGGCGGTTCGAACTCGACGCCGGCGCCGAGGTCCCCGAGCACACGAACGCGGTCGAACACGAGCAGTACGTGCTCGCGGGCGAGTACGTGGTCGGGATCGACGACGAGGAGTACACGGTCTCCGCCGGCGACTCGCTGCTGATCCCCGCCGGCGCGGTCCACTGGTACCGGAACGACAGCGACCGACCGGGGGCGTTCCTCTGTGCGGTGCCGAACGGCGACGACACGATCGAACTGGTCGAGGAATAGCGGTCGGTTCTCCGCCGCCGATCAGTCGCTTGCCCTGCCCGGCTGACAGCGTGCCGGTCAGTCGCTCGCCACCACGGCGTCGACGCTCCGCTTGCTCACGGGTCGGCGCGTGATCGTCGTCGCACAGTCCGGGCAGGAGAGCGTGATCCGCTCGCCGATCTCGGTGGCCGTCGCCGATTCGTCCCAATCGCCGTCGGCCGGGCTCTCGTGCCCGCAGACCGAGCAGAACAGCGTCGCCTTCGTGCGCGTGGAGGAGTTCATTATCGGAGTGTAGCCGCTGAGGGGCCGTAAACCCTCCGTGAGGCTGTGTTGCACCCGCATGCGCCGGATTCCCGCGGCACGGCTTCGCGCCGACCGCATGGCTGAAGTACCCGTTTCGCGTACCCCCACCCGTGTCTCAGCAGGTCGCCCGCGTCGACACCCTGTTCCTCCACGAGTCCGGCGACGACTACCGCGTCGTCGTGCTCCGTGACGGCTCCCGGGTGTTCCGCGGCACGCTCGAACTCAAGGAGACCGATGCCGGGCCGCGGCCCCGTCGGTTCCTGCAGTCCGACGACGACGGCGGCGAGCCGATGCGCCCCGAGGAGTTCGTCGAACTCGCCCGCCGCGCCGAGCGCATCCGCATCTCCGAGCAGACCTCCCCCGAGGGTCGCGAACGCTTGCAGGCGATGCTCGACGGCTACCAGCAGGAGGCGCTGGTCGTCCGCACCTGTCGGTACTGCGCCAACGCCGGCCGCTACTCGCCGATCACCGAGGAGACCGCCATCTCGGCCGATCGGGACTACATCTGCCAGGACTGCGCCGTCGAGGAGCTCGAACGCGAACTCGCCTACAAGGGGCAGTTCACCGGCGCCGCACAGGAGCGACTGGAGGAGCTTCTGCTCGAGGTGGGCGACCTCGACCGCATCACCGACCTCCTGCAGGGCGAACTCGACCCCGACCTCACGAAGTTCGACACCATCTCCGCCACCACCGACGAGGTCGACCCGTACCCGACGAGCGACCTCGACCTCCACCCGAAACTGCAGTCGATGATCGAGGGTCGCTTCGACAATCTCCTTCCGGTCCAGAGCCTCGCCGTCGAGAACGGGCTGTTCGAGGGGCGGGACCAGCTCGTCGTCTCCGCGACGGCGACGGGGAAGACGCTCGTCGGCGAGCTCGCGGGCGTCGACCGCGCGCTGAAGGGCGACGGAAAACTCCTCTTCCTCGTCCCGCTGGTCGCGCTCGCGAACCAGAAACACGAGGACTTCCAAGAGCGCTACGGCGACATCCTCGACGTGACGCTGCGGGTCGGCGGCTCCCGCGTGACCGACTCCGGCGCCCAGTTCGACCCGAACGCCGACGTGATCGTCGGCACCTACGAGGGGATCGACCACGGCCTCCGGACGGGCAAGGACATGGGCGACATCGGCACCGTCGTCATCGACGAGGTCCACAGCCTGAAGGAGGGCGAACGCGGCCACCGCCTCGACGGGATGATCTCCCGGCTCAAGCACTACTGCGAGCAGCGCGCGAAGGACCGCTCGGACTACGACGGCGCGCAGTACGTCTACCTCTCCGCGACGGTCGGCAACCCCGAGTGGCTGGCCGAACAGCTCCGCGCGACGCTGATCGAGTTCGAGGAGCGGCCCGTCCCGATCGAGCGCCACGTCACGTTCGCCGACGGCCGGGAGAAACTCCGGATCGAGGACCGCCTCGTCAGGCGGGAGTTCGACAGCAAGTCCTCGAAGGGGTATCGCGGGCAGACGATCATCTTCACCAACTCCCGGCGGCGCTGTCACGAGATCTCCCGGAAGCTGGAGTACGACTCCGCGCCGTACCACGCCGGGCTGGACTACGGCCGGCGCAAGCAGGTCGAGCGCCAGTTCGGCGATCAGGAGCTCGCGGCGGTCGTGACGACTGCCGCGCTCGCGGCGGGCGTCGACTTCCCCGCCTCGCAGGTCGTGTTCGACTCGCTCGCGATGGGGATCGAGTGGCTCTCCGTCCAGGAGTTCTCCCAGATGCTCGGCCGTGCGGGCCGCCCCGACTACCACGATCAGGGGACGGTGTACCTGCTCGTGGAGCCGGACTGCTCCTACCACGCCTCGATGGAGGCCACCGAGGACGAGATCGCGTTTAAACTCCTGAAAGGTGAGATGGAGGACGTCTCGACGGTGTACGACGAGACTGCCGCCGCCGAAGAGACGCTGGCGAACATCGCCGTCGCCGGCAAGCTCGCCAAGCGGCTCAACGACCGCATGATCGGCGACGTGCCCACCAAACACGCGGTCGGGAAGCTGCTCGAGTGGGAGTTCATCGACGGCTTCGAGGCGACGCCGCTCGGTCGGGCGGTCACGAGCCACTTCCTCTCGCCGGACGACGCGTTCCTGATCCTCGAGGGGATCCGCGAGGGGAAGAGCCCCTACGAGCAGGTGGCGGCGCTCGAACTCGCCGAGCAGGAACTGTAGCGAAACCGACTTCTTCCCGCGCGTCGCGCGCTCCCCCATGACGAGTGACGACTCGGCCGACGAGCCGGCGCCCGAGGAGCCGGATGCGGACGAGATGGACGACGACGAAGCGATGGCGCTGGGGATCGGCCTCGGCGTCTCGCTCGGCGCGGCGATCGGTCTGTCGCTGGAGAACCTCGCGGTCGGGATGGGGATCGGGCTCGCGCTGGGCGCCGCCTTCGGCGCCGCGTTCGCCGAGCGGGAGTGACCGTCGGGAACCCCCACCCTTTTGCCGGCCGGCGGTAACCACATCCCCGTGGCAGCGATCACGCCCGGAGTCGTCGTCGTCACCCTGATCGTGCTGGCGGCGCTGGTGCTGTTCGCGACGGAGCCGGTGCCCGTCGACATCACCGCGCTGGGTATCATGGTGACGCTGATGCTCGTCGAGCCCGTCAGCGGGGTGCTCGCAGACGCCGGCGTCCTCGCGGGGCAGGTGACGATGATCACGCCCGAGCAGGGGCTTTCGGGCTTTGCCAGCCCCGCGACGATCACCGTGCTCGCGATGTTCATCCTCAGCGAGGGCGTCCGCCGGACGGGGATCGTCCAGACGCTCGGGGAGTACATCGGCCGGATCACCGGCGACAGCGAGATCAAACA
This sequence comes from Halolamina salina, assembly GCF_042678005.1. Lineage (GTDB taxonomy): Archaea > Halobacteriota > Halobacteria > Halobacteriales > Haloferacaceae > Halolamina > Halolamina salina. Next base: position 6,084 of record NZ_JBHUDH010000130.1, on the reverse strand, counting down.
GCTGAGTGCGGTCGTCGGCATCGTCTCGCCGGTGTCCGGGTTCATCAACAACACCGCCGCGGTCGCGATCCTGCTCCCGATGGTGACCGACGTGGCCAACCGCGGCAACACCTCCCCCTCGAAGCTCCTGCTCCCGCTGTCGTACGCCTCGATGTTCGGCGGGACGCTCACGCTGATCGGCACCTCGACCAACGTGCTCGCGAGCGACGTGGCCGCGCGGCTGGCCGCGGCGCCGGAGTACGCCAACACCGACCTCCACGAGCTCGGGATGTTCGAGTTCACGGGGCTGGGGGTCGTGGTGATGCTGGTCGGGATCGCCTACCTGCTGACCGTCGGTCGCTGGCTCACGCCCGCCCGGATCGCGCCCACCGACGACCTGACCAAGGAGTTCGGCGTCGGCGACTACCTCACCGAAGTGACCGTCCGGGAGGACTCCCCGCTCGTCGGCCGGAAGGTCCGGAACGCGCTGTCGGAGGGCGATCTCGACGTGGACCTGCTCCAGCTCATCCGCGGCGACGAGGTGTTCCTCGAACCGCTCGGCCCCAAGCAGATTCAGGCCGGCGACACGTTCACGCTCCGGACCGACCGCGACACGCTGCTCTCGCTGCTCGACCTCGAAGGGCTGGATCTGGTGGACGTGCCGGTCGACGAGGCCGAACTCGAACAGGCCGAGGCGGGGCAGAACCTCGTCGAGGTCGTCGTCGCCCCCGGCTCGCCGCTGGTGGGCGAGTCGCTCACCTCGATCGGCTTCCGGCAGCGCTACAACGCGACCGTGCTCGCGCTCCGTCGTGGCCGCGAGGTCGTGCGCCGGCGGATGGACGAGGTGCCGCTGAAGGTCGGCGACACGCTGCTGGTGCAGGCGCCGACGGAGACGATCGAGCGGATCGACGGCGGCCGGGAGTTCATCCTGATCGGCGAGGTCGAACAGCACGACTACCGCGAGGAGAAGACCGGACTCGCGATCGGCATCGTCGCCGCCGTCGTCGCGCTCGCGGGGCTGGGGATCCTCCCGATCGTCGTCTCCGCACTCGCGGGATCGCTCGCGATGGTCGTCACGCGCTGTCTCGACCCCGGGGAGATCTACGAGGCGGTGCAGTGGGACGTGATCCTCCTGCTCGCCGGCGTGATCCCGCTGGGGATCGCGCTCGAACGAACCGGCGCCGCCTCGCTGCTCGCGGAGGCGGTCGTCGCCTCCTCGGCGGCGCTGCCGGTGATCGGCGTGCTCGCGGTGTTCTACCTGCTCACCGCGCTGCTGACCAACGTGATCAGCAACAACGCCAGCGTCGTGCTGATGATCCCCGTCGCCGTCGAGACCGCTCAGGCCGTCGACGCCAGCGCGACCGCGTTCCTGTTCGCGGTGATGTTCGCGGCGAGTACGGCGTTCATGACGCCGGTGGGCTACCAGACGAACCTGTTCGTCTACGGTCCCGGCGGCTATCGGTTCACGGACTACGTCCGGGTGGGCGGCCCGCTCCAACTGCTGTTGATGATCGTGACGACGCTCGGGATCGCGACGATGTTCGGCATCCCGATCGCGGTCTGACCCCGAAACGCTTTAGCGCGCGAGTCGCGGACGTAGGGGCACGGGACCGTGGGTTAGCCTGGTATACTTCGGGCCTTGGGTGCCCGTGACCCCGGTTCGAATCCGGGCGGTCCCATTTTCCGCGTCACACTGTCACCGAGTGATTTCTGCGTCGAGGTGACGCTGCGAGCCGTCTGTGCCTACCGCTCGGCCAGCGACCGCACCACCAGCTGGAGCACGTGGACGAACACCCCGGCCACCGCGACGTACAGCCCCACGGACTGCATCGCCGGCCGCCCGCGGCTCTCTCGGACCTGCCACATCTCGTAGCCGAGCCGTAGCAGGAACCCCGCGAAGATCAGCGCGAACGCGGCGACGCCCACCGCCGGGACGAATGTCGCGAGCAGGATCGCCCCCAGCCCCGCGAGGAAGGCGTACGTCGCCCAGCGGCCGTAGTGGTCGAACTGCGTGTCCGAGCGCAGGTAGACGTACGTGCCGATCAGCGCCGTCATCGCGACGACGATGGCGCCGGTGATCGCCAGCGCGGTGATCCGAACCCCCTCCGAGAGGAAGGAGAGTATGCCGCCGCCGAACGCGCCGAAGGCGAGTTCGAGCACGACGACGCCCGCCATCGCCAGCCCCATCGAGTCGTTCTCGAAGCCGCGCTCGGCGACCATCTGGCCGCCCGTGATCAGCGCGCCGTAGATCAGCGCGCCGACGATGGGGACCGAGAACACGATCCGGTTGACCTGCGCGACCGGCGTCGCCGCCGCGACGTACATCACCAACACGTTGAGGAGCATCAGCCCCGTCGCGCCGCCGACGACGCCCCACTCGCGGGCCGACAGCAGGAACCCCCGCTCGGTCGTGGTCTCGTAGCTCATACCGAGGGATAACGCCAGCGTGCCGAAAAGCGTTGTCGCCGGCGGGTCGTCGACCGTCCCGCGACGCCGTCCCGACCCTCTTGTAGGAGGGCGCACCAGCCCGCGTATGGACGACACGAACCGAACCACGAAACCACACGCAAGCGGCGCGTTCCCACCCCAACGGCAACGCTTAACCGTCGGCTGTGCTACCCACCGCTACGAATGAGTGCCATCGACGACGTCCACGAGGAACTCGACGCGGACGTCTCCGCCGAGGAGTTCGAGGAGATGGTGGCGGAGAAAGTCGAGGAGATGGGTGGCCTCGCTGACGACGAGACGGCGGCGATGCTGGTCGCCCACGAGCTCGAGGACGAGGGCGGCGAGGTCGAGAGCGTCGCGGACATCGAGCCGGGGATGGACGACGTGAAGTTCGTCGCGAAGCTGGTCTCCATCGGCGAGAAGCGGACGTTCGAGCGCGATGGCGACCAGCCCGACGGACAGGTCGTCAACACCGAGGTCGCCGACGAGTCCGGCCGGATCCGGCTCTCGCTGTGGGACGAGATGGCCGAGTCCGCGCTCGAAGAGTTGGAGGAGGGCGACGTGCTCCGGATCGCCGGCCGCCCCAAGGAGGGGTACAACGGCGTCGAGGTCTCGGCGGACAAAGCCGAGATCGACCCCGACGTGGAGATCGACGTCTCCGTCAGTGACAGCTACACGGTCGAGGAGCTCTCGATGGGCCTGTCGGACGTGACCCTCGTCGGGAAGCTGCTCGACGTCGACGACCAGTACCGCACGTTCGACCGCGACGACGGCACCGAGGGCCGGGTCGCGAACGTCGCGATCGGCGACGAGACGGGCCGCATCCGGGTGACGCTCTGGGACGAGGCGAACGACCTGCTCGACGAGCTCGAGGCCGACGAAGTCGTCGAGGTCGTCGACGGCTACGTCCGCGAGCGCGAGGGCGACCTCGAACTGCACGTCGGCTCCCGTGGCACCATCGAGGAGGTCGACGAGGACGTGGAGTACGTCCCCGAGACGACGGCCATCGACGACGTGGAGATGGGCGACACCGTCGACATCGCGGGCGCAGTGATCGAGACCGACGACAAGCGCACGTTCGACCGCGACGACGGCTCCGAGGGGCAGGTCCGGAACGTCCGCGTCCGTGACGACACGGGCGACATCCGGGTCGCACTCTGGGGGGAGAAAGCGGATCGTGACATCACGCTTGCCGACCGCGTCGCGTTCACCGACGTGGAGATTCAGGACGGCTGGCAGGACGAGCTCGAGGCCTCCGCAGGCTGGCAGTCGACCGTCTCGATCCTCGACGGCGAGGCCGACGTAGCGGGGGCCGACGCGGGCGGCGACGAGAAGACGCCGCCGTCGGCGGATCAGGGCGGCCTCTCGGCGTTCGGCGAGGACGGCGACGGGGCGGACGAGCTCCGCGACGACGAGAGTGCCGAGGGGGACGGCGAAGAGGTCGAGTTCACCGGGACGGTCGTCCAGTCCGGTAGTCCGGTCGTCGTCGACAACGGCGAGGAGACCCGCAGCGTCGAGACGAGCGAGAGCGTCCAGCTCGGCGAGGAAGTCACGGTTCGCGGCGTCGAGCACGGCGGCCGCATCGACGCCGACGAACTGCTCTGAGCCGCTCCGGGGCTGTACCGCCCGCTCGGGCCGGGAAGGACACACTTAGGTTTCGCCCGTTACACTCGCTGACCGATGGATCGTTCCTCGCTCCCCGACGCCCTCCGCCGGACCGACGACACGGTCCGGGCCGTGCTCGTCGTGGTCGCCGCCGGGTTAATCGCCCGTCTCCTCTTTCTCGGCCAGCGCGTCGCTCACTTCGACGAGGGGCGCGTGGCCTACTGGGCGCTGCACTACCTCGAGACGGGCGAGATCAGCTACCGCTACATCGTCCACGGGCCGCTCGCGCAGTACGCCGACGCGTGGCTGTTCGCCGTTCTCGGTCCGAACGACTTCTCGATGCGGCTGTTCGTCGCCGTCGTCGGCGCGCTGCTCCCGCTCGCCGCACTGCTGTTCCGGCAGCGCCTGCGCGACACGGAGACGGTGCTCGTCGCCGTCCTGCTCGCGTTCAACCCGATCATGCTCTACTACTCGCGGTTCTACCGGAGTTCGCTGCTGGTCGCGGCGTTCATGTTCGTCGCCTTCGGCTTCGGCCTCCGTGCGGTGGACGACGCCCGCCCGCGGCTGCTCTACCCCGCCTTCGCGTTCGGCGCGCTCGGCTTCGCGGCCAAGGAGAACGCGCTGGTGTACCTGATGTGCTGGATCGGCGCAGGGGCGCTCCTGCTCGACTTCTCGCTGATGCACCCCCGGAACTACGACTCGGGGATCGACGCCGTCGCCGCCCGCGTCGAGCCGTACTTCGAGGCGCTGCGTGACCCCGAGCGCTCGACCGACGCCGCCGTCTGGACGGTCCTCTCCGCGCTCACGCTGCTCGTGCTCGGCTACGCGACGCTGTCGGGGTGGGCGCTGACCGCCGTCGTGACGGCGCTGGTGCTGCTGGTCTCGCTGACGATGCTCGTCGACGTGGTTCGCCCGGACGGGGATGCGATCCGCTGGGGCGGCGCGCTGCTCGGGAGTCTGGGGCTGTTCCTCCTGATCTCGCTGTTCTTCTACGCCCCGCGAACCGTCGGCTCGGGCGTCGGCCTCTGGGACGCCGTGTTCAACCCCCTCCGCTTCCCCGAGCTGTTCGAGGCGACGTGGGGCGACATCCGCCCGGGGCTGGAGTACTGGTTCGGCGGGAGCGTCGAGCCGAAGTGCGGCGAGGAGACGATCATCGGCGGCTACGTCTGCTTCCTCGAGCACACGGTCTCGGTGCTCGCGAACTACGCGCTGGTCGTCGTGCCGTTCGCGGCGCTGGGGTTCGTCGTCGCGCGCTACGCCGGCGACCGCCCGCGATCGCTGGTGATGTTCACGGGCTACTGGGGGTTCGTCAGCATCCTCGGCTACCCGCTGGCGACGGACATCCGCGCGGGCTGGATCATGGTGAACGCGATCGTCCCGCTGGTGATCCCGGCCGCCGTCGCGCTGGGGCTGGTGGTCCGCTGGGGCTGGCAGTCGCTGGCCGCGGAGGACCGCGTCGGTACCGTGCTGACCGTGGCGCTGCTGCTGCTCGTCACCGGAGCGATGCTCGTCCCGGCGGCCTCGGCGTCGTACGTCAACCCCACGGCCGACGACAACGAGCTCGTGCAGTACGCCCAGCCTCAGCAGGAGTTCCGGGGAACGTTCGACGACATCGGCGCGATCGCGCCCACACACGAGGGGACCGACCTGCTCGTCTACGGCGAGGAGTTGGTCGCCGAACCCGGGGAAGGTGGCGGGATGGCGCCCGAGTGCTTGCGCCTCGCGAGGGCGCTGCCGATCCACTGGTACGTCGCCGCCGACGACGTGAGCCAGCAGTGTGCGTACAACGAGACCGAACTCCGGTCGCAGATCCAAGAGAGCCAGCCCGCGGTCGTGATCGCCCACGTCGACCACGACGACACGGACGCCGCCGCGCTCGACGACGAGTACGAGCGCCGCCAGCACCACCTCCGGACGATGGGCCGGGAGGTCGTCGTCTACGTCGACGAGGAAGCACTCGCGGAGGCCGAGGGATGACTGCGCTCCTCGCCGGCGCGGCGGCACACAACGCCGGCCAGTACGGCGTCGCCCGCTCGATCTGGGCGGGCGAAG
>NZ_JBHUDH010000129.1:10200-11943 GCF_042678005.1 Halolamina salina | reverse complement strand
CGCGCGGTCGCGTCGAGGTCGGCGACGCTGTCGCCGAACTGGCCGAGGTAGAACGCGCCGTCGACCAGCGTCGCCGAGACGATCTCCGGGTACCACCCCGGCTCGAGCGCCTCGACGACTCGGGGTGTAGGGTCCCGGAACAGCCCGTTCTCAGCCTCCCCAGGGGCGAGAAAGCGGACGCGGTCGCCGGTCACGACCCCTACGTGGCTGTCGTCGGCGACGAGCCGGGGGTAGCGAGCGGTGTCGATCCGCCAGCGCTCCGCGCCGGAGTCGGCGTGGAGTCCCCGGAGCCGTTCCCGCTCGGTGACGTACACCGTCCCGTTGGACTCGAACACCGCGCCCGGCTCCAGCCCGTCGGGACCGCGCCAGATCTCGTCGCCGGCGGTGTCGAGCGCGACCAGCGTGTCCGCGCTCACGTACAGCCGCCCCTCGACGAACGCGAGGCCGCCGCCGAACTCGACGCGCCACCGCTCGGTGCCGTCGAGCGCGACCGCGACTGTCGCTTCCTCGGAACTCGCGTAGATTGAGTCGGGACCGACGACGACCGAGGAGACGACGCCCGGGAGCGGGGCCGACCACTCGGTCGTCGGCGTCGATCGCGGCGGGGCGGCGTCGGGGTTGTGACGCGTGTTCCGCGCGCCGTAGTCCTCGGTCGGCCACGTGTCGGCGGGCGGGGACGTTCGGTGGTCGATCCGGCGCTGTGCGGCGTCCTGTGCCGGATTCGATCGACCGAGACAGCCGGCGCTTCCGAAGGCGCCGGCGGCGGCGCTCGCCCGGAGGAAGCGGCGACGGGAGCGGGAGACCATACCCCACGCTCCGGTCCGACAGCACTTCGTTCCAACGCCCGGCTGTCGGGAGCGGAGTGGCTCACGAACGCATACGGGCGTTACGGTTTTAGGTGCCCGTCGCTAACTGTCCAGTATCGAATGAGGCGCGACTACTTCGAGCTAGACGTGACGAACGTCGACTGGGCGGAAGACGGTGGTGAGCCCGCCCAGCCGCTGGTCGAGATCGACTTCAGTGGGCCGGGGGAGACGCTCCGGGAGCGCCTCAGCGACGCCGACGGCGATCTGCTCGACGGCGAGGACGTCGACGTGGCGTTCCGACTGCAGGACGAACTCGGGAGCGACGACGTGGTCCCCGGAGTCGTCGCCGTCACGAACCGCGTGACCGGGGAGTACGTCCTCGAACTCAACGAGGAGTCCGACGACGTGCTGCGGTTCATCGAGGCGGCCCGGGCGTACGTCGACGCCGAGGAGGAGGGCGGCTACCGCGTCATCGTCTCCATCGACGGCGACGAGATGGTGGAGTACGAGAAGGAGACGTTCCTGGTGTACGACGCCGACGGGGAGTTCCTGCGAGAGCGGAGCCTCATCCCGCCGGGCGTCGAGCTCTGAGTTTTTGCGGGAGAGGGATGTTTTCGGGTCGGTAGTGGTGTTTTCGGGAGAAGCTTGTGAGCAGTCGGGATAGGGTAGAGTTCGTTCGGATTCTGGACATTGTGGAAATTCTGGATCTGTTGGGCTGTTTCGACGTTCTCTCGGTTCTGGACTGGAGACGCGGAGTTTGTTTGCTTCAGGACGAACAGGACCGCGGAGTTCGCTGCCTCTACGACGAACAGGACCGCGGGGTGAGCATGTCCACTTGTGACCGCACCGCCCCGCACAGCCCACAGACCTCCCCAGCCGACTCGTTCCTTCGCTGTCGCTCAGTCACTCGTCCCTCGCGCGCTCGTTCGCGCACGGA
>NZ_JBHUDH010000129.1:7674-10174 GCF_042678005.1 Halolamina salina | reverse complement strand
GCCGCGGGGGGGGGGAGGGGTGGGGACTCGGCGCTGCGCCGTCGACGAGAGCGAAGCTCTCGTCTGCCAATCAGAAATCTCTGATTTCTGATGGCGGGCCTTGTGCCCGGCGCACGGCGGTCGCAAGTGGTCTAGCACCGAGATGCTGTTGCGGTCGCTGTCCCGGTAGCCAACGCAATCGAGTGTCGCCGCAGAGTTGCAGCCAATCCCAACACCGATACCAAGTACGACAAAAAGAACCGAAAACTACCTACCTAATTCCCGCGGCCCTGCAGCTTCTCCTCCTCGGGCAGATCCACGTTCGACTCGCCCTTCATGCCGCCGCCCACGTCGGAGGCGATCTCCAGCAGCGCCTCGGGGTCGTCCCAGTTGTTGACCGCTTCGACGATCGCGCTGCCCATCTTCTCGGGGTTCTCCGCGCCGAAGATCCCCGAGCCGACGAAGATGCCGTCGCAGCCGTGGTACATCATCAGCGCGGCGTCGGCGGGCGTCGCGATCCCCCCGGCCGCGAAGTTGACGACGGGCAGCCGGCCGAGGTCGGCCGTCTCGTGGACCAGTTCCCGCGGCGCCTCGTGCTCGCGGGCCCACATCTCCCGTTCCTCGTAGTTCATTCCCTCGAGCTTGCGGATCGCGCTCTTGATGTTGCGCTGGTGGTGGACCGCCTGATTCACGTCGCCGGTGCCGGCCTCGCCCTTGGTGCGGATCATTGCCGCGCCCTCGTCGATGCGCCGGAGCGCCTCGCCGAGGTTGCGCGCGCCGCAGACGAACGGGGCGGTGAAGTCCCGCTTGTCGATGTGGTACTTCTCCTCGGCGGGGGTGAGCACCTCGCTCTCGTCGACCATGTCCGCGCCGGCGGCCTCCATGATCTCGGCCTCCTTCCGGTGGCCGATCCGGACCTTCCCCATCACCGGGATCGAGACCTCGTCGGTGATCTCCGCGATCTCGGCGGGGTTGGCCATCCGGGCGACACCGCCGCGCTTGCGGATGTCCGCCGGGACGGCTTCGAGGTGCATCACCGCGACGGCGCCGGCGTCCTCGGCGATCCGGGCCTGCTCGCGGTTCACCACGTCCATGATGACGCCGCCTTTCTGCATCTTCGCGAAGCCGCGCTTCACGAGGTCGGTGCCCCGTTTGAGCTCCTCGATGTCGTCCACTTCGTCCATACCCACACTTGCGGCGGGCGGGACTTAAGGGGGGTGGCTTCGGCCCGTTCGCCCGCGAGTCGACGCCGACGACCCACATCGGCACCGGCAGCCCTTTGCCATCGCTGCCGGTTTGCCCGCACCGTCACCGGCAGCCCTTTGCCACCGCCGGTCTGTCGCCCCAGTATGACTCTACCGGGCCTGCTCCCCCGCTCGCGCCTGCCCGACCGCGACGCGCTGCCGCGCTGGCTCGCACCGCTCCCCCGAGCGGTCGAGGATTTCGGGCTGCGCGCGGTGTGGCTCGTCGTCGTCACCAACCTCCTCGGCACCGCCTTCGGCTTCTGGTACTACGGCGTCCACCCCCTTCCCCTGTCGGACCCGCTGATAACTGGCCAGCTTGCGGCGGAGCCGGCGGCGTTCTGGCCGCTCGTGCCGGACAGCCCCGTCGCGACGCTGTTCATCGCGCTGGCGTTCGGCGCGTGGGCGCTGGGTAGCGCGAACGAGTACCTCTCGGCGCTCGCGTTCTTCGGCTGCTGGAAGCTCGGGCTCTGGACGCCGTACGTGCTGCTCGTCTTCTCTGACTCGTTCCGCGCGGTCAACCCCCTGCCGATGTACCTGTTCCTCCTGTTCAGCCACCTCGCGATGGTGGTGCAGGCGTTCGTCCTCCACCGCATCTCCGACTTCCCGGTCCGGGCCGTCGCCGTCGCGGTGCTGTGGTACGGCCTGAACGACCTCGTTGACTACTTCGTCCCGGTGCTCGGCACCCCCCACCACACGCTCATCCCCGGGCAAACTATCGGGGTCGACGGCTTCTTCACCCACCCGCCGGAGATCCACGCACTCGCGGCCGCCGGCGCGGTCGTGCTCACGCTGACGGCGACGGTCCTTACGCTCGCGACGCGAGTGAAGAAGCTGGAACTGCGCGCGAACGTGAGTCGTTAGAGCCGCCGGATCACGGCGTCGGCCACTTCGTCGGTCGACGCCGTGCCGCCGAGATCCGGCGTCCGCGGCCCGCCTTCCAGCGTGCGCTCGACCGCCGAGCGAACGTCGGCGGCCGCGTCCTCGTGACCGAGACTGTCGAGCAGCATCGCCGCGCTCAGGATCGCCGCCGCGGGGTTGGCGACGCCCTCGCCGGCGATATCGGGCGCGGTGCCGTGGACCGGCTCGAACAGCCCGTTCTCGGCGCCGACGTTTGCGGACGGCAGCAACCCCAGCCCGCCAACGAGTCCGGCGGCGAGGTCGGAGAGCACGTCGCCCGCGAGGTTCGGGCAGACGATCACGTCGTACGCCGTCGGGTCGAGCAGCAGCTTCGTCGCCAGCGCGTCCATCAGTTCGGTCCCGTACTCGGCGCCGCGTTC
>NZ_JBHUDH010000129.1:7298-7617 GCF_042678005.1 Halolamina salina | reverse complement strand
GGTCCCGTACTCGGCGTCGCGTTCCTCGGCGTCGGCGTTGACCGCGTCGAGGAACTGCCCGTCCGTGACGCGCATCACGTTCGCCTTGTGCGTGACCGTCACGTCCGCGCCACGCTCGTCGGCGTACTCGAAGCCGAACTCGGCGATTCGGCGGGAGGCGGACTCGGTGATCACGCGGGTGAGCGTCGTCACGCCCTCGCCGAGATCGCTCTCGTGGCCCGCGTAGACTCCCTCCGTGTTCTCCCGGACGAACACGAGATCCGTCTCCGGCCGGAGCGCGTCGACGCCGGGGTACGCGCGGGCGGGCCGGACGTTCGCG
>NZ_JBHUDH010000129.1:3777-7268 GCF_042678005.1 Halolamina salina | reverse complement strand
GGCCGCCGCCTCGCCGGCCGCGCCGAACAGCGTCGCGTCGGCGGCCTCGACGGTCTCGACGGTCGGTTCGGGCAGGGGGGTCCCCCGCTCCTCGGCGACCGCGTCGCCGGCCTCGGCGTGCCGGACGGTGAACTCCGGATCCACGGCCTCCAGCACCCGAACCGCGGCGGGGACGACCTCCTGCCCGATCCCGTCGCCGGGGATCACGGCGATCTCGTCGGTCATCGGTCGGTGTAGGGCAGCGAGGCGGCCGTCTCCGCGACCGCCTCGGGGTTGGCGCCGAGCAGCGCGGTGGTGTCCCACTCGCCCGCGACGAGCGACTGGCGCTGTGCCGAGTCGACCGCGGCGTCGATCTCGCGGCCGTCGTAGCGCACCGTCTCGTCGGCCACGTCGACGGTGATCTCCGTGTCAGGATTGGCGTCGATATGGTCCTGCAGCGCCTCGATCGCCTCGCTGTCGGCAGTCACGGTCGGGATTCCCAGCGCGAGACAGTTACCCGCGAATATCTCCGCGAACGACTCGCCGACGATGGCGTCGATCCCCCAGCGCGCGAGCGCCTGCGGCGCGTGCTCCCGGGAGGAGCCACAGCCGAAGTTGGCGTTGACCACCAGCACGTTCGCGTCCCGGAAGCGCTCGTCGTTGAACGGGTGGTCAGTGGGCTGTTCGGCGACCTCGCGCTCGGCGGCCAGCCCGTCGCCGCCCGCGTCGGGACCGGTGTTCTCGTAGCGCTGATCGAAGAACGCGAACTCCCCGAGCCCCTCGAAGGTGAGCACCTTCAGGAACCGCGCGGGGATGATCTGGTCGGTATCGATATCGTTCCCGCGCACGGGGACGCCCGTCCCCTCGACGCGCTCGATCGCGGGTACGTCGACGGGATCGCCGTCCTTCCGGGTCACCGCGCCACCTCCGGCGCGGCGTCGAGTTCGCGCACGTCGGTCACCTCGCCGGTCACCGCGGCGGCGGCGACCATCTCGGGGCTCATCAGGACCGTCCGGCCGTCGGCGCTGCCCTGCCGGCCGACGAAGTTCCGGTTCGAGGAGGAGGCACAGACCTCGTCCCCGACGAGCTGGTCGTCGTTCATCCCGAGACACATCGAGCAGCCCGCGCCGCGCCACTCGAACCCCGCCTCGCGGAAAATATCGTCCAGCCCCTCGGCCTCGGCGGCGGCTTTCACGCGCTGGCTTCCCGGGACGACGAGACCCCGCACGCCGTCGGCAAGCTCTCGTTCTGCGACGACTTCGGCGGCCGCACGCAGGTCCGAGAGCCGCGCGTTCGTACAGGAGCCGAGAAACGCCACGTCGACCGGGAACCCCGCCATCGGCTCGCCGGGCGTGACGCCCATGTGTTCCTGTGCCCGCTCGGCGACCGCGCGGTCCTCGGGCGGGAGATCGGCGGGATCGGGAACCGGCTCCGAGATGCCGACCGTCTGGCCGGGCGTCGTCCCCCACGTCACCGTCGGCTCGATCTCGCTGGCGTCGATCGTCACCACGTCGTCGTAGGTGGCGTCCTCGCCCGAGCGGATCGACTCCCAGTACTCCTTTCGCTCGGCGAATTTCTCGGGATCGTCGGCGAACGCGTCCGTCCCGGCCATCCACTCGTAGGTGGTCTCGTCGGGGTTGACGTAGCCCGCACGGGCGCCGCCCTCGATCGACATGTTGCAAACGGTCATCCGGCCGGCCATCGACAGCGACTCGACCGCCGGGCCGCCGTACTCGTACACGTAGCCGACGCCGCCGTCGGTGCCGAGCGCGCCGATGATCGTCAGAATCAGGTCCTTCGCGGTGACGCCCTCGCCGAGCTCGCCCGTCACCTCGATCCGGCGGACCGCCTGCTTCTCCATCGCGACGGTGCCGGTCGCGAGCACGTCCCGGATCTGGGAGGTGCCGATCCCGAACGCCAGCGCGCCGACGGCGCCGTGGGTCGCGGTGTGGGAGTCGCCGCAGACGACGGTCATCCCCGGCTGGGTCAGCCCCTGTTCCGGGCCGACGACGTGGACGATCCCCTGTCGGCCCGTCTCGGGGTGGTCGAACAAGAGGCCGGCGTCGGCGACGTTTGCCTCCAGTTCGGCCATCATCGACTCCGCGGCCTCGTCGTCGTAGGGGCGCTCGCGGTCGTCCGTCGGGACGATGTGGTCGGCGGTGGCGTGGGTCCGTTCGGGGTACGCCACGTCGAGGTCGCGCTCCTCGAGCATCCCGAACGCCTGCGGGCTCGTCACCTCGTGGATCAGGTGGAGGCCGACGAACAGCTGGTCCTGCCCGCTGGGGAGCCGCCGGACGCGGTGGCGGTCCCACACCGCGTCGTACAGCGTCCCCTCGCTCATACGGCCTCCTCGTCGGCTCCCTCCTCTGTGTCGGCCGCCGTTTCGGACTCGTCGTCGCTCGCTCCCTCGCGGTCGACGCCGCGAACGTACGCGTCGTTCGCTTCGGGGGCGTCCTCGCGGGGCGTGTGGTCCACGTCGCCCATCGGCTCCGGATCGTCGTCGCGCTCCTCGGGGGCCTCGCCGCCGTCGACCATCGCGACCGTCCCCCGCTGGAACACCTGCGAGTCGCCGAAGCTCTCCCCGGTCGTGGGGTTGGTGTGGCTCACCTCGCTCATCGTCCGCCGGCTGGTCTCTCGTCGGTTCGTCTCGTCGCGCCGTCGGCTCGTAGTGTCGGTGTGTCGGGTCATCGGTCTCAGTCGTCCGCTGGGGTGTTGGCTGGCTCCCGGTTCTCCTCGGCATCGCTCCAGGCGAACAGCGCGCGGAGCTCCTCGCCCACCTCCTCGATCTCGTGGTTCTTCTCGGCGGCGCGGCGCTGGCCGTAGGACGGCCGGCCCGCCCGGTTCTCGGTGATCCACTCCGTCGCGAACTCGCCGTTCTGGACCTGCTCCAGCACGGTCTCCATCTGCTCGCGGGTGTGATCGTCGACGACCACTTCGCCGCGGGTGATGCCGCCGTACTCGGCGGTGTCGGAGACGGAGTCCCACATCCCGCCCATCCCGCCCTCGTACAGCAGGTCGACGATGAGCTTCAGCTCGTTCAGGCACTCGAAGTACGCCATCTCCTCGCTGTATCCGGCGTCGGTCAGCGTCTCGTACCCCGCCTTCACGAGTTCGGTGACGCCGCCACAGAGCACCGCCTGCTCGCCGAACAGGTCGGTCTCGGTCTCCTCGCGGAACGTGGTCTCGATCACGCCCGCGCGAGTGCAGCCGATCGCGTCCGCGTACGCGAGCGCCTCCTGTCTCGCCTCGCCGGTCGCGTCGCGGTACACCGCGATCAGTCCGGGCGTCCCCTCGCCGTCGGTGTACTGCCGGCGGACGATGTGGCCCGGCCCCTTCGGCGCGACCATCGTCACGTCGACGTCCTCGGGCGGCTCGATCTGGTCGTAGTGGATGTTGAAGCCGTGGGCGAACTGGAGCGTGTCGCCGGCGTCCAGTTCGGGCGCGATGTCGTCGTACACGTCCGGCTGGACGTTGTCCGGGACGAGCATCGACACCACGTCGGCGGGCGCCGC
>NZ_JBHUDH010000129.1:0-3661 GCF_042678005.1 Halolamina salina | reverse complement strand
CCGGAGGCGCCGTTGGTCTGCGGCTGGTCGTCGTGTCGTTCCGCTCGGTCGTCGCGCCGGGATGGTGCCGCGGCGCGCGCTGACTCGCTCGTCGTGTGACTGCAGGCTCGCCGGTCGAGTGCTGCGACGGTCGGTGGAGAAGTGGTGGCTGTAGGGGTCAGACCCCTACGATGACGAGCGAGACGCTGACGCCGAGCGAACCGGTGTGGCGTCGACGCGTCATGGCCGGAGCGATGACACCGACCGTGATAACTCTTTCCGCGCCACGTCACACCGTGGCACGATCGCGAGCGCCGCGGCTGGCGCGGCGCGCCGTCGCGGGGAGCCATCAGGCCGGCCCCTCCGGGACGCGTTCGCGCTCGCGGTCGACGTCGTGTGCTGCGGCGACGGCTTCGAGCGTCTCGGCGGTGATCTCGTCGCCGTCGGCGCCGCGGTCTTTCACCTCGCGGGTGACCGCCCGGACCTGCTCGTCGGTCGGGTCGTAGCCCGCCTCGCGCAGGCGCTCGCGGACGGAGTGGGTGCCCGTGTGCTTGCCCAGCACCAGCTCGCGCTCGGCGCCGACCATCTCCGGCGTCATCACGCCAGGCTCGAACGTCGCCGCGTTCTCGATGACGCCCGCGGCGTGGATGCCGGACTCGTGGGCGAAGGCGTTCTCGCCGACGATCGGCGCGTTGGCTGGCTGGTCGACGCCGCTGCGCTCCTCGACCGTGCGGGCGAGGCCGGTGATCGCGGTGGTGTCGATCCCGGTGTCGGCGCCGTAGACGCTCTCTGCGGCCATGACGACCTGTTCGAGCGCGGCGTTGCCGGCGCGCTCGCCGATGCCGCCGACGGAGACCTGCGCCTGCTCGGCGCCGGCCTCGAAGCCGGCGAGCGCGTTCGCGCTCGCGAGTCCGAAGTCGTCGTGGGTGTGTACGTCGATGCGGGCGTCCGTGTGCTCCTTGACCGTCCGGATCAACTCGGCGAACCGCCCGGGGGTCGCGACCCCGCAGGTGTCCGGGACGTTGATCCAGTCGACGCCCACGTCGGAGACCGCCTCGACCACTTCGGCGAGGTAGTCGGGATCGGTCCGGGTGGCGTCCATCGGGGAGAACATCACGTCTACACCGGATTCGGCGGCGCGTTCGACGCTCTCGACCGAGCGCTCGATCACGGCCTCGCGGCTGGCGTGCATCGAGTCCTCGATCTGGACGTCGCTGGTCGACGCGAACACGTGGACCAGATCGACGCCGGCGTCGAGCGCGGCCTCGACGACCTCCTCGACGACGCGAGCCAGCCCGCAGACCGTCGTGTCGGCGGGCGNNCCGTGAACTCCGCGTCGGAGTTCACGGGGAAGCCCGCCTCGATCACGTCGACGCCGGCGCTGTCGAGTGCGGCGGCTATCTCGCGTTTGTCGTCGTAGGAGAACGAAGTCCGGGGCGACTGTTCACCGTCTCGCAGGGTGGTGTCGAAGATCCGAGCCGTGGCGAACTCGGGATCAGTTCTCAGCGTGCCCTGGGAGAACTCGATCCGCCGGGGTTTCCGACGCTCCCTCGGTGTCGTGAGACATTGCGTCCCACGCTACTTGGTGGCACTTGATAAAGCTGCCGGCGAGAACCATCACGATTAATAGGGCGTGTTACGTAGATGAAATGTTACGCACCACACCCGGAACGGAGTTAAGTGCCCCCGGGCGTGGGTAGTGGTATGAGTCGCCAAGACACGCGAGGCGGGGAGGGAGACAGCGCCGGGGAGAAGCCCCCCAATCTGCGGAGCCGCGAGGTGACTGAGGGGCCGGAGCGCGCGCCGCATCGCTCGATGTTCCGCGCGATGGGGTTCGACGACGACGACCTCGCCTCGCCGATGGTCGGCGTCGCCAACCCCGCGGCGGACGTGACGCCATGTAACGTCCACCTCGACGACGTGGCCGACGGCGCGATCGACGGCGTGGACGACGCCGGGGGGATGCCGATCGAGTTCGGCACGATCACGATCTCCGACGCCATCTCGATGGGGACCGAGGGGATGCGCGCGTCGCTGATCTCGCGGGAGGTGATCGCCGACTCCGTCGAACTGGTGGCGTTCGGCGAGCGCCTCGACGCGCTGGTGACGGTCGCGGGCTGTGACAAGAACCTCCCCGGGATGCTGATGGCCGCGATCCGGACCGACCTCCCGAGCGTGTTCCTCTACGGCGGCTCGATCCTCCCCGGCCAGCACGAGGGCCGGGACGTGACCGTCCAGCACGTGTTCGAGGGCGTCGGCACGTACGCGCAGGGGGAGATGAGCCGCGAGGAGTTGGACGAGCTGGAGCGAAACGCTTGCCCCGGCGCGGGCTCCTGCGGCGGGATGTTCACCGCGAACACGATGGCCTCGATCAGCGAGGCGCTCGGACTCGCGCCGCTGGGCAGCGCCTCCCCGCCCGCGGAGAGCGAGGGCCGGACCCGCGTGGCCGAGCGCGCGGGCGAACTCGCGCTCGACGCCGTCGAGAACGACCGCAAGCCCTCCGACATCCTCACTCGCGCGTCGTTCGAGAACGCGATCGCGGTGCAGGTCGCGATGGGCGGCTCGACGAACGCAGTGCTCCACCTGCTCGCACTCGCAGGGGAGGCGGGGATCGACCTCTCGATCGAGGATTTCGACGAGATCAGCCGCCGCACCCCCAAGATCGCGAACCTCCAGCCCGGCGGCTCGCGGGTGATGAAGGACCTCCACGACGCGGGCGGCGTGCCGGTCGTGATCCGCCGGCTGGTCGAGGCCGGCCTGTTCGACGGCGACGCGATGACCGTCACCGGCCGGACGGTCTCGGAGGAACTGGAGACGCTCGACCTCCCCGCCGACAGCACGCTCGACGAGACGGACTTCCTCCGGCCCGTCGACGACCCGTTCCACGAGGAGGGCGCGATCAAGATCCTGAAGGGAAACCTCGCGCCCGACGGCGCCGTCCTCAAGGTCACCGGCGAGGATCAGTTCCACCACGAGGGGCCGGCGCGCGTCTTCGAGAGCGAGGAGGACGCGATGAAGTACGTGCAGGAAGGAGGGATCGAGTCGGGCGACGTGATCGTGATCCGCAACGAAGGCCCGCGCGGCGGCCCGGGGATGCGCGAGATGCTGGGCGTCACCGCGGCCGTCGTCGGCCAGGGCCACGAAGACGACGTGGCGATGGTGACTGACGGGCGGTTCTCGGGCGCGACCCGCGGGCCGATGATCGGCCACGTCGCCCCGGAGTCGTTCGTCGGCGGCCCGCTCGGCGCGCTCGAGGACGGCGACCACGTCACGATCGACATCCCCGAGCGCAGCCTCGACGTGGCCCTCCCCGAGGAGGAGATCGAGGCCCGGCTCGACGACCGGGAGCGACCCGACCCGTCGTACGCCGGCGGCGTGCTCGGGAAGTACGGCGCGCAGTTCGGCTCGGCAGCCGACGGCGCGGTCACCAACCCCGGGCTGGAGCGGTAGTCCCGCTTCGGCCGCCTCGGAGCGCTCGGAAGGGAAACGCCTTAATCAGTTTCGGACCCACTCACACGTATGACTGACGAGGAGGAGCCGACCGAGGCCGAGGAGGAGGCGCTCCAGCTCTCCGCGGAGGAGATGGAGTCACGCCTCGACGAGGCGAGCGAGGCACTCGAGGCGGCCGAGACGGAGGCCGACCTCGACGACGGCGAGGCCACCGTCGACCGCGTCGCCGGGG
>NZ_JBHUDH010000128.1:0-650 GCF_042678005.1 Halolamina salina | reverse complement strand
CGCCCTCCGAGCAGCCGAGCGCGGCGGCCGTGTCGTTGGCCCGGCTGATCCGCCCCGATCGGACGGTATCGGCGCCGTCGCCGATGCGGGCGCTGTCGTGGGCCACCGTCGCCGCCGGCGTGCCGTGCTCGTCGAACGCCGGGAGGGTCTTAACGCCCGCCGCGCCCTTCCCGACCCCGGCGTCGTTGAGGATCACCCCGCGGACCCCGGCCCGCGCCGCGAGGTAGCCCGCGTAGGCGCCGCCGTGGCTCGCGGCGACGACGACCCCCGGTTCGGCGTCGGCCGAGAGCTGTGTCACGCTGTCGAGCACTCGGACGTGAGTGAGTACCATGGACGGACTGGCGGCCGCAGCCGCATAACTCCCGGCGTCCCCTCAGTCGCCGGGACGAACAGCTTTTTGTCGGTATTCGCCTCTTCTTGAGAGTATATGCCATACGTCGTCCGGATGCCGAAGCTCGGCGTCGAGATGGAGACGGGGATCGTGATCGAGTGGTACCTCGACGTGGGTGAGACGGCCGAGGAGGGGGACGTGATCGCCGAGATCGAGTCCGAGAAGTCGACAGCCGAGGTCGCGGCACGCGAGGACGGCGCGCTCCGGGAGCGCTACCTCGACGCCGGCGAGGAGGGGCCGCCCGGCGCCGCGATGGGCA
>NZ_JBHUDH010000127.1:3394-3693 GCF_042678005.1 Halolamina salina | reverse complement strand
CTCCTCGGACAGGCGACCGCGCTGGGCGGCCCGGCGCCGACGGCGACGTTCGACCTCTCGGCCGAGGGTGACCGGATCACGATCAGCCACGCGGGCGGCGATCCCGTCGGTCTCGACGCGCTCCGGATCGAGATCGGCGTCGACGGCGAGAAGCTGGCTCACCAGCCGCCGGTCCCGTTCTTCGCCGCCGAGGGGTTCCACGGCGGCCCGAGCGGCGCGTTCAACCCCGAAACCGACGACGAGTGGGCGGTCGGCGAGTCCGGAACCCTCCGGGTCGCGGGGACGAACGACCCGACCCT
>NZ_JBHUDH010000127.1:896-3341 GCF_042678005.1 Halolamina salina | reverse complement strand
GCGATCGTGACGATCGCGCGCGGGCTCCCGGGGTTGGCCTGCATCACGACGTGTTCGCGCTCGGGGAAGCCGGCCTCGCTGAACATGCGGTCGGCCTCGTCGGCGTCGTAGAACAGCATGATCGCGTCGGCGATCCTGTGGAACAGGCTGTTGCTCGGCTCGTCGGGACCGACGATGAGCACGGTGCCGCCGGGCTTGGTGACCCGGCGGGCCTCCTCGATGGCGTCGACGGGGTTGGGCCAGTACTCGATCGAGCCGGAGGACCAGTAGTGGTCGAAGCTGTCGTCCGCGAACGGGAGGCGTTCGGCGTCGCCGCGGTAGAACTTCACCTGATCGGTCTTGCCGAACTTCGCCCACGCCTTCTCCAGTTGGTGGACGCTCTGGTCGAGCCCGTGCACGTCGTCGGTATGCTGGAGCAGCCCCTCGGTGCCGAAGCCGGTGCCACAGCCCACGTCGAGCACGCGGTCGCCCTGCTCGATCCCGGTCCGGGAGAGCGCCTCGTCGCGCATCTCCTCGTTCCAGACGAGTGGGTTGACCGTGTCGTACACCTTCGAGAGGTACTTGTAGAAGGTGCGTGCCCGCGCTTTGTCCTCCAGAATTCCCATTGGCCTCGGTTTGGGGTGGGCGGGCCATAATGCTGCGGTTTTCGTGACCGGCGGGATCGGGCACTATCGTCACGTACTTGGGCGATCCTCCCCGAGTTAGCCGTAATGGAGACGCTCGACCGTCGGGTGGAGATCGTCGACGATCGCCTGTCGGCGCTCGTCGAGTCGGTGGAGCCCCCCGAGCTGGCCGAGCGGCTGTCTCACGTCACGCTGTCGGGCGGGAAGCGCGTCCGGCCGGCGGTGACGCTGCTGGCCTGCGAAGCCGCCGGCGGCGACCCCGAGGACGCCGTCGACTTCGCCGTGGGGATCGAACTCGTCCACAACGCCTCGCTGGTCGTCGACGACATCATCGACCGCTCCGAGCTCCGCCGTGGCAACCCCAGCGCGTGGGCGGAGTACGGCTACGGCCCGGCGATCGTCGCCAGCGACGGGCTGCTCGGCGAGGCGTTCGCGCTGTTCTCGGCCGACGAGCACGCGATGGGCGTCGTCGCCGAGGCGATGGTCGAACTCGGCGAGGGCGAGGCGACCGAGCTCGTCTCCGAGCCCGAAAACGAGAGCGAGTACATGGAGCTGGCCCGCCGGAAGACGGGCGCACTGTTCCGTGCGGCCGCCGAGGTGGGCGCCATTGCCGCCGGCGCCGGGGGNNNNTCGATGGGCGAGTACGCCGAGCGCGTCGGCGTCGCGTTCCAGATGCGCGACGACGTGCTGGACGCCACCGGTGACGCCGCCGATCTGGGCAAACCCGCCGGGCAGGACGCCGAGATGGACCGGCCCTCGCTGATACAGGTCACCGAGCTCACGGCCGAGGAGGCCGACGACCGCGCCCGCGAGGAGGCGGACCACGCGCTCGACGCGCTGGAGACGGCGACCGTCGAGGACGGCGAGGCGCGGGAGTACCTCGAACAGCTGGCGGAGTACGTCGTCAGCCGGGAGCGGTAGGCCGGGGCGGTCAGGCCGCCTCCGCGCTCGCCGGGAAGCGGTTCTCCGCGATCGCGAACGTGAGCGTGCTCAACACGCCCAGCAGCGTCCCCGCCGTCAGCGCCAGCGCGAGGTCGGTGATCGCCATCGCGCCCTCGCCGGGGAGGAAGAAGCCCGAGACGGCGTGGAGCACGACGCTGATCGCGAGCACGTAGAACGGCGCGTTGAGGTAGCGCCACCGGAACGCGCCGTCGAGATACTCGTCGGTGACCTGCCCGAGGCTGGAGGTGACGCCGGCGGCCGCGAACCAGCCCACCGCGGCGTGGACGAACACCGCGACTTGGGTCGGTATCGGGACCGACGACGCCCCCTCGGTCACCGCCCCGTACCCCTGCCAGCCGCCGATCGCGACCAGCGCGACCGCGACGACGTAGGTGATCAGCGTCACCCGGCCGGCGTACAGCAGTTGGCGGAGTTCACCGACCGCGTCGTCGACCGCCTCCTCCAGCCCCAGCCCGCGGAACAGCGTGTAGAGCCCGAGGACCCCCGAGAGCACGCCGAGCACGGAGACGCCGGCGACGTCGAACGCGTTGGCGATCAGCACCATCGGGTAGACCAACAGGAGGACGCCGAGCGGGACGAGCAGCGTCCCGCGGGTCTCCTTGTCCCCGAGCACCTGCTTGATCGTGTAGTAGATCGACTCCAGATCCTGGGCCTGCCGGACGACGACCCGGCGCAGGCCGTCGATCGGCACGCGGGAACGGATCACCGGGAGCACGGACTCGTCCTGTGCGCCGTCGGTGATGACGACCGCGCGGACGTTCTCGCCGGTCGACAGCGCCGCGAGCACGGTGTCGACCTCCTCGCCGACCGCGCGGTTGGCCCGCACGTCGCCGCCGTCGACGCCCGTGTCGGCGGCGAG
>NZ_JBHUDH010000127.1:468-891 GCF_042678005.1 Halolamina salina | reverse complement strand
GCGACCTCCTCGCCCTCGCCGGCGAGTTCGTCGCGGGTGTGGATCGCCTGGAACAGCACGTTCACGTCGGAGTCCTCGGGGTCGGCCGTCGCGAGCCGCGTGGCGGCGTCCTCGACGTCGTCCCGACCCAGTACAGGGGTCGAGAGCCCGGTCTTCCGACCGAGGTCGTCGTCGAGGTCGACGGCGAGGACCAACAGCATCAGCGTCACGTAGGGAACCCAGGCATATCTTCTTTCGGGGGTCAGTCGCGCGTACCCCGGAGCGCAGCCGCGATCGTCCCGACGGCCGCGACGCCGCCGGCCAGCAGTCCGAACCCCGGTCCGGTGGTGGTCGTCGGGGGCGACTCCGACCGGGTCGGCCGCGACGACGGCGCACTCGTCGCCGTCTCGGTGGGCGTGGCCGTGGGCGTGACGGTCGGCGCGG
>NZ_JBHUDH010000127.1:0-443 GCF_042678005.1 Halolamina salina | reverse complement strand
GAGAAGGCGAGCGCCCAGCCGTCGGACGAGCGGTTCGCGCCGCCGGCGAGCAGGTACTCCCCCGAGGACCGCTCAGTGAGCGCGTGGATCTCCGAAGGGGTGTCCGTCCCGATTCGGTAAGTGTGGTGCCACTGGAGTTCGCCCTCGGCGTCCGCCTTCGCGAGCGTGAAATCCCCGTCCCCGACGGGTGTCGTGTGGAACAGGAACCCGCCGTCGCTCGTGCTCGTGATCTCCCCGACCTGTTCGTCCCCGAGCGGGCCGTACTCGCGGGTCCAGTCGAGTTCGTACGACGCGTCGAGCCGGGCGGCCGCGTTCCCGCTGCAGAGGATCAGCCCGTCGCCGTCCCCGACGCCGGCGTTCAGCACCCCGTCGGGACGGTCCGCCGGCAGGTCGATCCGCCGGGACGAGCCGTCGGCGTCGAACGCGGCGAGCCACGGGAACGG
>NZ_JBHUDH010000126.1:0-3370 GCF_042678005.1 Halolamina salina | reverse complement strand
CGCTCACGAGCGACGCCCACCTCGAACTGCTCCAACTGCAGGACGCCGCCCGCGAGGCGGGCGCGACCGAGGTGACGACGGTAGTCCCGTACATGGGGTACGGCCGGCAGGACGAGGCGTTCACGCCGGGCCAGCCCGTCTCCGCCCGCGCGGTGGCCCGCGCGATCTCGACCGGCACCGACCGCGTGCTGCTCGTCTCGCCCCACGAACCGGACGTGGCCGACTGCTTCGACGTGCCCTGCGAGACCGTCGAGGCGGCCCCGCGGCTGGCCGAACCGCTACCCGACGACCTCGCTGACCCGGTGTTCGTCGCGCCCGACGAGGGGGCGATCGCGATCGCCGAGCGCGCCCGGGACGCCTACGGCGCCGGCGACGCGGACTACTTCGAGAAGGAGCGCGACTACGACACCGGCGAGGTCGACATCTCGCCGGGGAACGCCGACGTGGCCGGTCGGGACGTGGTGCTCGTCGACGACATCGTCGCCACGGGGTCGACGATGAGCGAGGCGATCGACGCGCTCCACGGCCGCGAGGTGGGGCGAGCGTTCGTCGTCTGCGTCCACCCGCTGCTGGTCGGCAACGCGCGGACGAAGCTCGAACGGGCCGGGCTGGCCGGGATCTGGGGCACGGACACGGTCGAGCGCGACGTGTCGGCGGTCTCGGTCGCGCCGTTGCTCGCCGAACTGGTCTGACTACCGGGCCACGCGCCGGCCGAGGACGAACACGACGAGTGCGATCAGCAGCGCGCCGAAGTACGCCTCCAGACTCGCGAGCCAGCGGGTGAGCTCGCTGGACGGCGAGCCGACGTACTCGAGGGTGATGAACGTCGCCGTCGAGAAGTAGAGGTTCTCCGCGATGACGAACAGGCCGTCGACCGATGCGAGGTGGCCGGCGTCGTCGATCCCCTGGAGCGTCCCCGTCTCCGTCGCCGTGCTCGCGGTGAGGGTGTAGAGAATCCCCCAGAACACGACGGCGATCGTGGAGATGTAGACGATCCGCCAGAGGCGCTCGCCGTAGCCACACGTCTGGTAGAGGGTGGTGTTGCCCGCCCACTTGCCGAACGCCTTGAGCCGCGTCGTGATCCGGGTCCGGTCGTTCAGGTCGCTCGCGATGGTCGCCACGTCCACGTCCCGGCGGGAGCGCGTGTCGTCGCCGTCGTCGCTCCCGAAGGCCACGTGCCAGTGTTTCTTCCGCCGGTAGGTCATCTCCCGGAGGAAGAACTCCGCGGCGGCTTTGGTGTCGCCGTCGGCCTTCGCGCACTTCTTGGCCTTCATGTACGTGTTCTCGAGCGTCGCCGGGTCCGTGATCGTCGCCGTCTCGCCCTCGGGCAGCAGCGACGCGTCGGCGGCGAACTCGTGGAGCACCCAGTTGTTCCGTGCGAGGTGGGCCTTGTGGGCGCTGAAGTCGAAGCCGACGAAGTCGGTGTTACAGAACCGGAAGTGGTCGAACAGCGGGTACGCACAGTGGCTGTCGTCGAGGCGAACGTCGTCGATCTCGCCGCCGGTGAAGTCGTAGAACGCGACGCTGTCGTCGGTCTGGCCGAGCACCCCGCCGCCGACCACTGCGCGGTCGAACGAGAGCAGCGTCGCGTCGCCGTCGCTGGTCCGGGGCCGGAACGTCGCCGACCCGTTGAACACGACGTGACTGAACGTCGCGCCGGCGTCGAACGTCGTCCGGGTGAACGTCGCGTGCTCGAAGCGGCTCTGGGCGAAATTCGCCTCGGCCTCGAACACCGCCGCACGGAAGTTGGCGTCGTCCTCGTGCATGTTCGCCGTCGCCAGAAACTCGGTGGCGGCGAAGTCGGCCGGCCCCTCGAACCGCGCGCCCTCGAACGTGGTCTCGTCCTCGAACACCGCCTTCATGAAACGAGCGTCGTCGCCGAACGCGGTCCCGGAGGCGTCGAGCGACCGCTCGAACGTCGCCTCGGCGAAGTTGGCCGGCCCGGCGAACGTCGCGCCCTCGAACGTCACGGTGTCCGAGAACGCCGTCTCCGTGAAGTCGGTGGCGCCGTCGAACGTGGCGTCGGCGAAGCTGGCCTGTCTGAACTCGGTGTAGCTGAACGTCGCGTCGTCCCGGAACGTCACCCCCTCGAAGTCGGCGTCCTCGACGGTGTAGGCGCCGCCTGTGAACTCGCTCCCCCGAAACCGTGCAGGCCCCTCGAAGGTCGCGCCGGCGACACAGACGTCGCTGTCGTAGCTGACCTCGTCGAAGTCGGCGCTGGCGCCGAATCGGGCGTCGCGGAAGCTGAGGTGGCGGTCGAACTCGGCGAACGAGCAGTCGAGCGGCGCGTCGAACTCGACGCCCTCGAAGTTCGCCGACCGGAACTGGCCGCGGTGGAACGTCGCCGGCACCGCGAACTCGGCGTCGACGAATCGCACGTCGTCCTCCTCGACGTTGTCGCCGCCGTGGAACTCCGCGCCGCGGAAGCACGCCTCGGGATCGCGGCTCCTCCCCTCCGGCGGCGACTCCGTGTACCAGACCTCGTCGCCGTCCCAGTCGCCCCGGACGGTCAGCGCCTCGAAGGAGGCGTCGTTACGGAACCGCGCCTCGGTGAACCAGACGCCGGCGTCGAACCGGACCGACTCGAACACGGCACCCGCCTCGTAGACGGTGTCCTCGAAGTCCGCCGCCGCGTGGAACACTGCGCCCGAGAAATCGACGTAGCGGAACTGTGCGCCCTCGTAGTCGACGTGGCTCTCGAAGACGGCGTCGACGAATCGCACGTCGTCCTCCTCGACGTTGTCGCCGCCGTGGAACTCCGCGCCGCGGAAGCAGACCTCGCCCGCGAACGTCGCCCCCTCGAAGGAGGCGTCCTCCCCGTAGCGCGTCTCGTTCAGGTCCACGTCGCCCCGGAACTCGACGCCCTCGAAGTACGTGTCCTGCCCGAACCGGACGTTCTGGAAGACGGCGTCGCCGCCGAAGACGGCGCCGGAGAACTCCGCGTACTCGAAGGCGCCGTTCTCGAACGTGGCGTCGGCCTCGAACGTGGTGTCGGCGAACGTCACGTCGTCGTCGCGGGCGTTGTCGTCGCCCCGGAACTCGACGCCCTCGAAGTTCGCGACCCCGCCGACGGCCACCTCGTCCAGCGCCACGTCGGCGTTACACCGGGCCTCGGCGAACACGAGCGCGCCGTCGAACGACGCGCCCGTCAGTAGCAGATCCCCGTCGAACACCGCCTCGTCGAAGTCGGCGTCCCCGCCGACCGCGACGCGCTCGAACGTGGCCGACCGGAACGCCGCACGCTCGAAGCTCACGTCGCTCTCGAACGTCGCGTCCGTGAAGCGCAGGTCGTCGGCCCGGACCCGCGCGCCGCCGTGGAACTCGGCCCCGCGGAACGAGGCGTCGCCCTCGAACCGCGTCTCCCGGAACT
>NZ_JBHUDH010000125.1:1445-2085 GCF_042678005.1 Halolamina salina | reverse complement strand
CCCTTCGTCCCGTCGTGTTCGACCTCGTCCCGTCGCTCGTCGCCGGCGCCGCGTTCGGGCTCGCGCTCGCGGCGCCGCCGGGGCCGATGAACGCCGTGATCGCCGAGGAGAGCGTGCTCCGCGGCTGGACCGCGGGCGCGAAAGCCGGGCTCGGCGCGGGGCTGGCGGACTTCGTGTTCTTCCTGCTCGCGCTCGGCGGCGTCGTCGGCGTCGTCCAGCAGTACCCGACCGCACAGGGTGTCATGTTCGGCGTCGGCGGGCTACTGATGTGTTACTTCGCCTACGGCGCCGCGTCGGGGGTCCGGGAGTCGTTCGCGCCCTCGTCAGTCGGCGGAGCGACCGAACGCAGCGGGAACGGATCGACCGAGCCGCCGCTCGCCGACGACGAATCGACGGGGTTCCGCCGCGCGTTCGTGCTCGCGCTCACGAACCCCTACCAGATCCTGTTCTGGCTGACCGCCGGCGTCGGGCTGCTCGACCCCGGGACGCTCGACGTGCTGGCGGTGCTCCCCTACGTCGGCGAGGCGCTCACGGGCCTGTTCGTCGTCGAGACGGGTAGCCCGGCGCTGATCGTCGGCCTGTTCGGTGGCGTCGCGCTCTGGCTGGTCAGTTTCCCGGCGGCGCTGGTACAGGCCGGCCG
>NZ_JBHUDH010000125.1:0-1429 GCF_042678005.1 Halolamina salina | reverse complement strand
GTTCGCGCCCGCGGTCGCGGCCGTCAGCGCGCTCGTGCTCGCCGGCTTCGGCGTCAGCTTCCTGTTCGAGGCGTGGCGTACGCTGGCCTGAGCGGGCGTCGACTGACGAACCGTTTTTCACCGCCGCACCCGACCACCGGAGCATGTTCGACAAATCGACGTGGATCCGGCTCCCCCGGAACGTCGTCGTCGGCCACGGGGCCCTCGACGACCTCGGCGACGCAGTCGGGGAGCTCTACCTCTCCGGGACGCCGCTGATCGTCACCAGCCCCTCGCCGAACCAGATCGTCGGCGACCGCGTCCGCGAGCAGCTCTCCGGCGCGGAGACGGTGATCGTCGCCGAGGCGGGGTTCGAGCAGGTCCAGAACGTGATCGACGCCGCCCGCGAGGTCGACGCCGGCTACCTCGTCGGCCTCGGCGGCGGCAAACCGATCGACACCGCGAAGATGGCCAGCGACGAGCTCGACGTGGGGTTCGTCTCCGTCCCCACGGCTGCGAGCCACGACGGCATCGTCTCCGGTCGCGGGTCGATCCCGGAAGGCGACACGCGCCACTCCGTCGCCGCCGAGCCGCCGCTGGCAGTCGTCGCCGACACCGACGTGATCGCCGACGCGCCGTGGGAGCTCACGACCGCCGGCTGTGCGGACATCATCTCGAACTACACCGCGGTCGCGGACTGGCAGCTCGCCCGGCGGCTCAAGGGCGTGGAGTACTCGGAGTACGGCGGCGCGCTCGCCCGGATGACCGCGGAGATGCTGGTCGACAACGCCGACCTGATCCGGCCGGGGCTGGAGGAGTCGGCGTGGATCGTGGTGAAGGCGCTGGTCTCCTCGGGCGTGGCGATGTCGATCGCGGGCTCCTCCCGGCCCGCCTCGGGCGCGGAGCACCTGTTCTCCCACCAGCTCGACCGGATCGCGCCGGGACGGGCACTCCACGGCCACCAGGTCGGCGTCGGCTCGATCATGACGGCGTACCTCCACGACGGTCCCGACGGGCTGTGGCAGGACATCCACGAGGCGCTGGAGAGCCTCGACGCGCCGACGACCGCCGCCGATCTGGGGCTGAGCGACGACGAACTGCTGGAGGCGCTCACGACCGCCCACGAGATCCGCGACCGCTACACGGTGCTGGGCGACGGGATCACCGAGAAGGCGGCGCGGGAAGTGGCGGAGACGACCGGGGTTATCTAACCGGTCACGGCGCGTGACCTGCCGCGAGCTTCGGCTCGCGGCCACGGAGCTCGATGCCGTGGCTGTGTCGGACCTTCTTCGGCGTGTGACCTGCTGCGGCCTCCGTGCCGCAGCCACGGAACTCGACGCCGTGATTATCGACCCAGTGAGCCGTCGCTCGGGGAACTGAGAACGTCCCCGGCCGGGGAGCGAGCGCCCGGGGACGAAGGAACGCGGCGCGCCCTCTGCCTGGTGGGGTG
>NZ_JBHUDH010000124.1:908-5325 GCF_042678005.1 Halolamina salina | reverse complement strand
CTGGCTGGTCGCGGTGTCCGCGGCGGCACCGAGCCCGCCGCTGCCGCCGCTGCTCCCGTTGACGGTCCGGCTTCCGTTGGCCGGCTGCTGGGCCGGCGACGCCTGCTGGATCGTCTGACAGGTCGCGAGCGCGTACCAGAGCATGTAGACGATCGGCCCGTAGAGGACCGCCGTCACGGCGCCCATCGCCGCCGAGTCGGTTCGCCGCCAGACGTAGCCCGCGAGCGCGACGACGGAGCCGCCGAGCAGGAGCTTCGCCGGGAGCGTCTGGAGGACGGCGATGCAGGCGCCGCCGACCTGTCCGCCCAGTTGCATGGCACTGGCGCCGGTCCCGCTTCCGTTGTCGCCGCCGCTCCCGCCGTTCCCGCTCCCGAAGCCGCTCCCGCTCCCGGAGCCGAGCCCTGACCCCGAGTCGGTGTCGGCAGGGTTCTCCAGCGTGGCGCCCGCGGCGCCGATGGCGAGGAGGGCGAGGAGGGCGAGGACGATCGCGACTGCAGTGTCCCGCTGCACACCGCGTGGTTGTTACAACCAAGGTATAGTGGTTTCGTTGACGAAAGCGATCGTCGTAGGGAACCGACCCGGCGTGCCGGCACCGGCCCGCTTGATACGTCCGGCGCCCGACACCCCGGTATGCCAGAGATCGGAGTCGTCGGCGCCGGGAGCGCGGCCGCCGCGGCGACGTTCGCCCTCGACGAGTCGCTGCCGGACGCCGAGGTGACCGTGCTGGAGAAGTCCGGCGGGCTCTGTGGCCGCGCGGCCACCCGCCGACACGGGGACCTGACGTACGACTACGGCGCGAACTACGTCAGGTCCGACAGCGACCGGGCGAACGAGCTTCTGACTCGGACGCTGGACGACGACGGCCTCGTCGACGTGACCGACCGGATCTACACGTTCGACGAGGCGGGCGAGGTGACCCCCGGGCGGAAGCCCGACGGCCACAAGTGGTCCTACCGGGCGGGGCTGACACAGATCGCCAAGCGGCTGTTCGGGCGGACCGACGCCGAGATCCACCGGCGGACGCGGGTCGAGACGCTGCGGCGCGACGCCGACGCCGAGACGTGGACGCTCGTCGACGCGGACGGCGAGGCGTGGGGACCGTTCGACGTGCTCCTCCTCAATCCGCCGGCGCCCCAGACCGCCGACCTGCTCCGCGGTGCGGAGTGGGAATCGCCGGTGAAGCAGCCCATGCTCGATGCCGTCTCGGACGTGCCGTACCGAACGATCTGGACCGCCGTGCTGCACTACCCCTTCGATCTCGATTTGCCGTACTACGCGCTCGTCAACACGGACAAGGAGCACGCCGTCGGCTGGCTCTCCCGCGAGGAGTGCAAACCCGGCCACGTCCCCGACGGCGAGTCGCTGCTGGTGGTGCAGGCCAATCACGACTGGTCGGTCGCGCACTACGACGACGACCCGGCGGCGAACGTCGACACGCTCGCGGCCCACGCCGCCGAGATCGTCGGCGACGAGCGGCTGGCCGATCCCGACTGGACCGACCACCAGGGGTGGCGCTACGCGCTGCCAGACGCCGGCGTCGCCGCCGACCCGCTCGACGCCGCCGAGGCCGAGGGGCTGTACTGTACGGGCGACTGGGTCGCCGGCGAGGCCCGCCTCCACGCCGCGCTGGAGAACGGGCTGGAGGTAGGCGAGAGGATCGCGGCGGCTACTCGAACGTGAGGATCTCGATCCCGTCGGTGTCGTAATCAGTCATCGCCGCCAGCCGGTCGGAGACGCCGTCGAGTCCCACCTCGCGGCCGACGAGCGCGCCCGGGTCGAGCGTCCCGTCGTCGACCATCGCCAGCAGTTCGTCGAAGCGTGCGGGCGGCATCCCCCGCGAGCCGGGCCAGTCGATCTCCCAGCGGGTCATCCAGTCGGTCGGCAGCGACACCTCGCCCTTCTCGGCGTCGGTCGTCAGCCCCACCTGCACGTGGGTGCCGCGGGAGCGCAGACACTGGACGGAGTTCCGTGCGGTCTCCGCGCGGCCGAGCGCGTCGAGGCTGACCGCGGCACCGCCGTCGGTGATCTCGTGGATTCGCTCGACGGCGTCGGTCTCGCTCCCGTTCACCGTCTCGCTCGCGCCCACGTCCGCGGCGCGGGCGAGCGCGGCGTCGCTCACGTCGAGTTCCATCGGTCGCGCCCCGAGCGCGTCGGCGATCTGGACCGCCGAGAGGCCGACGCCGCCGCAGCCGTGGACCGCGACCCAGTCGCCGCCGCCCACGTCGGCGCGGTGGGCGAGCGCGTGGAACGCGGTCATGTACCGACAGCCGACCGCGGCCACGTCCCGGAAGCTCACGCCGTCGGGCAGCGTCTGGAGGTTGTGGTCGGCGTGGGGGACGCCCACTCTCTCGGCGAACGCGCCGGGCACGTCGGACTCGAACCCCAGCGCGAGGCCGTCCTCGCAGGTGTTCCCGTGGCCGGTCCGGCACTCCCCACAGCCCCCGCAGCCGAGGCTGAACGGGACGACCACGCGGTCGCCGACCGCGACGCGGTCGACGTCCTCCCCGACTTCGACGACGCGGCCCGCCGGCTCGTGGCCGAGCACGTAGTCCAGCGGCACCTGATCGTCGGCCCACTCGCCGTGGCCCTGCCACGCGTGCCAGTCGCTCCGGCAGATGCCGCAGGCCTCGACCTCGACGACGGCGCCGTCGGGCGTGGGCTCGGGGTCGGGTAGCTCGGTCACGTCGAGCGGTTCGCCGTACTCGCGGAGCACTGCGGCGCGCATTTGACCGGCGTTGGGGTGGGGTGTGGGTAGGGTTGTCGGTGACCCCCCGACTGCTCAGAGCCAGGGATACTGCGCCGTGTCCCGCCCGGCGTAGTCCGGGTCGAGGTAGATGAACAGCCGCGCGATCTCGCCGTCGCGTACCTCGAACACGTCACACCAGCGCCCGCCGCCCGGCTCCCCGTCGGGTCGCCACTCTGTCCCGTCGGCGG
Source organism: Halolamina salina (assembly GCF_042678005.1). GTDB lineage: Archaea > Halobacteriota > Halobacteria > Halobacteriales > Haloferacaceae > Halolamina > Halolamina salina. The sequence continues at coordinate 2,391 of NZ_JBHUDH010000124.1, read as the reverse complement.
TCTCGCCGCTACTCGTCCCCTCGACGACGACCGTGTCGCCGTTGATGACGTAGTTGAACGTCTCGTAGTCGTGGTTCATCGCGTTCACCACCCCGCCCACGTCGCCGAACATCTCGCCGATCTCCTCCCGCCCGGTAGCGATCCCCCACTTCGGGTAGAACACGCGGGCGTCCTCGGCGAACAGTTCGAGCAGGTCGCCGCCGCTGTCGAGCCGTCGGAAGTAGTCGAGCACGATGCCTTTCCGGTCGATGTCGGCCTCGGTCAGTTCCCGCATAGTCGTGCTAACATTTACCACAGAATAACGCTACCGGCAGTGACACGACCGTCACGAGCCTGCGACCCGCTCGGCGGCGGCGAAGCCGGCACAGCACCTAAGCGGCGGCGGACCCCATCGTCGCTATGAACGTTCTCGTCACGGGCGCGACCGGGTTCGTCGGGGGACGGCTGATCCCGGCGCTGCTCGACGCCGGCCACGAGGTGTCGGCGCTCGTCCGGGACCGATCGACGTACGACGCCCCCGAGGGCGTGACCGTGTTCGAGGGCGACGTGCTGGAGCCGTCGGGGCTGGACGACGCGCTGGAGGGCGTCGACGCCGCCTACTACCTGATCCACGCGATGGGCGGCGGCCGCGGCTTCGAGGAGCGCGACCGGCGGGGCGCACGCAACTTCGCGAGCGCGGCCGAGCGGGCCGGCGTCGACCGCGTGCTCTACCTCAGCGGCCTCGGGGTCGACGGCGACGACCTCTCGGCCCACCTGCGGTCCCGCCGGGAGGTCGAGACGGTGCTGGGCCGCGGGGAGTACGACCTGACCGTGCTCCGGGCGGCGATCATCGTCGGCGCGGGCAGCGCCAGCTTCCGGATCGTCCGCCAGCTCGGCTCGCGGCTCCCCGTGATGATCACGCCGCGCTGGGTGTCCACGCGGGTCCAGCCGATCGCGATCGACGACGTGATCGCGTACCTCGTGGGCGCCCTCGACGAGCCCGAGACCGCCGACGGGACGTTCGAGATCGGCGGGCCGGAGGTGCTGACCTACCGCGAGATGCTCGCGACCGTCGGTCGGGTCCTGATCGGCCGGGAGCCGTTGATCGTCCCCGTGCCGGTGCTCACCCCGCGGCTCTCGGCGTACTGGGTCGACCTCGTCACCGACGTGCCCGCGGGGGTGGCGTACCCGCTTATCGACGGCATGGCGACGGACGTAGTCGTGACCGACGACCGGATCCAGTCGCTGGTGCCGATCGAGCGGACTCCCTTCGAGGCGGCCGTGGAGCAGGCGCTCGACGAGGAGGCGGCCGGCGAGGAGGCCTGATGGCGCCGAATCTGGGGGAGACGTGGGTGTACGAGAGCCTCGTGAGCGCGGTGCCGGGGCTGGACCTCTCGGACCGGGCCGCGCTGCTCACGCAGTTCGTCGTCTTCGAGGCGATCGTCCTCACGGTCGCGGCGGTCTACGACCTCTGGACGGCGGTGCCGGCCGGCACCGCGGCGGT
>NZ_JBHUDH010000124.1:0-835 GCF_042678005.1 Halolamina salina | reverse complement strand
ATCGTCGTCGCGGTCGCGGGTAGCTGGCTGATGCTGACGTTCAGCCGGACCGTCCGCCGGCTCCAGCCGCCGAGGACGTACCGCCGGCTGCTGTTCGGCTCCAGCATCGAACTCGCGCTCAGCGTGCTCGCGTTCGTGCTGTTCGTGACGTACCTGTTCGTCGTCGATCCGCGGGACGGTGGCTCGCTGCTGACGGAGCTGTTGGGGCCGGAGCCGCCCGTGATCGCCGTCGTGCTGCTGTTGCTGGTCACGTGGGACGTGATCTACCGCATCGGCGCCTGCTGGTGGGCGACGGTCGTGGGGTTCTGGCGCGCGCTCCGCCACGACTTCGACCGCGAGACGACCGCGAAGCTGACCCGCCTCGACGCGCTCAACGTCGCGTTCGCCGGCGTGCAGGTGGCGATGGTGCCGTTCGTGCTCGGCCACCCCGTGCTCGTCGCCGCGGTCATCGGCCACCTGTTCGCCGTCGTCGTCGTCTCGATCGCGACGGTCGCCCTCCAGCGGCGCGCTATCGACGGCGGCGAGTGAGCGGCGTTTCTCGATAGCCGCCGGGAGAGCACGCTCGGCCGCGCAGGAAGGATATTTTCAGAAATTAATTCTTCGTCAAAACGTTTAAACCAGATAGCGAAACAACGGTTCCCAAGACCACCATGTCCACCCCGGAGCCACGGTTCGACCGCGTGCCGGCCCCAGCCCCGCCACAGCACGGCGACGCGTGGTACGCGCCCGACACGCTCGCCCAGTACGAGAGCGCGCCCGGCGTCGTCGCCACCGTCTCGCGGAACGGGGGCGAAAAGCGGGCGACCGAGTTCGCCTACGACGCCCGGGAACCGCC
>NZ_JBHUDH010000123.1:0-641 GCF_042678005.1 Halolamina salina | reverse complement strand
GGTTCGCCTCGACGACCCCGGCGGCGTTCAGCGCCTCGGCGGTCCGAATCCGCGTTCGATAGGGGGACAGGAGCGCCTCGGCTTCGTCCGGGAGCGACGCGCGTCGCGCTGAACGTCCGTCGGTGGTGTCTCGTTCGCCCTCGATCATGTGTGTGGGTAGATCGAGGAGCGACTGGTCCCAGTCCGTTCCGTTTCCACGGTTCTCGCTTTCTTCACCGAGCACTGCCCGGGGCGGCCGGTGGTCGCCGAGTTCCCGGACGGCTGCCTCCGGCGTACTGTCGCCCGGTTTGTCTTCGACGGGGCCGACATCGTCGAGGATCACCGGCGGCGTCGCTGTCGGTGCCGGGGAGGCGTACCCAAGTGCCGCCGTTCCGTCGGCGGGAACGACCGTCGTCACGCCGTCGCGGTCCCAGCCGGCTGCGGGCGTCCCGTGGCGTCGTGGCGGCAGGACGGGACCGTCGAGCCGGCTCCGGAGGCGGACCCGGCGGTCGGTCGCACGCTCGTTCCGGAGGTGGACGCGGACCAGCGTCACCCCTGCGACGGACTCCTGTGTCCAGTCGAGATCCATCTGCGGGCGTGCCCGCCCGCTCGTTCAAAAGCTCGGGGTCAGAGCCGGATCACGGGGGCGTGGAGCGCGTCCG
>NZ_JBHUDH010000122.1:0-972 GCF_042678005.1 Halolamina salina | reverse complement strand
CGCCGAAGTACCCGCACGCATCGAGGTGACTCGCGATGAAGTCGTCAGTTCCGTTCGGAAGGTCCTCGAAGTCGTCGGACTCGATGTACGGATCGAGCGATTCCATGTCCGGGTAGTACCGGGAGCCGACGATGTACGGATCGGCGTAGAAAACCTGAATGTCTCCGGTTTGGCTATTTATGTCGCTTGCAAGACGTTCGGAATAGTTATCGAACGGTGCGAGCGTGATATCGACTTCGATACCCGTCTCTTCAGTAAACTCGCCGATCAATTCATTTACCGCTACGCTTGGTGGCGTCGCTTCCGAAATGAAACTGATCGAGGAGGCTGGTTCGATATCGGGGTCGGGAAGCCCTCCCGCTTCGTTATCTTCGCCGAGACACCCTCCGAGACCTGCGAGGCCGGCAGCACCACTCGCTCGTATGAAAGTACGACGATCGATACCTGGTCTGTTATTATCTATCATTCGGATCGAGCCTGTGTGAGTCATAATCACACTCATTAATAAAATTTATCGTGGTTACATAGCAGCAGTTTATGGCCAAAATTCTCCGATTCAACTCGTATTAACCCAGAATTCAATATATCGGAGTGAATTGAATTGTTCCATACATTTGATTGTATATGTAACTGATTAACGTCAATGATAGCGACTATGAATTATCCCTCATGTTTTTATTGAATGGAAAAGTCTGACCAGCCGATGCGTGCCGCAGTACTCACTGATCCGGAGGAGTTCGAGATCGAAGAAAGAGAACGGCCTGAGCCAGACGCAGATGAGGTTCTCGTCAAAATCCGTAATGTCGGTATCTGTGGCTCAGATGTCCACTACTATGAACATGGCCGAATCGGCGACTTCGTAGTTGAGAATCCGCTCGTCCTTGGCCACGAGAGTGCGGGAGAGATCGTTGAAACAGGTGCTAATGTCAATGGATTCGAAGCCGGTGACCGCGTTACTCTCGAGCCAGGCGT
>NZ_JBHUDH010000121.1:34168-40234 GCF_042678005.1 Halolamina salina | reverse complement strand
ACGGCGCCCCCGAGGACGCCGTGGCGACGCTCGGACTCGGGCTGCTCGCGCTGGCGGCGTACGACGGCGTGTTCGACGCGATCGTCGTCGGAACGGTCGCCGTCGGGCTGGTCTACGCGTTCCTCCGGCGCCGAATCGTCGACTGGGGGGAGCGGGCGGTCGACGCGCTGCCCGAGGAGACGGTCGACCGGATCCCGGACTCGCTGATCGAGGACCTGCGCTGACCGGGCGACGCGCTTTTCGCTCCGGCGTCCCCGCGATCGGCCATGGAGACAGTCGACATCGACGAGGCGTTCGACGCGTTCGAGGAGCGATGGGCGCCGCGGCTGCTCGCGTCGCTCAACGGGCAGGAGCTGAAAGCCGCCAAGCTCGAGGGGGCGTTCGTCTGGCACAGCCACCCCGACGCCGACGAACTGTTCTGGGTGATCGAGGGCGATCTGACCCTCGAACTCGAAGGCGAGCCCGACCAGCAGCTCTCGGACGGCGAGCTCGGGGTCGTCCCGGCGGGCGTCGAACACCGCCCGGTCGCCGACGGGCTGGCGAAGGTCGTCCTGTTCGAGCCTGCCGGCACCGAGAACACGGGCGACGCCGACGCCGAGGACCGGAAGCGAGAGGTCCAGACGCTGGAGGATTAGAGCGGGTCGATCTCGGGACCGTCCTCGCCGGGCAGTCGGTCCAGCGCGAACGCGCCGGTGAGCACGACCCCAGCGACGAGTAGCCCACCCACCGCTTCCCCGACGGTGTGGGCACCGGTCGCGACGCGACTCCAGACGAGCAGCGGTGCCACGAGAAGTAGCGGCGCAAATCGGCGGTCGGCGGCGACCAGCGCACCCGCGGGCACGGCGGCGTAGATGACGTGACTCGACGCGTCCCACAGCGGGACGACCACGAGGTGGAGAACTGAGGTGGCGATCAGGAGCACGGCGTACGGCGGGACGAGCGCACCCCAGTCGAACTGCCGCCACGCGAGGGCGATTCCGGCGAACGCGACGATCAGGCCGAGCGCGGCGAAGAAGTCGTCGCCGCCCGGGACACCGGTGCCGAGGGCTGCCGGGCCGCCCTGATAGACGGCGAACGCGAGGACCCACGCGCCGGCGACGATGCCCAAGCGTGCGGCGAGCGGTTTCGCGTCGAGAGCGTTGCGTCGCTCGTAGCCGACGAGGAGTAGGGTCGCGAGGAGGACGAACAGTTCGGGGGCGAAGACGGTGGAGACGGTGTCGGCGAGGGCCATACGCGTGGGGGTGGGACGGTGCGAAAAAGGCGTTTCGTCACGGCGTGGCCGTCGCTCGTTGGGTGGAGTTTCGGAAGAAGCCTCGGCCGGGATTTGAACAGCGTCAGACGGTCGCTCGCTCCGCTCGCGCTGCGACTGACTGGCGCAAATCCCGGCTACGGCTTTCGCTCGTCACGTTGTTCCTCACAGAAAGCCTAGGCCGGGATTTGAACCCGGGCTCTCGTCCTTACCAAGGACGCGCTTTACCGCTAAGCTACCCAGGCGCGCACCTCCTCGTACTGCGGTTCCGTGTATAGGGATTTCGATTCGCCCCGGCTCAGGGATCCGTTCCCGCGCTCCGGGTCGCCGAGCCGACGTAGCCGTCGGAGAAGCCGGCGAGTCGATCCCGCGTCGGCTCGGCGAGCAGCTCCGGCGCCGCCGGGAGCGCCCCCTCGTAGGAGCGGGCCAGCTCCGCCGCGAACCCCAGCAGCTCCTCGGAGGCGGTGCCGTCGACGGCGGCGACGCCGGCGACGACCGCGAGTTCGAACACGTCGGCCTCGAGGTTCCGGTCGATCGCCGCGGGGTTGTCGGTCCGCTCGCGGTCGGTCTGGTCGCGGCCGCACGCCCGGACCGTCTCGACCGCGCGGTCGGCCGCGGGCGTCCGGGCGAGCAGCGAGAACCCCCGGGAGACGAGCACGTCGGCGGCGACGACCGAGAGGTCCGCCTCGATGTCGTTCTCCGGGTCGATCGCCCACGGCTCCTCGTGGGCCAGCTGTCGGGTGAGCGAGAGTCCCTCGTAGATCAACTGCACGCCGGCGGCGAGTTCGCCCAGCTCGGTCACGTCGACGCTCTCGTCGAACGCCCGGGCGGTCGACAGCGTCAGCGCCCCTGGGACCATCGACGCCGCTTCCAGTCGCTGGTCGAGCGTCTCCCGGAGGGGCACGGGCTCGATCTCCCCCAGCGCGTCCCGGGCCGAACGGCGGGCCACGGCGGCGTCGTCCATCGTCTAGGGTAAGTCGCGGCGGAGGCAAATGCCTTTGGAAAGCCCCCGAAAGCGCGACGAGCGACGGCCAGCAGCGCCGGTTCGTCGATCCGCCGCGACCACCCGATAGCGAAGGGTTATGGGCGCCGGGGGCGGTGTAGGGTGTATGGTCGAGTGTGAGTACTGCGGGGCGGCCTTCGACGACGAGGCGGCCTACCTCGAACATCTCGGCGACGAGCACGCCGAGGAGCTCGGACCGATAGACCAACGCCGGGTCGAGGCTGCCGGGGGCGACGACGAGGGACTCCCGATCGTGGGCCTCCTGTCGGGCGCCGCGGTGCTGGTGGTGTTCGTCGTCGCGATCTGGTTCTTCTTCCTCAGCGGCGGGGGCGGCGGCACGGATCTCGACGCCGAGCCGGCGGGGATGGAGGACGAGCCGCTGCCGAACCGCGGCGCCGACGAGTGGATCTCGCAGGCCGAGACGTTCGAGAGTCAGGGGCGTGACCACCGCTCGGGCAACATCGACTACGACACCGTCCCGCCGCTTTCGGGACCGCACTCCAGCGACTGGGTGTCGGCGGGCTTCTACACCGAGACGCCCCGGATGGAGGAGTTGGTCCACTCGCTGGAACACGGCGCGGTCGTGATCTACTACGACGAGGCGAACCTCTCCGACGAGGCGGAGGCCAGCCTCCGGGCGTGGGCCGCGAACAAGGACGGGCAGTGGCAGAGCGTCATCGTCGCGCCGAACCCCAACGAGAACCCTCGCGGCGACTACGTGCTGACGGCGTGGACCCACCGCCTCGTGATCGACGACTACGACGCCGAGGCGGTGCAGGCGTTCGCCGCGGAGTACCTCGGTCGCGGGCCGGAAAATCCGGTGCGGTAGACTGGGCGCTACACAGTCACGGCATTCGCTCTGTCGTCGCGGCACGGAGGCCGCGACAGGTCGCGCGCTGTGACTGGTTTCACTCCCGCACGGAGAGTTCGGGCGACGGCGGCATCGAGCGCTTGTGTGCGCTCCCCTCGACCAACTCCTCGACGCGTTCGACGTGCTCCTCGGTGACGCCGTCGACGTAGCGCACCGTCGCGGCCTTCGACAGCGGGCCGTCGACGTGCAGCGCGAGCACGGCGTCCAGGTGGTCGTAGTTCAGCCCCATCTCCTCCTCGTCGGTCTGGCCCTCCCACATCTCGGCGGTGGGCGTCTGCATCACCAGTTCGTGGGGGACGCCGACGTGCGCGGCCAGCTGGCGGACCTGCTGCTTGTACAGGTCGCCGATGGGGTTGCAGTCGACGGCCTGATCACCGTACTTCGTGAAGTAGCCGGTCATCGCCTCGCTGCGGTTGCCCGTCCCGAGGACGATGCGGTTCTCCGTGTTGGCGACGTAGTAATTCAGCACTGCACGCGTCCGAACGCGGACGTTCCCCGCGGCGGTCTTGTCCTCGATCCCCTCGGGGTAGGCTTCGTCGAACGTCTCGGCGATCGGCTCGATCTCGATCACGTCGTAGGGGATGCCGAGCGACTCCGCGACCGCCTCGGCGTCGCTCATCAGCTCCTCGTCGCTGACCCGTGCGGGCATGGTGAGCCCGTGGAGGCCGTCCTCGCCAAGCGCCTCGACGGCGAGGTAGGCGGTCAGCGTCGAGTCGATTCCGCCCGAGAGGCCGAGCACGGCGCCCTCGGCGCCGGCGGCGTCGACGGTGTCCCGGATGAACGAGACGATCTCCTCGCGGGCGGTTTCGAGCTCTGCCTCCGAGAAACGGATGTCCAGCGGTGCGTTCTCCGTGAGGACGTCTTCGGGCATGGGCGATCGTTCTGCCGCGGGTGACAAATAGGCACTCCCCGATCCCGGGAGGTGGACGCGCGTCCGGTTTCGGTAGGGGGTGGCGGAATCCGAAACCGACTTACCGGAGGCTGGCGTTCCTCGAAACAGAGCGCCGTTGGTCCAGTGGTAGGACAGTAGCTTCCCAAGCTACCGGCCCGGGTTCAATTCCCGGACGGCGCACTCTCTCCCTTCGGTCGTTCGTGCGCCGTCCGTAGTCTCACTCGCTCACTGCGTTCGCTCGCGAGACTCCCGGACGGCGCTTCTGTGTCACGGGACGAACTGTTCGGCCTTCACTTGCGTCGTTTTGACGCGGCTTCGGACGAACGGCTGGGCGTACAGCCGGCTCTAACCGTCGTCGGTTCGGGCGGCTTCCAACGCGGCGACTACTTCCTCGCTTGTCGTGTCGCTGTCAGCGTAGGGATCAGCGACGGCCGTAAACGGCCCCGAATTCTCGATTTTCTCTGCGCGTCTCACTGCTTGTTCGAGTCGGCCGATGACTGCTCCGAACCGTTGGGCGGCTTCCTCGGGTGCGACCCATCTCGCGAATTCGTGCTCTTCGTTCAGCGTCACCTCGCGCTCGTCGGTTTCACAGCGGTAGACGAGCGCCACCATCGGCGTGCCGGAGTCGTCCGCCCAGCCGCCGTACAGGGTTTCAACTGGAGGTCCGACTCTGGCGTCGATACCCAGTTCCTCTTGGAGTTCTCGCCGGAGACCGTCGACCAGAGTCTCGCCGAACTCGAAAGTTCCGCCCGGTGGCTCGGGGGTCTCGTCACTTCCAGTCACCAGTACGTCGCCGTCCGGACCGAACAGGATCGCTTTCTGGGTGATCTTGCCGACGAACGGTTCTCGGCCGTCTTCGCTCATTCCTCGGTATCCGGCGGGTTCAGATCGCGCTCGAACTCGTCGAACACCTCGAGATCCTCGGGGAGGTCGTACTCGATCCGTCGCTCCTCCTTGTTCCGGTCGAGCCGGTCCTCGACGGGCGCGGCTTCGGACTCCCAGCCCGGCTTCACGCGAACGGATTTCGCGGGCTGGCCGACAGCGACGTGGTGGGCGGGCACGTCGCCGTCGACGACGGCCTTCGCGCCGACGACGGAGTTCTCGCCGAGCTTCGAGCCGGCGCGGACGAGCGTGTCGTAGGTGAGCCGGGCGTCGTCCTCGATGATCGTCCGGTAGTTCTTCACCTCGGTCTGGTCGACGATGTCGTGGTCGTGGGAGAGCACGTGCGCGGAGTCCGAGATCGAGACGCGGTCGCCGATCTCCAGCGCGCCGCGGTCGTCGAGATGGACGTCGTCGTGGACGACCACGTTGTCGCCGACGGTGATGTTGTGGCCGTAGGTGAACGTGATCCCCTTGAAGAAGCGGCAGTCCTCGCCGACCTCCTCGAACAGGTGTTCCGCGAGCATCTGCCGGAACCGCAGCGCGAACTCGATGTTGTCGGCCATCGGCGTCGCGTCGAACTGCCGCCAGAGCCACTGGAGGTGTTTCGAGCGCTGGAACCGGTCCTCGTCCTTCTCGGCGTAGTACTCCGACTCCAGCGTCGCGTTGCACGGGTCGTACCCCTGCAGGCGCACGCGCTCCGCTGGCGTCACGTCGCCGCCGTCCTGCCAGCGCTCGTAGGCGTCGCGGTCGCCGAACAGGTCGACCAGCGTGTCCTGCACCACGTCGCAGGTGTCCTCGTCGGAGGAGAGCCGTTCGTCGACCTCCTCGATGAAGGCGTCCACCCCGGCCTCGGCGTCCGGCGGGAGCGAGGCGTGCCGTTTGGTCATGTCCGGAGGGTGGAGTGGCGCGGCCAAATGGGTTCGGGTGTCCGCACGTGATGCACGTCCGGTTATGGGTATGACCTGTGGGAGTCGTGGCCGATACTGCAAACAGTGGCTCGATCGTTGGCTACTCGGACAGCGACCGCGACAGCGCCTCGTTCGTAGACCACTTGTGACCGCAGTGCGCCGGGCATGAAGCCCATCATCAGAAATCGAAGATTTCTGATTGGCAGACGAGAGCCTGCGGCTCTCGTCGACGGCGCAGCGCCGAGTCCCCACCCCTCCCCC
>NZ_JBHUDH010000121.1:30580-34162 GCF_042678005.1 Halolamina salina | reverse complement strand
CAGTCGCTGTTGGCGCGAAGCGCGAGCGCCTCCGTGCGCGAGCCGAGCGCGAGGGACGAACGAGCGAACGGACGTGAGCGAGTGAGTCGGCTGGGGAGGTCCGTGGGCTGTGCGGGGCGGTGCGGTCGCAAGTGGTCTAGCACCGACCTGCTGTTGCCGTCGCTGCCGGCGAGAGCCCGTATCACACCGAAAAACGACCGAAAACGAATAGCCCTCCGACGACCGAATCAGGCCAAGAACACGTGCCGCGGCCGGTCCGCCAGCACGTCACGACCCCACTGCACCGTGTCGCGGAACGCGTCCGAGCGGAAGAACTCCATCGCGTCGTCCTGCGAGCGCCACTGGCTCGCGATGAACATGTCGTTCTCGTCCTCGCGGTTGACCATCAGGTCGGTCTCGAAGTGGCCGTCCATCTCTTCGAGCATCTCGCCGACGGTGTCGAACTTCTCGACGAACTCCTCCTGGTAGTCGGGCTTGACGGTGTAGAACATCCCCATCGTGCCGAAGCCGGACTCCTCGCCGGCGCGCTCGACCACGCCCGGCAGGTCCGAGAGGAACCCCGCCGCGGTCTCGGCGGCGCTTGCGGTGTCCCAGATGCTCACGACCGCGACGCGGTCGGTGTACGTCCCCTCGTACACCGCCGTCTTCACGTGAGTGTCGTAGTGCTCGAAGTTGCCGCGGAGGCCGTCGACCTCCTCGCTGACTTCCTCGGCGTCGGCCTCGCTGTACAGCACCGTCGCGTACACGTCCTCGCCGTGGGGCTGGCCCGCGTAGATGTCGAGGTCCTCGAGTTGGCCGCGGATGTCGCCCGCGTCGGCTTCGTCCTCGTCGTCGCCGTGGTCGTGGTGACCGTCGCCGTCGCCGTGGTCTCCCTCACCGTGATGGTGACCATCGCCGTGGTGGCCCTCGCTCTCGCCGTGGTGGTGACCATCAGGATGACCGCCGTCGTCGCCCGTCGGCACCGTCTCGCCGCGCAGGTACGCGCCCAGATCAGCGGGCGGGAACCGCCGGCCGACGAAGAAGGAGCCGAACTCGCCGTACTTCGAGGTGGCGTCGTCGAACCGGAGCTCGTAGACGATGTCCTTGATGTCGACGGCGTCGCCGGCGAACAGCGTCACGCCCCACTCCCAGTCGTCCAGCCCGAGCGAGGAGGAGATGATCTGGTCGACCTTCCCGCCCCACTTCCGGGCGGTCTCGCCGTGGCCGGCCATCAGGTCCGCGCGCTCGTCGAACGGCAGGTCGTACCAGTTGACCTCCTCGCCGCGGCGCTTGTCCATCGGGTAGAAGCAGACGTACTCGTCGTCGGGCAGTTCGGGCTTGATCTTCCCCTCGATGTACTGCTTCAGCCCCTCGTCGACCTCCTCCTCGTCCTCGGCGAAGTAGGCGTCGGAGACGTACCCCGACACCTCCGTCACGGAGACGTAGGAGGTGGCCTGCTCGGTGAACTCCCCCAGTGCGGTGTGCTCGAACCGCCGCTCGGCCGTCGAGAGGTGATCCAGCGTCGGGCGGAGATGCATCACCAGCAGGTCGGCCTTGTCGCCGACGACGCTGAACACCGCCGAGGTACCCTCGTCGGCGTCGACGACGGCCTCGTGGTCCTCGAGGTACTCCACGCCTTCCGCGACCGCGCGCTCGCGCTCGCGGTCGGGGGCGTCGCGCCAAGCGTCCCAGTCGACGTCACGGAAGTCGTGGAGGACGAACCAACCCTCCTCGGTCTGCGGTGGCTCCGTCATGCTTCAGGGTCGGGACTGTGGGGGCTTGGGCGTTGCGTGTCACTCCGCTCACGAACGATTGAACGGGCGGATTTTCCCGTTACCGCCCGAATCAGTCGCTGAAGCGCCGCTTCCCGGACCGAAACCCTTTCAGAGAACCCCCTCCGTACGGGGAACGATGCGGAAGAGCGGCCCCCCGAAAGGCCTCATCTCGTACATCGTGCTCGAACTCCTCGAGGAGAAGCCCCGGTACGGGTACGAGATCCTCAAGGAGATCGGCGACATCAGCGGCGGTCACTGGGAGCCGTCCTACGGCTCCGTCTACCCCATCCTCTACAAGTTCGAGGACAACGGCTGGGCCGAGCGGATCGAACGCGAGGACGAGCCCGATCGGAAGTACTTCGAGCTCACCGAGGCGGGCGAGCAGGAACTCGCCGAGAAGCGCGTCGAGACCGGCGCGAAGGCCCGGGAGTTCGCCGACGTGATCCTCGGCTTCTACCACGTCTACGTGAGCTTCGCCACCGACGAGCGGTTCGACGTGGAACAGCCCGCCGAACACTGGCGCTTCGACGAGACGTTCTCGCGGTGGATCTGCGAACAGGTCGTCCGGCACCACGAGTACTACTTCGACGACTTCGAGCGCATCGACGACACCCCCGAGGAGTTCTACGACCGGATGGACGTCGAGGAAGACCCCAACTGACGCTCAGTTGAGGAGCTGCGGCCCGAACACCACGAGCAGCAGCGACGCGAGCATCGCGAGCCCGACGCTCGTCGTGATCGCCCGCGTCAGCGTGTGCTTGTCCTCGACGGGCAGCCGTGCGACCACCGCCTCGACGCAGGCCCGGAGGATCCGCCCGCCGTCGAGCGGGTAGCCCGGGATGCAGTTGAAGAAGGCGAGGTTGAGGTTGATCCAGCCGGTCCAAAAGAGGAGGTTCGCCAGCAGGAACACCCCGCCGCCGAGCGGTTCGAGCGGCCCGGTGATCTCGTAGAAGTTCCGGTTGGCCGCGACGAAGCCGGCGAAGTTGTACTGCCCACCGCCGACCGCGCCGATGAACGGTAGCAGGAGGACGACGAGCACCAGACCGAGCACCGAGCCGCCGGCGGCGACGACGCCGACACCGCCGTCGCCGTTCAGCAGCGAGAGGAACCCCGCCGCCGGGTAGTAGTCGACGCCGAGGCTGCTCGTGCCGACGCCGCTGTACTCGCCGTCCGACAGCGGCGCGATGCCCAGATAGCCGCCCGACTCGTTCTCGCGGTAGTCCTCGACCAGCGTCACCGTCGCGCTCCGCCGCTCGCCGTCGACGACCGCGACGACCTCGACTGTCTCGCCGGGGTTACGCTCCTCGAGCGCAGCCGTCACGTCCGCGGCGGTGTGGGTGATCTGCCCGTCGATACTGAGCAGCGTGAACGGCGTTCGAGCGGGGAACCCCGCGGAGTCGTTGAGCGGGTGGTCCCCGGGCTGGCCGCCGATCCCCGGGAGGTCCGGGGCGGTCGCCCGGACGAGCACGCCCATCGGTCCGGTCGTCGTGTCGCCGTCGGCGGTCGTGATCGTGACGCTCGTCCGGTTCCCGACCGCCTCGCGGAACCCGCGTTCGGTGCGGACCTCGGTGCCGTTGACGGCGGTGATCGTGTCGTTCACGTCCAGCCCGGCCGCCCCCTCGCGGTCGAACGGCGAGCCGCCGGCGACTCTGGTAACGAGCAGCGAGCGTTCCACGGTCGTCTCGGTGCCGTCGCCGAGCGTGACCGTCACCTCTGTCTCGTTGCTGTTCGCGAGATAGGCGTCGAGTTCGCTGCCGTTCGTGATCTCGCGGTCGCCGACCATCACGATCCGGTCGCCGCCGTCGATCCCGGCCTCGGCGGCCGCTGA
>NZ_JBHUDH010000121.1:23990-30533 GCF_042678005.1 Halolamina salina | reverse complement strand
AGCCGACGACCGGGCCGAGCAGCAGCGCGAACGCGACGATAGTGACGAGGTAGTTGTTGGTGACGCCGGCGGCGAACATCCGGGCGCGGGCGCCGCGGTCGGCCGCCCGCTGGCTCTCCTCGTCGGGTTCGACGAACGCGCCGATCGGGATCACCGCGAGCGTCACCAGCCCCATCGACTCGATGTCGATGTCGCCGACGCGACAGAGCAGCCCGTGGCCGCCCTCGTGGACGACCAGCCCGACCAGCAGGCCGGCGACGATCTCCGGCGCGACCGACAGCGGGAGAAACTCGTTGACGCCGGGAATCACCAGCACGTTCGCGGGCTCGTTCACCGGCGACGGCGCGGGCGGGTTTTCGAGGATCAGCCGCCCCTGCCGGAGCAGCAGGACGAACATCCCGACCATCACCACCAGCGTCGCGCCGAGGCCGACGTTGGTCCACGCCCGCCAGAAGCGTTTGGGGCCGGCGAGCCAGTTGAGGAACGCCCGACCGCGCTTGGTGTGGATCGTCGTGATCGGCCCGGAGACGCTGATCGAGTCGGGGACCAGCCCCCGTTCGTCGAGCCAGTAGGCCGCCAGCGAGTAGGCGGCCACGCCGACGAGTATCCACGTCAGCGGGCCGAGGGTGGGAACAGCCTGTAACAGCCCGTCGATCATCTGCGTGTGGGTCCGGCCCGGCCGGGCAAAGGCGTTCGGGTCCGACGTTACGCCGCCGCTGGACGCCGCGACGGGATCGGGGGGCTACCCCTCCCGGCGGAGCCGCTCGACGACGAACGACTGGTCGAGTTCGCCGAGGAACTCGCCCAGCCGTGGCCCCTGCTCCTTGTCGAAGAACAGCCGGTAGCCCGCGGCGAACAGGTCGCCCGTCTCCAGGCCGTGCTCCTCCGCGAGCTCGTAGATCTCGCCCTGGATCGCGTCACCGTCGTGGCCCTCGGCGACGAACTCGGCGAGGTCGTCCAGCGCTGCCCGCTCGTCGGCGGTGAGGTCGGTGTCGGGCAGGTCGGTCTGGAGCCGGTAGTTGTAGGCGTTGTCACAGCGCTCGCCCCACGCGCGGGCCTTCTCGACGCGGGCGAGCGCGTCGTCGATCGCCCACTCCGGGGCGTCCTCGGGGATGTGCCCCTCGTTGCGGGCCATCTGGATGCGAAGGTCGCGGTCCTCGACCATCCCCAGTACGGCGGCGAACGTGTAGGGGAGGCGGATGCGCTCCTCGCGGACCTCCTCAACCACGAACGGGTACGCCCGGTTCGCGAACCGCTCCAGTTCCTCGTCGTCGACATCGCCGAAGTAGGCGCGCTCGAAGCGGTCGAAGTCGTCGACCAGCTGATCGAGCCGGGAGATGTCGAAGTCTCGGGCCTTGTTCGGGTCGAGCGCGAAGAAGTACCGCAGGACTTCTGGTTCGAGCAGGTCGAGCACCTCGGGGACGGTGACGACGTTGCCCGAGGATGAGGAGAGCGGCTCGCCGTTGAGCGTGAACCACTCGTAGGTCATCGGCACGGGGGGCTGGATGCCGAGCACCTCCCGGGCGATCTCCTCGCCGGAGGGCCACGAGCCCTCGGCGTGGTCCTTGCCGAACGGCTCGAAATCAACCCCGAGAAGGCTCCACTGCGCGGGCCACTCGAAGCGCCACGAGAGCTTGCCGTCCCGCAGGGTCGCCTCGCCGGCGTGACCGCAGCCCTCGATCTCGCGGTCGCCCGCGGTGATGCCCGTACACTCGTACTCCACCGTCCCCTCGTCCAGATCCGCGACGGTCACGTCGGTGGTGACGATGCCGCACTCCTCACAAACCACGCGGAACGGAGAGTAGTCGGCGTCCACGGAGTCCTGATAGTCGGCCAGTACCTCGCGGGCGGTGTCGACGTTCTCGAGGATCGTCCGGATCTCCGGCTCGAACTCCCCGGTCTCGTACAGTTCGGTGTTCGAGAGCACCTCGACGGGCACGTCCACCATCTCGGCGGCGCCGGCGAGCAGGTCCGCGAAGTGCTCGCCGTAGGAGTCGTGGCACTCCCCGAACGGGTCGGGGATCGCGGTGTAGGGCTTGCCGAGGTTCTTCCCGAGCGCGCCGGCGTCTACGTCGCCCAACTCCACCACGTTCCAGTCGGCGTCGGCGAGCCGTCGCGGGAGCTTCCGGAGCGGGTCGCGGTCGTCGGAGGTGAACACCTGCCGGACCTCGTGGCCGCGCTCGCGGAGCACCTCGGCGACGAAGTAGCCGCGGACGATCTCGTTGAAGTGGCCGAGGTGGGGGATGCCCGAGGGGGAGACGCCGCCCTTGATGACGATCGGGTCGTCGGGGTCGCGGGCCTCCACGTCGTCGGCAACGGCGTCGGCCCAGAACGCGTGGAATCGTGTCTCGCCGCCGCCGTCGCCGGCGTCGCTGCCCGCGGTCGGGCCGGAGGAGGGGCCGGCGGCGTCGGCGTCCGGGTCGGGAGTCCGTTCGCTACTCATGCTGGGTCCAGTACGTCGGCTCGTCGCTCTCGCCCGTGGGGACGATGTCGGTGCCACTGTGTTCGCCGCGCAGTACGGCGTCGACGACGGCTTGGGGGTCGGTACCGTCGAGGACGATCGTGCGAAGCGACGAGCGTTCGATGAGTTTGGCCGCGAGCAGGTCGACCGGGGCGGAGGCGCCCGCGCCGCGGTCCATCGGCGCGATCACCTCGACCAGTTCGCTGGGGGTGAGCTGGCCGTACTGCTCGGCGTCGTCGTCGGTTTCGGGGTCGGCGCTGTAGACGCCGTCGGCGCTGGTCGCGAACACCAGCAGTTCGGCGTCGATGTACTCCGCGAGCGCGGCCGCGACGGCGTCGGTGGTCTGCCCGGGCGTGATACCGCCCATGACGACGGTGTCGCCCCCGCGGATCGCCTCGCCGGCCTCGTCGTAGCTCGTGGCGGGCGTCCGCTGGACGCCGTGGCCCATCGCCGCGATCAGCAGCCGGGCGTTGAGCCGCGTGACGCCGATCCCGAGCTCGTCGAGCTGGAACTCGTTGGCCGCCAGCTCCCGGGCGGCGCCGATGTACTGCCGGGCGACGGTGCCGCCGCCGACGACCGCGCCCAGCTCACAGCCCTCCGCCGAGAGCGTGCCGAGGGCGTCGGCGAACCCTTCGACGCGCTCGGGCTCGAGACCCGGAGCCAGTACGACGACCCCGATAGAGACGACGACTCGCATTAGGTGAAGGTCCGGCGGTGGCGGTCTTAAGGGCGGTGGTCGGCGCCCGGCGAGAAAAGGCCTAAACCGGTCGCCGACCCCCATAGAGCCATGCAGGCTCTCTCCATCGTCGGCCCCGGCGCCGCCGACGTGCGCGACGCCGTCGCGGCACGGCTGGACGGCCGCGTCGCGACGGTCGGTCGGACCGACGGTATCGACGACGAGACTGCCGTCGACGGGCGATTCGAACTCGCCGACGACGGCGGCTGGACCGCCGCGGGCGACGACCGCTCCTTTGCGGACTTGCTCGACGACCTCGCGCCCGACTACGAGTACGCGGTGATCTCGGGGTTCTCGAAGCTCCGGCTCCCGACCGTCGTGATCGGCGACGAGGAGGTACCCGGTGACGTGCTCCGCCGCGTCGAGGACGCGAGCGAGATCGACCCCGACGCGCTCGCGGCGGAACTGGACGAACTGGATCCGCACGTCACGCTGGAGTCGCTGGTCGAGGCGGCCAAGCAGTCGCCGCTCGCGGAACGCTCCGGCGCCATCGCGACGTTCACCGGCCGCGTGCGGGCGAAGGACTCCGAGGACGACAGCCGCACGACCCACCTCAAGTTCGAGAAGTACGAGGGCGTCGCCGAGCAGCGGATGGCCGACATCGCCGCGGAACTGGAGGAGCGCGACGGCGTGTTCGAGGTGCTGTTCCACCACCGAACCGGCGTCGTCGTCGACGGCGAGGACATCGTGTTCGTCGTCGTGCTCGCGGGCCACCGCCGGGAGGCGTTCCGGACCGTCGAGGATGGGATCGACCGCCTGAAAGACGAGGTTCCCCTGTTCAAGAAGGAGACTACGGAGGACGAGGAGTTCTGGGTCCACGACCGCGCGTGACCCGCGCCGGGCGCGGCGAGCGTGCGATCCGGGCCGGTCTCACCCCCGATCCGGGACTCGTAACGCATCTGGAACGGAACCAGAGTTAGCGGTTCAAAACCGCTTGTAAAACGTCTAAAGCGCTATGAGGTGTTCGTAAACAATCCATTTTAGCTCTGTTTCGCGCTTCGACCGGCTTGAAACGGTTCGAACTCCGGGGGACTGTCTGGAGTTTATATGCCCCCTTAGGCCGTGGGACGGAGTGAGGCGAACACCAATGAGCGCAACCCGGAACCCCTCCACCGACGGCGTGTCCGACACCGACGAACTCTCGAAAGAGGAGCGCCTCACGCGCTACCTGCGTGAGAAGGCCGAGGACGGCGAGATGTACTTCAAGTCGAAGTTCATCGCCGACGAAGTCGACCTCTCCCCCAAGGAGATCGGCGCGCTGATGGTGAAGCTCAGCGACGCTGCCTCCGACCTTGAGGTCGAGAAGTGGTCGTACACCAGCGCGACCACGTGGCGCGTCGAGACGGCCTGACGGACCGCGCCGATCCGACTACCGCCGGGCAGCGCCCGCCGCCGGCGGTCCCCGCTGACGGTTTCCCCTCCGTTCGGTCCCCTTCTGTCGTACCAAGTCTTATGCGCGAGCATCGGTAACCGCGATTGATGGCAGACAGATCCGGGTCCGACGAGGTCCCCCACCCGGAGGCGCTCGACGCGTGGTTCCACCTGACGGCGGTCCGGCGTGACGGCGACCGAATCCGCTACTACGGCGAGCCGCTGGTCCCCCGCTCCCGGCTCGCCGACGAACTGGTGCCGGCGTTCGAGGCGGCGGGCTACGAACTCCGCTTCTCGACCGACGACGCGGGGAACGACGTGCTGGTCGCCCGTCCGATCGGTTCGTCGGCAACCTCGGAGACGGACCCCCGGCTCAACGTCGCGCTGCTGGCGGCGACGGTGTTCACGACCATGCTCGTGGGCGCGACCGTCTGGTACTACATCCCGCTCTCGGCGATCGTCGCGAACCCGCTCAGGATCCTTGAGGCGTGGCCGTTCACCGCCGCGGTGCTGGGCGTGCTGTTGACCCACGAGATGGGCCACTACGTCGCCGGCCGGCGACACGGCGTCGACGTGAGCCTCCCGTACGTGATCCCGTTCTACGTCCCGTTCGGCACCATGGGCGCGGTGATCCGGATGCGGAGCCGGGTCCCGGACCGCGAGGCGCTGCTGGACATCGGCGCTGCGGGACCGTTGGCCGGGCTGGTCGCGACGATCGTCGTCACCGCGATCGGCGTCTCGCTCGACCCGATGACGGTGCCCCAGCGCGTGCTGCAGGGGAGCGGCGAGGCGATCGTCTTCCACAACCCCCCGCTGCTGGATTTGATCGCGACCGCGCTGGGGCAGCAAACCGGATACAGCGACCCCTCGCAGGCGGTCCACCCGGTCGTGATGGGCGGCTGGATCGGGATGTTCTTCACCGTCCTGAACCTGCTGCCCGTCGGCCAACTCGACGGGGGCCACATCCTCCGGGCGGTGCTCGGGCGGCGACAGGAAACGGTCGCCGCGCTCGTCCCCGGCGCGCTGTTCGGCCTCGCGGGCTACCTCTGGTACGTCCGCGACCTCGGGATGCAGAACTCCGTTGGACTGTGGCTTCTCTGGGGGTTCATCACGCTGTTCGTCTCCTTCGGCGGCTCGGCGGACCCGATCGACGAGACGCCGCTGGGGTGGAAACGCGTCGCCGTCGCAGCGCTGACGTTCGCGCTCGGCGCGCTCTGTTTCCTCCCCGTCCCGATCGAGATCGCGACCGTCTGAGTCCCGTTTCGGCCCGTCCGGGATTTAGCCGTCGCCGTGGGTGTAGCCGCGGTCGGGGAGCGGCTCGCCGTCGGCGGTCACCCCGTAGTCGACGACTTCGCCCACCACTGTCGCGTCCGTTCCGGTCCTTTCGACCGCTTCGATCGCCGCGTCCGGATCGGGCGTCGTGAACACGAGTTCGAAGTCTTCGCCGACGTGGGCCGCACACTCCCGCCGGTCGGACTCGTTCTCGGCGATTTCCTCGACGGCGGGGTGGACCGGTAATCGGTCCCACTCGATCGCGAAGCCGCAGTCGCTTGCCTCCGCGAGCTGGTGGAGCGAGCGCGCCAGCCCGTCGCTTGAATCCATCATCGCGCTGGCGTGGCCCCGGAGCGCGCGCCCGGCGGCGATTCGGGGGGTGAACCGGAACAGCTCGTTCCCCGACTCGGTGTCGCCCGCGGCGAACCGCCGGAGTGCGGCCGCTGTCCGGCCGAGTTCGCCCGTCACGCAGACCGCGTCGCCGGGCGTCGCGCCGTCCCGATAGACCGGGTTGTCGACGTGGCCCACCGCGGTCGTCGCTGTCGTGAACTCCGTGTGTTCGTCGAGATCCCCGCCGACGTACTCGGCGTCGACCAGTTCGCAGACCTCGCTCGCGCCCCGGACGAACGCCGAGAGCGCCGCCTCCTCAAACTCGGGGGCGGCGTACACCGCGACCGCACAGGTCGCGTCGGCGCCCATCGCC
>NZ_JBHUDH010000121.1:16544-23891 GCF_042678005.1 Halolamina salina | reverse complement strand
GGCGTCGTCGCCCGCGGCGGGCAGCGTCGTCGCCAGCGCCGCCAGCGCGCTTCGCTCGTCCATGTCTCGGCGTGGGCGTGGGCTCCGGATAAACCCCATCGACCGCCATCGGAGCCTTGAAACGCGTCCCGGGAGTTCCACCCGCCATGGACACCGACCAGCTCAAAGCCACGCTGCTCGGCTTCGCGGCCGCGATCGGCGTGCTCGGGCTGTTGCTCTACTTCGTCGGCGTCGGCGACCTGCTGCGGTACCTCCGGGACGCCGACACGGCGACGGTCGGGCTGGTCGTCGCCGTCACGGTCGCGTGGCTGTTCGCGTGGGGGCTGGCGCTCCGAACGGTGTTGGGCGTGCTCGGCCAGCAGGTCTCGCCGATCAAGACGTTTCTCGTGTTCTCGGGGGCGATGTTCAACAACAACGTCACGCCGTTCGGCCAGGCCGGCGGCGAACCCGTGACCGCGCTGCTCATCTCGAAGGTGACGGACACCGACTACGGCACCGGCCTCGCGGCCATCGCGAGCGTGGACACGCTCAACTTCGTCCCCTCGATCATCCTCGCGCTGCTGGGGATGGGCTACTTCGCGACCCAGACGACGTTCAACGCGCGGCTGGAGTCGGCGTCGATGGTCGTGGTCGGGCTGGCAGTCGTCGTCGTCGCTGCCCTCGTGTTCGGCTGGCGGAACCACGAGCGCGTCGAGACGACGGTCGTGAACATCGGCGCGCGTGCCGGCCGGCTCGCCGGGAGGTACGTCCCTCGGGTTTCCGACCCCGGTCGGACGGCGATCGAGACGCGCGTGAGCCACTTCTTCGAGGCGATCGAGCGCGTCGCGACGAACCCCCGGGGGCTCGTGCTCGCGCTGCTGTTCTCCGCGCTCGGCTGGGCGCTCCAGATGTCGGGACTGTGGCTCGCCTTCCGGGCGATCGGGGAGCCGGTGAGTCTGGCGGCGGTGATGTTCGTGGTCCCGATCGGCGCCATCGCGGGGATGACGCCGCTGCCCGGCGGCGCCGGCGGGATCGAAATCGTCCTCGTGGCGCTGCTCGTGGCGGCGCCGCTTGCCGGCGTCACCGAGTCGGTCGCGCTCGCGGCGGTCGTGATCTACCGCGGCGCGGTGTTCTGGGTGCCGGTCGTGCTCGGTGGTCTGGTGATGGGGACGGTCGGCGCGGGCGCCCGCGCCAGCGCCTGACACCCTCGCGGGACACCGATACGATGGGTTTATCCGGAACAGGGAAGAATTCCTCCCTATGGCAACCCTCTACGACGTTCCGGCGGAGGACCTCATCGAGGCCCTCGCCGAGGAGCTCGACGGCCGTATCGAGGAACCCGACTGGGCGGAGTTCACCAAGACGAGTGTCGACCGCGAACTCCCGCCCCAGCAGGAGGACTTCTGGCACGTTCGCGCGGCCAGCCTCCTGCGGAAGGTCGCGGTCCGCGGCCCGGTCGGTGTCGAGCGACTCGCGACGGAGTACGGCGGCTCGAAGAGCGGTACGACGCGCTACCGCGTCTCCGGTAGCCACCACACCGGCGGCTCCCGCAAGATCATCCGGACCGCGCTCCAGCAGCTCGAGGACGAGGGCCTCGTGGAGACGGCGAAGGGTGAGGGCCGACGCGTGACCGACGAGGGGCGGAGCCTGCTCGACACCGTCGCGAGCGAGACGCTCGAGGACCTCGACCGGCCGGAGCTCCAGAAGTACGCTTAACGACGCCGCAACCGTTTTGCGCGGAGAGCAGTAACAGCTACCCATGAGTGGCAACCCCGACGAAGACCGACTCGAAGAGCTTCGCCAGGAGCGACTCGAAGAGCTGCAGGACAAAGCCGGCGGCGAGGACGCACAGCGACAGGCCGCCAAGGAGCAGCAGGAGCGCGCCAAGGCTCAGCAGGACGCGCTGCTGAAACAGCACCTCACCGACGACGCGCGCCAGCGGCTCAACGCCGTCGAGATGAGCAAGCCCGAGTTCGCCGAACAGGTCAAGCGACAGGTGACCGCGCTGGCCCAGAGCGGCCGGCTGCAGGGGAAGATCGACGAGGACCGGATGAAGCAGATCCTCCGCGAGCTGAAGCCCGAGGAGAAGAGCTTCGACATCCGCCGGCGCTGATGGAGCTGGCGCTCCTCTACAGCGGCGGCAAGGACTCCTCGCTGGCGGCGCTGATCCTCGACCGCTTCTACGACGTGACGCTCGTGACCGCCCACTTCGGCGTCACCGAGGAGTTCGAGAACGCCCGTGCTGCCGCCGACGCGCTGGGGTTCCCGTTCGACACGGTCGAGCTCGACCGTGACGTCGCGGAGGAGGCGGTCGATCGGATGATCGAGGACGGCTACCCGCGGAACGGCATCCAGCGCGTCCACGAGCACGCGCTGGAGGTGGTCGCCGAGCGGGACGTGGTCGCCGTCGCCGACGGCACCCGGCGTGACGACCGGGTGCCGACCGTCTCCCGCGCCACCGCACAGAGTCTGGAGGACCGCCACGGGATCGACTACCTCTCGCCGCTGGCTGGGTTCGGCCGCGGCGCAGTCGACCGACTGGTGGATCAGGAGCTGGACGTGGAGACCGGCCCGAGCGAGGAGATCGCCCGCGCCGACTACGAGGGTGAGCTCCGCGCACTGATCCGCGAGCGGGAGGGCGAGGACACCGTCGAGGCGGTGTTCCCCGACCACGACCAGACGATCGTCCGCGGGCTGGCCTAACACAGGATTCAAGCGCCGGCGGCCGGAACTCTCGGGCATGTACGACCGCCTGAAGGGGTTCAAGGACTTCTACCCCGACGAGATGGCCGCCCGTCGGGAAGTCGTCGACACGACCGAGGAGGTGGCCCGGCGCTACGGATTCCGGGAGATCGCCACGCCGGCGCTCGAGGACGTGGGGATGTACGTCGACAAGTCCGGCGAGGGGATCGTCGACGAGCTGTACAACTTCACCGACAAGGGCGGCCGCGAGGTGGCGCTCACCCCCGAGCTCACCCCGACGGTCGCGCGGATGGTTGTCGCGAAGCAGCAGGCGCTCTCGAAGCCGATCAAGTGGTTCTCCACGCGGCCGTTCTGGCGCTACGAGCAGGTCCAGCAGGGGCGGTTCCGGGAGTTCTACCAGACCAACGTGGACATCTTCGGCTCCGCCGAGCCGGAGGCCGACGCCGAGATCCTCGCGTTCGCCGCGGACACGCTCTCGGAGCTGGGGCTGCCAGCCTCGGAGTTCGAGTTCCGCGTCTCCCACCGGGACATCCTCGGCGAGCTCCTCCGGTCGTTCGACGAGGACGTCGACGTGCAGGAGGCGATCCGGGCGGTCGACAAGAGCGAGAAGGTCGACCGCGCGGAGTACCTCGGCCTGCTGGCCGACGCCGGACTTTCGATCGAGGACGCGGAGGCGTTCGACGACCTGCTCGCGGCCGGAAACGAGGATCTGGACGCGCTGCTGGCCGAGGTCGACCGGCCGACGCTGACCGACGCCGTCGAGAACCTGCAGGCGGTGCTGTCGGCGGCCGAGGACTTCGGCGTCCGGGAGCACTGCCGGGTGTCGCTCCGGACCGCCCGTGGCCTCGACTACTACACTGGCGTCGTGTTCGAGTGCTTCGACACCGAGGACCGCGTCTCCCGGGCGATCTTCGGCGGCGGTCGCTACGACGACCTGATCGAGTCCTTCGGCGGCCAGCCCACCCCCGCCGTGGGCGTCGCGCCGGGCGTGATGAACTCGACGCTGCCGCTGCTCCTGCAGGAGGCCGGCGTCTTCCCCGAGGAGGCGGTCTCGACGGACTACTACGTGCTCACGGTCGGCGACACCCGCGAGGTGGCCGCCCGGATCGCCCGTGAGCTCCGGGCGGCCGGAAACGTCGTCGAGACCGACGTGTCCGATCGGAGCTTCGGCGCCCAGATGGGGTACGCCGACTCGATCAACGCGGAGACGGTCGTGATCGTCGGCGAGCAGGACCTCGCGAACGACGAGGTGACTGTCAAGGAGATGGAGAGCGGCGACCAGACCACCGCACCCGTCGGCGAGTTCCCCGGCGATCGCGAGCAGCCACGCTACGAGGACTTCGCGTAGGGCGAACAGGCGACCCTCGTTCCGTGTCGGGTGTGTCGCGCTCCCGCCTCGTCCCCGACACGGCAGTTCTCAACGCACACGGGGGCTGGTCCCGCTCTCATACTTGAAGTCGGCCCCCAGAGTTATGCTGTCGCGCGGCCCACCTCGGAGTATGTCCACCACATTCCCGGCGGCGTCGCTGGCGCTCCTGCAGCTACCGATGCCGGAGGGGCCGATCGGTCAGGCGCTGCTCGCCGTCATCGCTATCGGTATCGTGATCCTCGTCGGTAGAGTCGTGCTCAGCATCGCGTGGAAACTTGTACTGATAGCGTCGGTGCTGATCGGCGCGCTCTGGCTGGTGACGACGTTCCTCTAAGAACGGATCAGGGAAGCGCGCCGTCGAGGAAGTTGCCGATCACGTCGTGGCCGACGGCCGTGAGCACCGACTCGGGGTGGAACTGCACGCACTCGATCGGGTGCTCGCGGTGGCGGACACCCATCACCAGTTCCTCGCTGTCGCCGTTCTCCGGATCGTCGAGCGTCGTCGCCGTCACTTCGAACTCGTCGGGCACGTCCGTCGCGACCAGCGAGTGGTAGCGACCCGCTTGGAACCCCTGTTCGAGGCCGGCGTAGACACCCTCGCCGTCGTGTTCGACCGGGAACGCCTTCCCGTGGATCGGTCGCGGTGCGTGCCCCACCTCGCCGCCGTACTCGAACACGGCGGCTTCGAGGCCGAGGCAGACCCCGAGGGTGGGCACGTCGGGGCTGACCTCCCGGAGCACGTCCATCGTGAGCCCCACGTCGCGCTCGTTTCGCGGGTGGCCCGGGCCGGGACTGATGACGACGGCGTCGGGGTCGATCTCCCGGACTCGGTCGAGCGAGGCGGTGTTCCGCAGGACTTCCACGTCGGCGTCGGGCGCGCCCTCGCCGACGTACTCCACGAGGTTGTACGTGAACGAGTCGAAGTTGTCGACGAACAGCACCGTCGGCGCGTCGCCGTCGTCGGTCGTCGGGGTGCTCATGGCTCACCCCCTTCGATCCGCTCCAGCGCGTCCAACACGCCGCGGACCTTCTGTTCGGTCTCCTCGTACTCGCTTTCGGGCTCGCTGTCGGCGACGACGCCCGCGCCGGCGCGGACGTGAACCTCGTCGGGGTCCCCGTGTTCGACCGTCGCGGTCCGGATCACGATCGCCGTGTCGGCGTCGCCGGTCCAAGAGAAGTAGCCCACGCCGCCGCCGTAGATCCCCCGGGGATCGGCCTCGAGTTCGTCGAGCAACTCCATCGCGCGGACTTTCGGCGCGCCAGTGAGCGTCCCGGCCGGGAACGCCGCCCGGGTTGCGTCGAACCCGTCGAAATCCGGGTGGAGCCGTCCGGTGACAGTCGACTCGATGTGCTGGACGTGGCTGTACTTGAGCACGTTCATGAACTCCTCGACGCGCACCGACCCCTGTCGGGACACCTGCCGCACGTCGTTTCTCGCGAGGTCGACCAGCATCGTATGTTCGGCGCGCTCCTTCCCGTCGGCGAGCAGTTCGCCCGCGAGCCGTCGGTCTTCGACGGGGCTGGCGCCGCGTGCGCAGGTGCCCGCGATGGGGTTCGAGACGACCCGTTCACCGGTCACCGAGACGAGCGTCTCCGGGCTCGCCCCGACGACCGATCGGTCGCCGAAGGAGAGCAGGTACATGTACGGCGAGGGGTTCACTTCCCGCAGCGACTCGTAGAGTCCGAGCGTGTCCAGATCGCCCGTAATCTCGTGACTCCGGGAGACGACGCCCTGATACACGTCGCCGTCGAGGACGTGCTCCTGCATCTCGGCGACGGCCGCTTCGTACTCGTCTCGGGGGCCGGACGTGTCGGCTTCGCGGTCGAACCCACCGGTTTCTGGCTCCGTGGCGGCGGAGAGATCGCCGGCGACGGTTTCGGCCTCCGCGACGAGTCGGTCGTAGACGGCGCCGGGGTCGTCGTCGGTACCGACGATCGGCGTGAACACCAGTTCGACGGTGCCCTCGCGGTCGTCGAACGCGAGCGTCCGGGTGGTGAGCACGAACTGCGCGTCGGGGACGACCGGATCGGGCCGCTCGACGCCCACCTCGTCGAGGTGGAGGTCGTACACTGCGTCGTACGCGAGGAAGCCGACGAGGCCACCGTCGAGGCGCTGGCGGTCGCTGGCCTCGAATCCGACGCGTTCGACGCCCGGGAGCGCGAGTCGCAGGCGGTCGAGCGTGTCGGGGTCGTTCAGCTCCTCGCCGCAGGCACCGACCTCCTCCCCGGCGTCGGCGTCCAGGCCGTCGAGGAAGCGTGCCGCCGGACCGAACCCCTCGACCTCGGTGCGGTCGGGGTAGACGGAGACCAGCGCCTCGGGGTCGTAGCCGACGAACGAGAACCGCGCGTGTCGGTCGGCGTCGTCGTCGCCGGCGTCGCTGTGGCCCTCTGCGGGGGCGAACGCGCCGGCGGGGTCGCTGGAGGCGACTTTCTCCGCGCTCTCGAGCAGGAACGTGTGGTCGCTGCGGTCGGAGAGGGCGGCGTAGGCCGACAGCGGCTCCGTGTCGGTGTCGAGCGTGGCCGTGAGCCGGGCGACCGCGGGACCGTCGACGCCAGTGAACAGTGCCTCGAACGCCTCGCGCGACCGGTCGAACGTCGGCATCAGATACCCTCCGCGGCGGGCGCGGTTTCGACTGCGGCCCGAGCCTCGCGGACGAACGCCGCCAGCGCGTCGTGGTTCTTTCGTCCCGGCTCGTCGTCGCGTTCGACGCCGCTTGCCACGTCGACGGCGAAGGGATCGACCGTCTCGACTGCCTCGCGGACGTTCTCCGGGGTGAGTCCACCGGCGAGTACGAGTGGGGTGGAGAGACTCTCGCGAAGCTCGCGAGTGCGTTCCCAGTCGTGGGTCTCCCCCGTCCCACCGGCGTCCTCGTCGGTTAGCGAGTCCACGAGCAGTGCGTCCGCGACGCCCTCGAGTTCGCTGGCGCGGGCAGTTTCGTCGGCGCCGAGCGCGACGATCACGTCGACGCCCGCGCGCTCGCGGATCACCCGCACGTCCTCGGGGCCGAACTCGCCGTGGATCTGGATCGCGTCGGGGTGGACGCGGTCGGCGACCTCGACGGCGGCCGCGACGCTGTCGGGGATCGTGACGGCGACGGTCGTGACGAACGGCGGCACCGCGTCGGCCAGCGTTGCCGCGCGCTCGGGGGCGACTTCTCGGGGCGTGTCCACGTCCACGTCGGTGACGAACCCCACCGCGTCGGCGCCGGCGTCGACCGCTGCGTGGACGTCCGCCTCGGTACCGAGCCCACAGAGCTTCGCGCGGACCATCACTCGGCCTCGACCGGCTCGCCACA
>NZ_JBHUDH010000121.1:12053-16483 GCF_042678005.1 Halolamina salina | reverse complement strand
TGTCGATCGCGTCGGCGGCTTTCTCGACTCCCTCCGCCAGGTCGTCGGCGAGGCCGGCGACGTAGATCGCCGCACCGGCGTTGGCGAGGATCACGTCACGCTTCGGCCCGGTCACGTCGCCGGTCACGATCCCCCGCAGGTCCTCGGCGTTCTCCTGTGGCGTGCCGCCGGCGATGGCGTCGACGGGCGCGCTGCCGAGGCCGAGATCCGCAGGCTCGATGGTGTACTCGGTGACTTCCTCCCCCTCGACTTCGGCGACTGTGGTGGGGCCGTGCAGCGCGATCTCGTCCATCCCGTCGCCGTGGACCACGAGCGCGTGCTCGACGGGCATGTGAGTCAGTGCCTCCGCGATCTGGGGGACCAGTTCCTCGCTGTAGACACCGAGTACCTGCGCGTCGGCGCCGGCGGGGTTGGTCAGCGGCCCGAGCACGTTGAAGATCGTCCGCATGCCGAGCTCCTTCCGTGGGCCGATGACGGCCTTCATCGCGGGGTGGAACACCGGCGCGAGCATGAAGCCGATCCCGTCGCGCTCGATGGCGTCCTCGACGGCGGGCGGTTCGGCCTCCACGTCGGCGCCGGCGACCTCCAGCACGTCGGCGCTCCCGGAGGAGGAGGAGACGGAGTAGTTGCCGTGCTTCGCGACCGCGACGCCCGCGCCCGCGGCGACGATCGCGCTGGTGGTCGAGACGTTGATCGTGCTGTAGTCGTCGCCGCCGGTGCCGCAGGTGTCGACCAGCGGTGCGCCGTCGGGGTCGATCGTGCGCGCGGCGTCGCGCATCCCCTGTGCGAAGCCGGCGATCTCGGCCTCGGTCTCGCCTTTGGCCCGGAGCGCGGCCAGCAGCGCGCCGATCTGTGCCTCCGTCGCCTCCTCGAAGACCCGCGTCGCGGCCTCGCGGGCCTCCTCAACGCTCAGGTCCTCGCCGTCGGTCACGCGTTCGATGAGTTCCTGCATGGGTGGGGGATCCGAATGTACGGATTGGGTGTATAGTGTACAACTCTGTTCATCGACTTAACGCTGTCGTGTGCCGGAGTGTCACGGCGGGCGGTGAGGAATCACCTGCCGGAGTCGACTTTCGAAACCTTCAACTAAACCCGCGCGGTAGATAGGGTACGAAGTAAGCCCGGTCGGGTTGGTAGTCTAGTCCGGTTATGACACCTCCTTGACATGGAGGAGGCCGGCGGTTCAAATCCGCCCCAACCCACTTTCTGACGGCGCAACGACGAGGAGCGTAGCGACGAGTCTACTGCGTACACTCTACGACTCATCCCCTCCCAGAGGAGTCAGGCAGTAACTGCCCCCAAACCACCTTCTCCACCAACCGAACCGTCATCGCCTCCTCAACCGTAATCCGACACGAGAGCCGCGGGTACCCGAAACGCGCCGCCGCCGAGTCGTGCCAGTGCGTCGGCGCCGGTCCGTCCTCGATCGCCACGCCACAGGTCCCACAGAGTCCCCGGCCGCCGCAGTTGGCGTGTTTCGAGACACGCCCGTACACCTCGAACCCGGCGTCGAGCAGCGCGTCCCGCAGCGTCCGCCCGCGCTCGACCTCGATCGTCGAGCGGTCGTCGCCGTCGACGACCGTCACGGGAACCGTCTCGGCCATGGCCGCGCGTTCGCGCGCCAGCACCGTGAGTCCGGGGGCTGCGGAGCGCCCCTGTCGGACCGGCCACCATCTTCTTTGACGCCTGCCCCGACCGAACACCCATGGGTACGGAGCGTCCGGAGGGGGCGAACAGGGCGGGAGAGTCCCCCGAGACGGTCGCGCTGCCGACCGACGCCGACAGCGACACGGCCGTCACCGAGGAGGGGTCGGAGCTGGAGCGGTCGATCGGGCTGGTCGGCGGCGTCTCCATCGGCGTGGGGACGATGATCGGCGCGGGAATCTTCGTGTTCCCGGGGCTGGCCGCGGGCGAGGCGGGGCCGGCGGCGCCCGCCTCCTTCGCCATCGGCGCGGTCATCGCCCTGCTGGTGGCGCTGCCCGCCTCCGAACTCGCGACCGCGATGCCGAAATCCGGCGGCGGCTACTACTTCATCTCGCGGGGGCTGGGGTCGCTCCCGGGCGCCGTCGTCGGCATCAGCATCTGGCTGGGGCTGGTGTTCGCCACCGCGTTCTACCTCGTCAGCTTCGGGAGCTACGCCGCCGCGCTGCTCGCGGAAGCCGGCGTCCGGATCGGCGGGCTACCCGTCGTCGACGCGCTCGCGTTGGGGTTCGGCCTGCTGCTCACCGCGCTGAACCTCTTCGGTACCGAGAACGCCGCGAAGCTCCAGAACTACGTGGTCGGCCTGCTGCTGACCATTCTCGTCGTCTTCCTGAGCTACGGCGGCCTCGACGCGCTGGGCGTGTTCGGCACCACGAGCACGCCCGAGACGTTCATGCCGTTCGGGCTGATGCCCGTCTTCTCCACCGCCGCGCTGGTGTTCACCTCCTACCTCGGCTTCGCGCAGGTCGCGACCGTCGCCGGCGACATCAAGGACCCCGGTCGGAACCTCCCGCTGGCGATGGTCGGCTCGGTGCTGATCGTCGCCGTGCTGTACGTCTCGACCATCTTCGTCGCGACCAGCGCGTTCGGCAGCGGCCGGCTCTCGGGGTTCGGCGAGACCGCCATCGTCGAGGTGGCCCGCGCGTTCGGCGGCGACGTGGGCGCGCTGACAATCCTGATCGGCGGGCTGCTCGCGACCGTCTCGAGCGCGAACGCGTCGATCCTCTCGACCTCCCGAGCGGTGTTCGCGGTCAGCAAGGACGCGCTGCTGCCGCAGTTTGCCAGCCGCGTCAACCTCCAGTACGGCACGCCCCACGTCGCGCTGTCGATGGCCGGCGGCCCCGTGCTGGTGCTGGTCGCCCTCGGCGAGGTCGAACTGCTCGCGGAGGTGGCCTCCTTCCTCCACTTGGTGATGTACGGGCTGATCTGCGTGGCGCTGATCGCGATGCGCCGCGACGAGCCGGAGTGGTACGACCCCGAGTTCCGGGTCCCAGCCTACCCGCTGGTCGCGGGGATCGGCGCGCTCGCGAGCTTCGGGCTGATCGCGTTCATGGAGCGGGAGTCACAGATCATCGGCGCCGCGATCATGATCGCGGCCGCCGGCTGGTACAAGTACTACGCCGACGACGTGCGACTCAAGGGGGTGCTGTAGATGACCGAGAACGAACCCACACCCGAGGAGATCATGGCCGAGGCGTCGTTCACGATCCGCGAGCCGCCGAAGGTGCTCGTCCCCGTCGAAGTGCTCGAAGGCGAGTCCCTCTCGGTCCCGCTGGTCGAGTTCCTCGCGCCCACCGAGGTGGTGCTGCTGGGCTACCACGTCCTGCCCGAGCAGACGCCCACCGAGCAGGCGAGCATGCAGTTCGAGGACCGCGCACACGCGGCCATCGACGAGATCGCCGCGGCGTTCCGCGAGGCGGGCCGAGAGGTCGAGACCCGGGTCGCGTTCACCCACGACCGCGACGCGACCGTCGACCGCGTCGCCAGCGAGACCGACGCCACGGCGGTCCTGCTCCCCAACCCCGTCGGTGCCGTCGAGGACGTGATCGTCCCCGTCCGCGGCGCCGTCGACGTGGACCGGCTCGCGGACCTCGTCGCCACGCTGCTCGCCGGCCGCGAGGGGTCGGTCACGCTGTGGGGGATCGACACCGGCGGCGAGTTCGACGCCGACGCGGCCGTCACGCGCGCTCGCGAGACGCTGGCCGACCGCGGCCTCGCGACCGACCGCGTCCGGACCGAGTTCACCGAGAGCGACACCCCCGTCCGTGCGGTCGTCGACCGCTCGGCGGAGTTCGACGTGATCGTGATGGGCGAGGGCGGCCCCGGAGTGCTGACCTCGCTGTTCGGCGGCGACGCCGAACGGATCGCCGAGGGCGCGGTCGCGCCGGTGCTCGTCGTGCGGGACTGATCGCCGCCGTGTGTGTACCGTGGAAGCTTTACCCGCCCCGCCGCTCCGTATCCAGTAATGCAGGGCGAGGACACCGCGACCGGCCGACGAACGTTCCTCGCGGCGGTCGGCGGCGCGGCGGCGACAGCGATGGCCGGCTGTACCGGCGGCGACGGCACCCCAACCGAGGACACCGACGTGCCGTCCGCGACCGAGTCGGCGTCGACGCCAGAGGGCGGCCCCCAGTCGGGGGGCACCCTCCGGGTCGGCTTCGAGTCCGAACTCACCGGGCTCGACCCCCACCAGACCGAGAGCGTGGTGTCGTGGGTCGTCGTGTTCAACGTTTGTGAGACGCTGCTCACCTTCGAGGACGGCGCGCCCGCGGGCCGGCTTGCAACCGACTGGGAGATCGGCGACGACGGCCGCACGTACACGTTCACGCTGACGGAGGACGCCCGGTTCCACCCGCCGGTCGACCGCGGCATGACCGCCGAGGACGTGGTGTACTCCTTCGAGCGGATGAACCAGGAGGCGGCGATGGGCGCGGACCTCTCGGCGGTCG
>NZ_JBHUDH010000121.1:8509-12042 GCF_042678005.1 Halolamina salina | reverse complement strand
GGCGAGTACGAGGTCACCTTCACCCTCGCGGAGACGTTCGCACCGTTCTTCAGCTTCCTCGGGCGCGTCCCGTGGGTCGTCGTCCCCGAGGAGGCCGTCGAGGAGCAGGGCGGCGAACTCGGCGATTTCCAGGAGCCTGTGGGGACCGGCCCGTTCCGGCTCGAGGAGCACGAGCCGGGCGACCACCTGACGCTCGCGGCGTTCGACGACTACCGCAGCGAGGACGTCCCGCTGCTCGATACTGTCGAGATCACGCCGATCCCGGACGCCGACTCCCGGGTCGCCGCGCTGCGGGCCGGCGACGTGGACATGGTCCGCGGCGTCTCCGGCAGCGACGCCGCGACGCTGCGGGACGACGACGAGACGAAGCTCTCCCGCCAGCGCGGCACCGAGTGGGGGCAGATCCACATCAACTGCAGCGAGCCGCCGTGGGACGAGCCTGCGGTCCGGCGCGCGGTCGCCCACGCGATCGACCGGGAGTCGATCGTCGAGGCGGCCGTCTCGGGCTACGGGCAGGCGGCGTGGCAGCCCTACGCCGAGGACAGCATCTGGCACTACGACCTCGGCGACAGCCGGCGCACCCACGACCCCGAGCGCGCCCGCGAGATCCTCGACGAGGCCGGCAACCCCCTCGAGGGCGAGACGCTGACGATTAAGACCAACTCCCGCTACGGGCTGATGGAGACCACCGCGGACCTGCTGGTCGCCCAACTCTCGGAAGCCGGCATCGACGCCGAGACCGAGACGCTGGAGTGGGCGACCCAGCTCTCCGACTTCGTCGGCGGCAACTTCGGCGCGATGGCGTTCTCGGTCCCGTTCAAGATCGACCCCGACCGGCACTACTACGGGTTCATCCACCCCGACGGCGCCCAGTACAACCACTACGGCGAGGACCAGCCCGACGCCGAGCGGATGTACGAACTACTCGAACGGGGACGCAGCGAGACTGACGAGGAGACTCGCGTCGAGACGTACACGGAGTTCGAGAAGCTCGTCAACAAGAACTGTCCATGGATCTCGGTTGCCCGCGCCGACGGCATCTCGGGGCTGCGCTCGAACGTCTACGGCGTCCAGCCGTGGCTGCTCCCGTACACCCGCTACTGGACGATGTGGAAGGGGGAGTGAGCGCCGAGGGCGATGGTCTCACGGCTGCAGGCGTTTCTGGTCCGGCGGCTGCTCTGGGCGCTGCCGGTGCTCACGCTGGTGTCGGTGACGATCTTCGGCCTGATCAGGCTCGTCCCCGGCGACCCCGCGATCGTGATGCTGGGCGCCGACGCGCCGCCGGAGCAGCTTGCCGCCGTCAGGGCCGAACTCGGCCTGAACAAGCCGTTGCCCGTGCAGTACGTCGACTACGTCACCGACGCGCTGCGGGGTGACCTCGGCCGCTCCTACGTCGACGACCGCCCGGTCAGCGCGTCGATCGCGTCCCGGCTGCCGACGACGCTGTTTCTCACGCTCGCGGGGTTTCTGGTGTCGCTGACGATCGCGATCCCCGCGGGGCTGCTGAGCGCGACCAACCGCGGCGAGTGGCTCGACGGCGTCGGCCTCGGCTTCGGCCTGCTGGGCGTCTCGATCCCGAACTTCTGGCTGGGAATACTGCTCCTGCTCCTGTTCGGGGTCAACCTCGACTGGCTCCCCGTCGCGGGCTACGTCTCGCCGCTGGAGGACCCCATCGAGGGGGTCAGGTACCTGCTGCTGCCGGGGATCACCCTCGGCACCGCGATGGCCGCCGTCGTCACCCGGATGCTGCGCTCGGAACTGCTGGAAGAGCTCCGCCGGGAGTACCTGAATGCCGTCCGGATGAAGGGGACGAGCGAACTGCGCGTGCTGGCCCACGCGACGAAGAACGCGTTCATCCCGGTCGTGACGGTGATCGGGATGCAGTTCGGCTACCTGCTCGGCGGCTCGGTCGTGATCGAGCAGGTGTTCTCCATCCCCGGGATGGGCCGGCTGCTGATCGACGCGATCGGGAGCC
Source organism: Halolamina salina (assembly GCF_042678005.1). Taxonomy (GTDB): domain Archaea; phylum Halobacteriota; class Halobacteria; order Halobacteriales; family Haloferacaceae; genus Halolamina; species Halolamina salina. Next base: position 10,067 of record NZ_JBHUDH010000121.1, on the reverse strand, counting down.
GGGACTACATCACCCTCCAGGGCGTAGTGCTCGTCTACACGACGTTCTTCGTCGCGGTGAACATCGTCGTCGACGGCGCGTACTTCTACCTGAACCCGAAGCTGCGGGGTGAAGAATGAGCGACGCCGAACCCGGCTCGGACGCTTCCCCGGCCGACGCCACCACCGACCGCGCCGACTCCCCGCTCCGCCGCCGCGGGCGGGCGTTCGCCGCGCGCTTCCGCCAGAACAACCTCGCGATGGGCGGGCTGGTCGTCACGACGGGATTCCTGCTGATCGCGCTGCTCGCGCCCGTGCTCGCGCCGTACGACCCCGCGGCCGTCGAGGTGCCCGCGCGCCTGCAAGGCCCCAGCCTCGCCCACCCGTTGGGCACCGACACCCGCGGCCGGGATCTGTTCTCGCGAGTGCTGTTCGGCGCGCGGATCGCGCTACAGGTCGCCGTCGCAACCCCCCTCGTCGCGGGCGCGGTCGGCGTCCCGATCGGACTGGTCGCGGGCTACGTCGGCGGCCGGGTCGACGACGCGCTGATGCGGCTGATGGACTCCATCTTCGCGTTCCCGGCGATCCTGCTCGGACTGACGCTGGTCGCGGTGTTCGGGCAGTCGCTGACCAACATCGTCGCCGCGCTGGGGATCGTCTACATCCCGCAGTTCGCCCGCGTCACCCGGGGCAGCGCCGTCTCCGTCGTCGAGGAGGAGCACGTCCGGGTCGCGCGCTCGCTGGGTGCCTCTCACTTCCGGATCCTGCTCGTCCACGTCCTGCCGTTCTGCCTCTCGGCGATCCTCGTGCAGGCGACGGTGACGGCCGCGCTGGCGATCGTCCTCGAATCGTCGCTCTCCTTCCTCGGCGTCGGCGTCCCCTCGCCCCGCCCCTCGTGGGGGTCGATCCTCCGGGTCGGCAAGGGGTACGTCGACAGCGGCGAGTGGTGGTACAGCGTGTTCCCGGGCGTCGCGATCGTGATCGCCGTCCTCGGGTTCAATCTGCTCGGCGACGGCCTGCGCGACGTGCTCGATCCCCGAACCGACCCCAACAGGTGACTCACGATGGCTGACTCCCACACTTCGACCGACGAACGCGCCGACGACGCAAGCGACGAACAGCCGCTCCTCCGGGTCGAGAACCTCCGAACCACGTTCGGCCGTCGGGAGCCGCTGGTCGCCGTCGACGGGATCGGCTACGAACTCCGGGCGGGCGAGACGCTGGGGATCGTCGGCGAGTCCGGCGCCGGAAAATCCGTCTCCGTGCGCTCGCTCGTCGGCCTGATCGACGAGGGCCGCGTCGAAGGCTCGGTCGAGTGGCGCGGCGAGGAACTGGTCGGCGCGTCGCAGCAAACGCTCCGCTCGATTCGGGGGTCGGGGATCGGGATGGTGTTCCAGAACGCCGAGGCGGCGTTCGACCCGACCGAGACCGTCGGCGCCCAGATCATCGAGGCGGTCCGGGCGAGCCGCGACCTCACCAAGCGCGAGGCCCGCGCCGAGGCGATCGACCTGCTCGAAGAGGTCGGCATCGGCGACCCCGCGGGGCGGGTCGACGACTACCCACACCAGTACTCCGGCGGG
>NZ_JBHUDH010000121.1:7860-8493 GCF_042678005.1 Halolamina salina | reverse complement strand
CCGACCTGCTGATCGCCGACGAGCCGACGACCGGGCTGGACGTGAGCGTGGAGGCGGGCATCGTCGACCTGTTCCGCGAACTCGTCGCCGAACGGGAGATGTCCCTCCTCCTTATCAGCCACGACCTCGGCGTGGTCTCCCAGCTCTGTCGGCGGATCATGGTGATGTACGCCGGCCGGATCGTCGAGCGCGGCAGCCGGAAACAGCTGCTCGGCTCGCCGCGGCACCCCTACACGCAGGCGTTCCTCCGCAGCGTCCCCGACGTTGACGAGCGCCGCGATCTGGACCCGATCGGCGGCTCGCCGCCTGACCTCGCCGACCCGCCCGCAGGCTGTCGGTTCCACCCGCGCTGTGCCGCCGCGGAAGCCGGACTCTGCGACGGCCAAGCGCCGCCGACGGTCCGGTTCGACGACGGGGACGCGACCGGCGGGGGCGACGACCGCCACGAGGCGACCTGTTACGCCTACACCGATTCCCACCCCGGCGGCGACGACTACGACCGGTCGGCCGTGGCGTCGATCGAGTGGACCGAGGAGGTGGAGGAGTGAGCGACCCGCTGCTCTCGGTCCGGGACCTGAAGCGCCACTACCCCGTCCGGTCGGGGATCCTCAAGCGGCAGACGGGGGCGGTCCG
>NZ_JBHUDH010000121.1:0-7793 GCF_042678005.1 Halolamina salina | reverse complement strand
GGAAGTCGACGCTCGCGGAGACGGTGATCGGCCTCGACGAGCCGACGGCGGGGGAGGTGATCTTCGACGGCGACTCCCTCGCCGGCGGCCCGGACAAGGCGTTCCGCCGCCGGGTACAGATGGTGTTTCAGGACCCGTTCTCGACGCTGAACGAGCGCATGACCGTCGGCCGCATCGTCGCCGAGCCGCTGGTGATCCACGACGAGCGCGAGAACGACCGTGCGGCGTACGTCCGCGACCTGCTCGAGACGGTCGGGCTCGACGGCGACCGCCACTACGACGCGTTCCCCCACGAGCTCTCGGGCGGGCAGCGCCAGCGCGTGGGCATCGCCCGCGCGCTCGCGCTCGACCCCGACCTGCTCGTCCTCGACGAGCCGGTCTCCGCGCTGGACGTGAGCGTTCGGGCCGGAATTCTGGAACTCCTCCGGGACCTGCAGGACGAGCGCGGGCTGACGTATCTGCTGATCAGCCACGACGTGAGCGTCGTCCGGGAGGTGGCCGACCGCGTCGCGGTGATGTACCTCGGGGAGTTCGTCGAACTCGGCGACCTCGGGACCGTCCTCGACGACCCGGCCCACCCCTATACGGAGGCGCTGCTGTCGAGCGTCCCCCGAGTCCGGGCCGAGCCGGAACCGGACGAGCGCATCCGCCTCCCCGGCTCGCCGCCGGACCCCGCCGACCCGCCCGATGGCTGTCGGTTCCACCCGCGGTGTCACCTGCGCGAACGCCTCGACGACGACGCCGCGGCGCGGTGTGTCGCCGAGGATCCGGCGCTCACCGAGCGCGAGTCGGGCGGGGAGCCTCGGCCCGAGAACGGCGACGGCCGGACCGTCGCGTGTCACTTCCGTCCCGACGGGGATAACTGAAAGGCATTTTTCAGAGTAGCAATTATTAAGCTCCTGCATCCGGAACGGCTATCCATGACTGAGCGAGTCGCGACCACGCTGGGGCTGTACCCGCTGCCCGACTGGGCGAAAGACGAGCTCTCGGACCTGAAAGGCCACCAGAAAGGTGACCTCGTCGACGGCGACGAGGGGCCTGGGGTCCGCGAGGCGTACGAGCGCGTCCGCGAGGAACTGATCGAGGATCAGCGCGCGGCCGGCCTCGACCGCATCGTCGAGGGGCAGGGCCGCTGGGACGACTTCCTCGCCCACCCGCTGGCGGTCCACGACGCCGTGGAGACCGGCGGGATCGTGCGCTACTACGACAACAACAACTTCTACCGCGACCCCCGCGTCGTCGACGATCTCGGGGCCAGCGGCGACGTGCCCGCCGAACTCGACACCGCGACGGGACTGCTGAACGAGGACGAGTCCCTCCAAGCGGTCCTCCCCGGCCCCTACACGCTCGCCGAACTCGCGACGGACGAACACTACGGCGACGAGGCCGAGTTCCTCCACGCGATCGCGGAGTTCCTCGCCGGCGAGGTCGAGGCGCTCCCGGCCCACGAGACGCTGTTCCTGCTCGACCCCTCGCTGGTGACCGATCCGCCCGAGGGCGAGGAGAACGAGCGCGTCAGCGACGCGGTCGACGCCGTGGCGGCGGCGACCGACGCCGACGTGGTGCTCCAGAGCTACTGGGACGCCCACGAGGAGAAGACGTACGCCCACCTGATGGACGCCGACGTGGACGCGTTCGGCTTCGACTTCGTCGCCGGCGACCGCGACGCCCACCTGTACAACGTCACCGAGTTCGGCACGAAGGGGTCGATCTCGCTGGGCCTCGTCGACGGGCAGAACACCGCCGTCGAGTCCGCCGATACGGTCGCCGAGCGGATCGACTGGGTGCTCGACCAGATCCCGAGCCAGACGTTCGACACCGTCTACGCCACGCCGAACACCGAACTCGCCTACCTCCCCGTCTCGACGTACCGCGAGAAGCTCTCGGTGCTCGCGGAGGCGGCCGAGATCGCCCCGGAGACGGAGGTGAGCGCCTGATGGCCCGCGACGCCGCCAACCGCGAGCAGTTCCGTCCCGACGACCACGCGCACGACCACTTCCTGCTGACGAGCGTGGTCGGCTCCTACCCCAAGCCGACGTGGCTCAACCGCGCCGACGACCTCGCGGACGATCCGGACTCGTCGTTCGACGAGGACGACCTCGAAGAAGCCCACGACGACGCGGCCCGCCTGATCACCGACGAGCACGAGCGCGCGGGGCTGGACACCGTCGTCGACGGCGAGATGCGCCGCAACGAGATGGTGGAGTTCTTCGCCGAGCGCATCGACGGCTACGAGTTCAACGGGCCTGTGAAGGTGTGGGGCCACAACTACTTCGACAAGCCGAGCGTCGTCGAGGAGGTCAGCTACGACGAGCCGTGGCTGGTCGACGAGTTCGAGTTCACCGACGAGGTCGCCGAGCGCCCGGTCAAGGTGCCGATCACCGGGCCGTATACGCTCGCGAACTGGGCGTTCGACGAGCACTACGGCGACAGCGAGGCGCTGGCCTACGACCTCGCCGAGCTGGTGAACGAGGAGATCGAGAAACTCGTGGACGCGGGCGCCCGCTACATCCAGATCGACGAACCCGCGCTGGCGACGACGCCCGACGACCACGCCATCGTCGGCGGCTGCCTCGAACGCATCGTCGACGGCGTGCCCGACGAGGTGCGCGTGGGGCTGCACGTCTGCTACGGCGACTACTCCCGCATCTACCCCGAACTCAACGAGTTCCCGATCGACGAGGTCGACCTCGAACTCTGTAACGGCGACTACGAGCAGATCGAGACGTTCGCGGACGGCGAGTTCGCGCCCGACCTCGCGCTGGGCGTCGTCGACGCTCACACCGCCGAGGTCGAGAGCGTCGAGCAGATCGAGGAAAACATCCGGCAGGGCCTGAAAGTCGTCCCGCCGGAGAAGCTCACGATATCGCCGGACTGCGGGCTGAAGCTGCTCCCCCGCGAGGCGGCCTACGAGAAGACCGCGAACCTCGTGACCGCGGCCCGGAACGTCGAGGCCGCACTCGACGCCGGCGAGATCGACGTGCCGGCCCGCGACGCCGCCCCCGCCGACGACTGACCCGACCGACACGTCAACGCGCTGCCGTCACGCGATCGGAGCCAAACACATATATCGTTGATCGGCGAAGGACGGGCATGGCAGCGATGAGCACACTCGACTGGCTGGGCGTCGTCGGACCGTACGCGGTCTTCTTCCTGATGTTGATCGTGTACTACGTCTGGGAGGGGCGCCGCGAGCGCGCGATCCGCGAGCGCTACCAGGAGGACCATGCTTAGCGGCGTCCCGATCCAGAGCGGCGGGATCGCCGGCGGCGCGGGGGTCTGGGTGCTCGGCACGTTCGCGTTCTACCTCCTGATCCTCGTCGGTATCGGGCTGTGGGCCTCCCGCTTCATGGACTCCGTCGGCGACTACGTCATCGGCGGCCGGGAGATCGGCCCGGTCGTGACGGGGTTCTCCGAGCGCGCCTCCGAGATGAGCGGCTGGCTCACGCTGGGCGTCCCCGCCGACGCCTACGGCACGGGGATCATGGCCTTTCTCAACGGGCTGGGGATGATCCCCGCCGACCTGTTCGCGTGGGCCGGCATCGCCAAACGGCTCCGGAAGTACACCGAACTCGTCCGCTCGGTGACGCTGCCGACGTTCTTCGAGACGCGGCTGGGCGACGACACCGGGGCGGTGAAAGCCGTCTCCGCGCTCGTTTTGATGCTGTTCGAGGGCGGCTACGTCGGCGCCCAGATCGTTGCCGCCGGCACGCTGCTGCAGGTGCTCACCGGGATCGAGCCGTGGATCGGCATCGTCGCCGGCGGCGTGATCGTCATCGGCTACACGTTCCTCGGCGGCTACTTCGCGGTCGCGTGGTCGGACTACTTCCAGGGCGCGATCATCCTCGCGGCGTTCATCGTCCTCCCGGTGCTCGCCTTCACCGAGATGGGGCTGCCGTTCGAGGCCGTCGCGGCCGCTGCTGGCCCGGCAGCGACCAGCATCACCGCCGGAATGGCCGGCTGGGCCGCCGTCTTCGGCGTCATCAGCTACGCCGCGATCGGGCTGGGCGTCCCCGGCAACCCCCACATCATGGTGCGGTTCATGGGGATCGACCGGGTGCGGAACATCCGGCTGGCCGCGATGGTCGCCCAACTGTTCATGTTCGTCGCGTACGTCGGCGCGGCGCTCGTCGGGCTGTACGCGATCGCGATGTTCGGCGACGGCGCGCTCGCGGATCCCGACAACGCGATGCCGCGGCTCACGCTCGACCTGCTGCCCGGCGTGATCGCGGGGATCGTGCTCGCGGCCGCGCTGGCGGCGATGATGTCCAGCGCCGACTCCCAACTGCTCGTCGCGACCAGCGCGGTCGTCGAGGACGTCTACCACGGCTTCCTCGACCGCGACGCCAGCCAGCAGGAGTTGGTCCGCTACTCCCGCTACGTCACCTTCGGACTCGGCGCCGCCAGCGTGGCGTTCGCGTTCGTCGCACAGAACACGCCGATCTACACGCTCGTCCTCGACTACGCGTGGGGCGGGCTGGGGGCCGCCATCGGCCCCACGGTGATCGCGACGCTGTGGTGGAAACGCGTCACTGCGACGGGGTCGGTCGCCAGCATGATCGTCGGCACGGCGACGATGGTGCTCTGGACTCAGCTCTCGACGGTGCTCGGCTGGGTCGGGATGATGCCGCCGGAGTCCGCCGCGTTCTGGTACGGGCTGGTGACGGTGTACGGGCTGTTCCCGGCGTTCATCCTCTCGACGACCACGCTGATCGTCGTGTCGCTCGCGACCGAGCCGCCCGAAAACGTCGACGAGCACTTCGCCGCGTTCGACAAGCCGCTCTCGGCGATCGTCGCCGGCGAGGACACCGCGGGCTCCTCGGAGTACGTGGCCGACGGCGGGACCACGCTCGACACCGCCGGCGAGGCGACGGACACCTCGCCGAAGGTGCTGACCGAGGGCGACAACGTCCGCGCCCACGTCGTCGCCTCGGGCTACTGGGAGGATGACGACTGACGCGGTGCCGGACGACGAGTCGCTCCCGCCCGCGGACCACCCGCTGGTCGGCGACCGCCACGAGTCGGTCGAACTCCCGGTCATCGAACCCGGGATACCCCGGGAGTCGGTCGAGTCCACGGGTCGGGTCGGCGCAGTCGCGTACCCGTTCCGCGTGTACGAGGCCGAGATCGAGGTCGACCGGCCACTGCTCTCGCCGCGGCGGGACCGCCGGGTGATCAGCGTCGACCGCTCCCGGCGGCTCGCCGTCCGGGCGGACACGGTGCCCGAGGCCGAGGAACGGCGGATCGAGGACGTGCTGGTGCTGCCCGGCGAGCTTTCGCCCGAGCAGGCCGACGAGAAAGCGCGGGAGGCGGCGTTCCAGTGGACGCTGCGGGGGTCGATCCTCGCCGACGCGCCGGATATCGAGTTCGCGCGCGTCGTCGACGCCTACAAGCTGTTCTGGCTGGCCGAGCGCCCCGCTGGTGACGTGATAATCGACAGCGTGCGGGGCGACGAGCGGCCGTTCGACGGCTGATCAGTCGCTCGACTCGATCACGTCGACGACGGGGCCGGCTTCGGCGGCGGCGTCCTCGTCGTCGCTGCCCTCGCTCGGCGTGGGCAGGAACGGCGCGATCAGTGCGGCGACGGCCAGCAGCACCGACGCGTATCGGACGGCGTCAACGTACCAGTCCTCGGGTTCGAGGTCCTCGGGGTTCTCGTAGCCGACCAGCATCGAGCGCGCGCCGATCTCGATCGACTTCTCGGGGAGGGCGGCCCCGGCGACGCCGGAGACGAACGTGATGGCTCTCAGGAGCATACACGGACCGTTCGGTCCCCGGACACGAGGCGTTTGTGGTTCCGGCGCCGCCGCTCGCGGCCGGGAAGAAAGCGGGAGAAGACGAAGCGTTACTCGTAGAGCCAGGCTTCGTCGGGGCGCTCGTAGTCGATCAGCTCCTCCTCGTCGAAGAACAGATCGATCTCGCGCTCGTTCGAGCCGGGGTCCTCGTGGTCCGAGGCGTGGACGACGTTGCGCCCGAGGTCCAGTCCGAGGTCGCCGCGGATCGTGCCCGCGGGCGACTCGGCGGGGTCGGTCTCGCCGACCATCGATCGGACCTGCCGGGTGGCGTCCTGCCCCTCCCAGACCATCGCGAAGACGGGTCCGGAGGTGATGAACTCGACGAGGCCCTCGAAGAAGTCCTTCTCGCGGTGCTCGCCGTAGTGTTCCTCGGCGAGGTCACGCGGGATCTCGATGAACTTCCCGGCGACCAGCTTCAGGCCGCGCTGCTCGAACCGGGAGACGATCTCGCCGATCAGCCCGCGCTTGACGCCGTCGGGCTTGACCATGACGAACGTTCGCTCGCGCTCGCTCATTCCTCGTCCTCCTCGTCGTCGTCAGCCTCGGATTCGGCCTCCGCAGCCTCCTCCTCGGCGTCCGCGTCGGCTTCCTCGGACTCCTCGGATTCGGCCTCCGCAGCCTCCTCCTCGGACTCCGCTTCTTCTTCCGCTTCAGCCTCTTCCTCTTCGACGGCTTCCTCGGGTTCGGTCTCCTCGACCGTCTCCTCGGTGCCGTGGTCGCCGCCCTCCTCGGTCCACTCCAGATCTCGGGGCTCGCGCCCGAGGTCGGCGTTCTTCTCGCACTTCGCCGAGCAGTAGTGGACGACGCTGCCGTTCGTGTGGACGAACATCGTGCCCGTGCCGGGCTCGACGTCGTCGCCACAGTAGTCACAGGTTCGGTTCTGGGGCATCAGGCACCTCCGATGGAGTCGGCGTCACGCTGGGTCTCCCGCAGCTGGAGGATGTCGCCCTCCCGCACGGGACCCAGCACGTTCCGCGTGATGATGCGACCTTGGTTCGAGCCGTCCTGGATGCGGCACTTGACCTGCATCGCCTCGCCGTGCATCCCGGTCTTGCCGACGATCTCGATCACCTCGGCCGGCGTCGATTCCGTGCCGTTCTCCTCTTCTGCGCTCATGGGTTACCGGAGTTCCTCGACCTTCTCGGAGATGTCCTCGACGTCGTCCTCGGCGTCGCCGGCGTCGACGATGCCGGCGGCGGCGCTGCCGACCTCGAGGCCGGCGGCGTGACCCAGGTCGTCCTGAGTCTCGACGAAGACGACCGCGATGCCCTTCTCCTCGGCGAGTTCGGGCAGGTGCATGACGATCTCCTCGGGCTCGACGTCCTCGGCGACGAACACGAGATCCGCGTTCCCGCGCTCGACGGCCTTGGTCGTCTCGTTGGTTCCCTTCTTCACGGTGCCGGTGTCCCGGGCGACCTCGAGCGCGTCGAGCGCGCGGTCGGCGAGGTCGGCGGGGGTCTCGTAGTCGACGTAAACTGGCATTGTTGTAGTACCTCGTCCTGCCTGCGGGCTCGACTGCCCCACCGGAACTGCGTCCCTGACGGTGGGGAGTATCATCAACCCCTGACAGGCTTCGATCCACGATTCGACAGGCCCACGTAAAAGCGTGTTCAAACTGCCGGCACCGTGACAGCGCCCAACACGGGCCGAAACGGGCAAACCGCCGGCGGGCGAACGCCGACCGTGACCCTCGCTTCGCTCGCCGCCGACCTCCGGTCGGAGGCCGACCGCGCCAACGAACGCCGGCTGCTGGTGCTCTCCGGTCCCCCCGACGCGACCCGCCGCGCCGCCGTCGACGCGATCGAAGCCGCCGATCTGCCGATCCCGGACTGCGCCGCCGTCTCGGCCGCCGAGGAGTGGCCGTTCGAGCACGTCGGCCCGCGCCAGTCCCGCGAACTCCTCGGCCGCACGCAGCGGGCGATCGTCCTCGACGGCCACGACGAGTGTTCGCCCAACGCGATCGGTCGCACCGTCGGCGCGGTCGACGGCGGGGGGCTG
>NZ_JBHUDH010000120.1:8217-9781 GCF_042678005.1 Halolamina salina | reverse complement strand
CAAAGCGGTGACGGTCGCCCGCTACTCGACGACCAGCCGATCCTTCCCGCGGACGGCGTCGGCTTCCGCGAACTCGCCGCCGCCGAGCAGGCCGCGTGCGGCCTTCTTCCCCCACTCCACGGCGGGCTGGGTGAACGTCGAGAGGTCGGCGAGCTCGCCGTAGCAGATGCAGGCGGCCTCCATCCCGAACAGCAGTTCGCCCAGCCCGCGCTCGTCGACGCGGTCGATCTCGATCCGGACGTTCGGGCAGTCCGCGGCCGTGAGGCTCGCCTCCGTGGCCTCGAACTCGGCGTCGAGCAGCGTGCCGAGCGACTGGCCGCCGAGGTAGGACAGCCCCTCCAAGTCGGTCTCGGGAATCCCGCGGTCCGCGCGCTCGGTCGGGCGGACGAGCGTGACGAGCTTGTCCCGCGGGCCGGCGCGGTACAGTTGGAGCTGTGAGTGCTGGTCGGTCGCGCCGAGCGCGCGGGCGGGCGTCTGGCCCTGCCCGTCCTTCCCCAGACTTTCGGCCCACAACTGCGCGAACCACTCCGCGAACGTCTCCAGCGACTCCGCGTACGGCATGAACGCGTTCGTCAGCGCGCCTCGCTCGGCCAGCGCGTAGGTGGTCGCGCCGTAGGCGTAGGCGGGCGAGTCGTACAGCGACCCCGCGAGACGGTCGCGCTCGTCGGCGGCACCGGCGAGGACGGCCTCGATGTCGTGGCCCTGAATCGCCGCGGCGGCGAGCCCGACCGTCGAGAGCACGGAGAAGCGACCCGGAACGCCCTCGGGCACGTCGAGCGCGGGCAGGTCGTGCTTCTCGGCGAGGCTTCGGAGGTTCCCCTCCGGTCCCGTGGTGACGAACGTCCGCTCGGTCCAGTCGACGCCCGCTCGCTCCATCGCGTCCCGGACGACGAGGAAGTTCGACAGCGTCTCCGCCGTGGTGCCGGAGTTCGAGACGACGTTGACGGCCGTTCGGGAGAGATCGAGCGAGTCGAGCAGCCGGGTGGTGTGCTCGGGGTCGACGTTGTCGAGGACGTAGGCGTCAACGTCGCTTTCGAGCGCGTTCGAGAGCGTCGCCGCGCCGAGCGCGCTGCCGCCGATGCCGACCGTGAGCACCGCCTCGCTGTCGGAGAACGGGGCGACGGCGTTGCGGATCGCGTCGGGGTCGGCCGTCTCGGGGAGGTTCAGCGATCGGTAGCCGAACTCCCGGTCGGCCATGGCGTCGGTGATGCGTTCGTGGGCCGCGGCCACGTCGGCGTCCAGTTCGTCGAGGGCGTCGCGGGTGAGTTCGGGGTCGCCGCCGAGGGCGTTGCCGATGTCGGTGTGCATGAGTGGAGTGGTGGGTGGTAGGGGGAAGTAGCTTCTGAGACAGCAGCAGCGACGGCGACAGCATCTGGTTCGGTGGCTTCTGAGACAGCAACAGCGATAGCGACAGCATCTCGTTCGTACACTTCTGGAACAGCAACCGCGACAGCATCTCGATGTTTGACCACTTGCGACCGCAGTGTGCCGGGCATGAAGCCCGGCGCAGCGCCGAGTCCCCACCCCTCCCCCGCGGGCCGGCGACCGGTGCCGGCCCGCGGCG
>NZ_JBHUDH010000120.1:4786-8181 GCF_042678005.1 Halolamina salina | reverse complement strand
GCGCAGCGAGTCGCGCGAGCCGAGCGGGCAGGGGCTTTCACGGTGTTGCTGACCCAGCAGTCTCCTCATAAGCAAAAACACCTGAAGCAGGCAGAGAGGACCACACCGAACCCAGCAAGAGGTCCGAACCCACAGAGAACGAATCAGGCCCGTCGGAGTTATCCCTCCCCGCACGAACCGAACGCGTATGTTCGACACCTTGGTCATCGCCACCGACGGCTCCGAGAGCGTCCAGCGGGCGGTCGACGTGGCGCTCGACTTCGCCGAGCGGTTCGACGCCGACGTGCACGCGCTGTTCGTCGTCGACGAAGGCCAGATCGAGTCCTCGCCGGAGAACGGCCGCGAGCATCTCCGCGCCGGGCTGGATACCGACGGCGAGAACGTCGTCGCCGCGGTGCCGACCCGCGCCGAGAGCAGCGTGACCACCGCGGTCCGGGAGGGCCGGCCGGCGGCGGCGATCTCCGACTACGCCGGCGAGTTCGACGCCGACGTGGTCGAGACGGGGACCCGCGGGCGCCACGGCGAGAACCGCTACCTGATCGGTGGCGTCGCCGAGAGCGTCGTGCGGCGCTGCCCCGTCCCCGTCCTGACCGTCCGACAGTTGGAGAACGGAGCCGACGGCGGGACGGACGCCCCGGCCGCGTAGCTCCGGTTCCGGCGTTCCACGGCGCTTATACCCCGGCTCGCCGACCCTCGGGTATGGACGACGAACTCATCGAGACGAGCGAGCTCTCGCTGCACCGGCGCTCGCTGCTGCCCGGGAAGGGCTTTTTCTACCCGGACTCGCTGGAGGAGGACCGAACCGAGGAGCGGATCGCCGAGGCCGTCGACGGCGCCGAAACGGTCGTGATCACCGACTCCGACGCCGACGGGCTGGGCTGTGTCGCGCTGCTCCGCGAGGCCCGCGACGCCGCGCTCGACGTGGCACCGTTCGAGGAGGCGCTGGCTCAGGAGATGGCCGACGAGGAGCCGGACGACGAGGACGACGAGAAAGGCGAGGACGAAGAAGAACCCCACGAGCGCTCGACGGTCGCGCTGGTCGCGTCCGGCCCGGGCGACATCGAGGACTCCCTCGAACTGGTCGCCGAGTACGTCGAGGCGGGGGCGGACCTGTTCGTCTGTGACATCTGCCCGGACAGCTACGAGTACATCGCCGACGATCTGGAGACGCTGGTCGATCGCTGCGGCGAGGTGCGGTGGTTCGACCACCACCAGTGGGGCGAGGAGCTGGAGCAGAGCGTCCGCGACGCCGGCGTCGACCTCGTGATCGGCGACAGCGAGGAGGAGTGTACGACCGACGTGGCGCTGCGCTCGCTCGACTACGAGTTCGACGAGCGCTACGCCGAACTCGCCGAGGTCACCCGGGACCACGACCTCTGGCTCAAGCAGGACGAGCGCAGCGACGACCTCGCGGACTACGCCTACTGGAGCGGTCCCGAGGAGTACGCCACCATCGTCGGCGAGTACGGCGCCGCGCTGCCGGAGACGGTGCTCGACTACGTGGAACACCGCCGCGTAGAGAAGGAGCGCCGCATCGAGGCCGCGGTCTCGCGGGCGAACGAGCGACAGATCGGCGACTGGACGGTCGGCTTCACGTACGGCCGCTGCTCGCAGAACGAGGTCGCCGAGACGCTGCGGGAGCAGGGCTGCGACGCCGCGGTGATCGTCAAGCCCTCCGGCAGCGCGTCGATCCGCGGCTCGGAGGGGTTCGAGCGCTGCCACGAGGTCGCCGGACAGGTCAACGGCGGTGGCCACCCGAAGGCCGCGGGCTGCAAGCCCGACATCTACGACGACATGCTCGACATGGCCCAGCACTGGACGACCGAGGGGCAGGCCGCGCGGACGGTGATCCGACGGGCGTTCGAGGAGCTAGCGGCGGAGTAGAACGGAAGCACGCCCGGGATTGATCGACAGGTCAGTCGTCTGCGGCGGTAGCACGGTACGCCGAGGCGGACGGCGACTGGAGGATCGACATCGCCCGCGTGACGAATCCCGCGAGCCGGCGGGCGGCGTCCCGGTCGATCGAGACGAGCGTCCCCGCCGTGGGTCCCTCCGGGAAGTGCAGAATGACCCCGTCCTCGTGCACTTCGGTCGTCGCGCGTGCGGCCCCGAGGGGCGGGTAGTCCTCCTCCCGGAGCAACGCCTGCGTGTCCCGAGCGCGCTCGACGATATCCGGGAGTTGGTTGTGTAAGCGGTCAGTTGCGAGGTCGTCGCGGACGTACAGCGTCTCCCAGTCGTCCCCTTCGTAGTGGAACGCCGTTCGGTATGCATCCCCCGCCCGATCCTTGACGAACTGGTGTAGCTCCCGGTGGTGCTCCTCGGTCATCATCGGGAGAGTTCACGGCGAAGACTGTTTTTCTTTGTGGCTCGTTGAAAAATTCGGAGAGTCAACTCGTACCGACCCGCGCCGGCCGGTTCGTCGCTCTACTCGCCGGACCGACTCCCGACGACCCACTTCTCGGAGTACGACTCCCCGCAGGCACACTTCGCGTAGGCGTGAATCACGTCGCCGTCGGCGTACAGCCCGCCGACTTCGGGGTTCTCGGCCTCGGCGAACGCGAACACGTACTGGACCTCGTGCTCGTCGCCGTCGCCCTCCGGACACTCGCCGCCCGAAAGGTCGGCGTCGACGCTGCCGCCCTCGCCCATCGCCTCCTTCGCGAACTCCATCGCGTCCTGCCCGGTTCCGGCGTTGAACAGCTTCCGTCCCTGGTCGCCGGGCCGGACGAGCACGACGCCGCCGTCGACTTCCTCGCCGGCGTCGGCCAGCTTGCCCGCCTCGTCCAACTGATCCTCGGCGAGGAACAGCGCCACGTCCTCCAGCCGCTCGCCCGCGAGGAACTCCGAGAGCTTGCTCATACCCCGACGAGGCGCCTGAACGGGAAAAAGCGACCGCGTTCCGGTCGGCTCAGTCGAGGTCGAACGGGTCGGCATCGGCGCCGTCCCGGTCGCTACCCTCGCCGCCGAGATCGCTCGCGATGTCCTGCAGCGACCCGCCCGGGCCGCTGGTGTCGCGGTAGAACGTCCGCTCGCCCGGCAGTCGGAGCCCGTAGCGCTCGCCCGGCTGGATCTCGTCGACCTCGACGGGATCGCCCGGCTCGCGGCCCTGTTCCTGCAGCCACTCGACCAGTCGGTTCTCCGCGCGACCCGGGTCGCGGGCCTCGCTCTTGAGGTCGTAGGCGCCGCGGAGCAGAAACCCCGAGCGGTCCTCGCGGACCTCGGCGTGGCGTTCCTCGCCGTCGATCACGACGCGGACGAACGCGCCCGGTTCGAGGTCGAGGTCGGCCGGCAGCCGGAGGCAGGGCCGGCGGGTGCCGCCGCTGCGGGCCACCTCCGCCCGCTCGGTGCGGACGCTGGCGTGGTCGCTGGGGATGCGATCGGGCATCGAGAGCTGA
>NZ_JBHUDH010000120.1:3002-4701 GCF_042678005.1 Halolamina salina | reverse complement strand
AAGAGATCGACGCCGCGATGGCGACCCTTACCGACGACGTCGTCGCCCTCGCCGACGGCGGACGCGACGTCCTCGTCGCCGAGCACCTTGGCGTTGACCTGCGCGCTCTCCTCGCTGAACTCGGCGCCGCGGACCGTGACGCGGCGTCGCTCGCCGTCCTTCTCGGGGTGGTAGCCGACGCCGCCCTCGAGCAGGAGCTGTTTGAGGTTCGAGCCGGAGACGTCCTCGCGCATCGGTCGGCCGGCGGGGTCCGAGCCGCCGGTGAGCTTCAGCGTGGACTCCGAGAGCCCGACGACGTCGCCGTCGACCTCCTCGCCCAGCGAGCGCCCGATGAAGCGGTTGGCGTCCTGTCCGTCGACCTCCGTCTGATACGTGTTGCCCGTGTCGGGGTCCGACACGACGAGCTTGAGTTCGGCCATACCCGAAAATCTCGGCCGCGGCTGAAAAACACGTCGAAACCGCCCGTTCCGGCAGGGGTGGGCCGAACGCGGCCGTTACTCCTCGCCGGGCAGCAGCGCCTGGGGGTGTTGCTGGACGAACAGCACGCGCTCGCTGTCGTCTAGCGGCCGGACGTACAGCCGGCTCTCGCCCTCGGCCTCGATCCGCCGAGCGGTCTCCTCGGCGTCCTCGACCTCGTAGTAGATCGGGATCAGCACCGCCCGGCCCGCCTCGGCGGCCTTCATCACGACGACGGCGAAGACGACGCCGTTGGTCTGGGCGTTGTACGCCTCGTACTCGTCGAACTCGGCGCCGTCGACGGCCTCCTGTACTGCCTCGAACTCGTTACCCGGCACGAGCACGTCGAACCCCGTGCGGTCGTCCTCGTAGCCGTCGTCGGTCTCCAGTCGGGGCAGCGGCGTCACCGCGCCGGGGCGGAGTTCGACCGTCTCCCAGCCCTCCTCCCGGAGCTCTTCCGCGGTGGCCTGCATATCGTCGATGGTGTCGTCCCAGAGGTCGGTCATGCCCTGCAGCGGGTGTCCGGGGTCCATGCCCGGGTAACGGCCCGTCATGGGTGAAAAGGGTTCGCTTGCGGGACGCCAGCGCTAAACCCCCGCCGGCCCCAGACCGCTGTATGACTGACGACGCCAGCCTCACCGACTTCGCCGGGAGTGGGGACGGCGCAGACGATTCCGCGGACGGCGCCGACGGGGCGAGCGATCCCGAGGATGGCGCACACGGGCCAAACGACGGCCCGGAGTCCGACGACGCGACCGACGCCGAGCCCGAAACGCCGACGTTCACCTACACGTCGACGCCGGACGGCGCCGAATGTGCGGCCTGCGGGGCGACGGTGGAGAAACGCTGGCACGCCGGCGAGGGCGGAACGGCGGAGAACCCGGATCTCAATCCGGACGCGCTGGTGTGTCCGGACTGTAAAGAGTGGTAGCGGCGGTTACTGTCGTTCGAAACCGGCGGCCAGCGTCTCCTCGTTCACGCTGAGCACCGTCGGCCGGCCGTGCGGGCAGGCGAACGGCTGCTCGCACTGCCCGAGTCGGTCGACGAGCGCCTGTGCGTCCTCGGTATCCAGCGCGTCGCCGGCCTTCAGCGACGGGTGACAAGCCAACTCGGCCAGCGCGTCCTCGCGGGCGTCCTCCGGATCGTCGCCGCTCGCGAGCGCGGCGAGGGTCTCGCGGAACGCACCCGCGTCGGCGGGCCGACCCAGCGGCGCGGGCACTGTCGAGAGCTTCACCGTCGTGCC
>NZ_JBHUDH010000120.1:583-2919 GCF_042678005.1 Halolamina salina | reverse complement strand
CGAAAACTCCGCGCGTTCGATCGACGCACCCGAAACGGCGGCCCGCAGACGCTCGAAGTTCACCCGCTCGTGGGCCGCGTGCTGGTCGATCACGAGCAGGTCGTCGCCCTCCGCACAGAGCAGGTACGTCTCGCGGAACTGCCCGAGTACCTTGGCGTCGGCGAGCGCGGAGTCGTTCTCTCTCGGCGCGAGCGACTCCTCCAGCCCCATCGCGACCTCGCCCGAGCGCCGGAGATCCGCGGTCGTGAGCGCGTCGTTCACGCCGGTCTCGACCGCCGCCTCCACCGCGTCCCGTGCCGAGAGCGCGACCTCCGCCTTCGCGGGGTGGACGTTCGCGTCGACGGTTTCGGGCGGCAGCGACACCGAGACCACCGCGATCGGGTGGCGGCCGTCGGGCAGCAGCGTGCCGTAGCCCCGCTCGACCGCGCGGCGGAGGCCTCCGTCGACGACCGGGCGGTCGTTGACCGCAGTCCGGAGATGTGAGCGGTCCGCGCGCGTCGTCGAGGGGTACGCGAGGACGCCCTCGACGTGGAGCTGTTCGCCGTCGGAGAGCGTCGTCTCGTGGGCGAACGTCGTCGACCGCGCGGCAACGTGGCGGTCGTAGACGGCCGCGAGCGCGTCTTCGTAAGCGCCGCTTCCGGGCGTCTCGAACACCTCGCGGCCGTCGTGAGAGAGCGAGAACGACACGTCCGGCCGGGTGAGCGCGTAGCGCGCGACCAGTTCGGAGATCCGAGCGAACTCCGCGCCCTCGCCGCCCAGCGACTCGCGGCGCGCGGGACGGTCCCCGAACAGATCGCGGACGATCACCGTCGTCCCACGGGCGCGCCCGGCGTCAGTGATCCGGATGTCGCCTTCGTCGCCGACCACGAGCCGCGTTCCCGGCTCGCTACCGTCGCTGGTGACCAGTTCGAGCCGGCCTGCATCGGCGATGCTCGGGAGCGCCTCGCCCCGGAAGCCGAGGCTGGTGGTGGCCGGAAGCTCCGCGGCGTCCCGGAGCTTGCTCGTCGCGTGACGCTCGACTGCTCGGGCGGCGTCTGCGCGAGCCATCCCGTGGCCGTCGTCCGATACGCGGATTCGTTCGGTGCCGTCGCCGTCGATCTCGATCCGGATCGAGTCGGCGCCGGCGTCGAGCGCGTTGTCCAGCAGTTCGCCGACGACCCGCGCGGGCCGGGTGATCACCTCGCCGGCCGCGATGGGGTCGACCGTCTCCTCGTCGAGTCGTTCGACCGTCGGCGGGTCGGTCGCGTCGCTCATCGCGAGACGCGGTCCTGGAGTTCCTGCAGGCGGTTCAGCGCCTCGATGGGGGTGGTCCGAGCGAGGTCGATGTCGCGGAGTTCGGCGGCGATCTCGTCGGTGTCGGTGTCGTCGGGTTCGGTTCCAGGCAGCGTCTGCTGGCCCGGCGGCGGCGAGGGTTCGGCGTCGTCGGTGTCGATCGTGGTAGCGGTATCGACGCCCGCGCCGTCCGTGGCGGCCTGCGTCGGTTCGGTCGTCGCGTCTGCCGACGCCGTGGTCTCCTCGTCCTCTACCAACTCCCGCGAGCGCTCGACGACCGCCTCCGGGACGCCGGCCATCCGGGCGACCTCGACGCCGTAGGAGGAGGACGAGGGTCCCTCGTCCACGCGGTGGAGGAAGGTTACGTCCTCGCCGTCACGGATCGCGGTGAAGTGGAGATTGAACACTCCCTCGCGCTCGTCGGCCAGCGCGGTCAGGTCGTGGTAGTGGGTCGCGAACAGCGTCCGGGCGCCCACCTCGTCGTGGAGGAACTCCGTGGCCGCACGGGCGATCGCGAGGCCGTCGGCGGTGGAGGTGCCGCGCCCGACCTCGTCCAGCAGGACCAGCGAGTTCTCCGTGGCGTCGTGGAGGATGTCGGTGAGTTCGCTCATCTCGCGCATGAACGTCGACTGCCCGCCCGCGATGTCGTCGCTGGCGCCGACGCGGGTGAACACGCGGTCGAGCACGGGGAGGCTCGCGGACTCGGCGGGGACGAACCCGCCGGCCTGCGCGAGCACGCAGATCAGCCCGACCTGCCGCATGTACGTCGACTTCCCGCTCATGTTGGGGCCGGTGATCAGCGCGACGCTGCCGGCGGGGAGGTCGGCGTCGTTGGGCACGAACTCCTCCTGCGCCTGTGCGACGACGGGGTGGCGCCCGGCCTCGATCTCGAGCGACTCGTCGCCGTCGTGGAACGCTGGCCGGCAGAACTCCGGCCCTACAGCGACCGTCGCGAGCGAGAGCAGCGCGTCGAGATCCGCGAGGTCGGCGGCGAGCGCCTGCAGGCGGTCGGCCGCGTCGGCGACCTGCGCACGGACCTCGCGGAAGATGTCGTACTCCAGCGC
>NZ_JBHUDH010000120.1:0-535 GCF_042678005.1 Halolamina salina | reverse complement strand
CTCGGAGTTCTTCAGCGTCTGCCGCCGGCGGTACTTCTCGGGCACCTCGACGAGGTGGCTGTCGGTCACCTCGATGTAGTAGCCGTGGACCTGATTGTGGCCGACTTCGAGGTTGTCGATCCCGGTCCGTTCGCGCTCCTTGGCTTCGAGGTCGGCGACCCACTCGCGACCCTCGCGTTCGGTCGCGCGCACCTCGTCGAGTTCGTCGTCGAAGCCGTCGGCGATCACGCCGCCCTCGGTGATCTCCTGCGGCGGGTCCTCCGCGATCGCGGCCTCGATCAGTTCCCGCGTCTCCGCGAGTTCGTCGAGGTCGTCGCGGAGCGCCTGCAGGCGGTCGGATTCGGCGTCGTCGAGCGCCGCTTTCAGCTCTGGAACGATGGCGAGCGTGCCCGCGACCGAGCGCAGGTCCCGCGCGTTCGCTCGCTCGCGGGAGACCCGCGAGACCAGCCGTTCGAGGTCGTAGGCGGCGCTGAGTTCGTCGCGCAGTTCCTCGCGCAGCAGCGTCCGCGTCGACAGCTCCTCGACGGCGTCGAGG
>NZ_JBHUDH010000119.1:14415-15587 GCF_042678005.1 Halolamina salina | reverse complement strand
TCGCCCGCGTCGCGGACCCGGACTCGCTGCTCGGCGTCACCGACTATCTCGACCTCGTCCACGACTTCCGGGCGACCGGCGACCGCTCGTTCCTGCTCCAGGAGTACCTCCCGGACGCCCGGGACTACCGGGCGATGATCGTCGACGGCGAGTACGCCGGCGCCGTCGAGCGCCGGCTGCCCGAGTCCGAGACCGCGGCGGGCAAGTGGAAGCACAACGTCCACCGCGGCGCCGTCGCCGAGGGCGTCTCGCTCCCCCCGGACGCTCGCGAACTCGCCGAGCGGGCGGCTGACGTGCTCGGGATCGACTACCTCGGGGTGGATTTACTGGAGACCGAGGACCGACTGGTGGTCAACGAAACCAACGCGCGCCCGACCGTCGACGACGCGACGAAGTACGAGCCGGACTTTTACGACCGGCTGGCGGCGCTGATACGGAAGACGGCCGAGAACAGTTAGGAGAGGTCGATGTCGGCGGCGTCGTCGAGCTTCTCGAAGCTGACCTCGAGCACGCCGTTGTTGAACGTCGCCTCGGCGGAGTGTTCGTCGACCCGGGTCGGGAGCCGCACGCGCTCGCGGTACTCGCCGGCGGCGATCGTCAGCGTCTCCCCGTCGCACTGCAGCGAGATCTCCTCCTTCTCCGCGCCGGGGAGGTCAGCGACGAGCCGGAGCTGGTCGCCCTCGTCGAAGGCGTCGACGTGCGCGTCGGCGCCGTCGTCCTCCGGGCCGCCGCCCATCATCCGCTCGATCTCGTCGAAGATGTCGCCGAACGGGTCCTCGCGGTCGTCCCTACGCATGGACGTTCGTACACCTGCGCCGGGCAAAAGCCTTCTGTCGGCGGGGGAAACCGCCCCGTCGTGCGGTTTCCCCGGTCGGGACGCCGAAACCGGTCAGTTTGAAGTGTCCCAACGACCAACCGCGCGACGATGGGTTCTTTCGCGACGCTCGACGCGTTCGACGAGCGGTTCTCGGAGGCGCGGGTACTGGTCCGTCTCGATCTCAACTCCCCGGTCGAGGACGGCACGGTCCGGGACAACCGTCGGTTCGAGCGCCACGCCCGCACCGTCGCGGAGCTGGCCGACGCCGGCCACCGGGTGATCTGTCTGGCCCACCAGGGCCGCCCCGGTCGCGACGACTTCACGCACCTCGACCAGCACGCCGGCGTGCTCGCCG
>NZ_JBHUDH010000119.1:13606-14322 GCF_042678005.1 Halolamina salina | reverse complement strand
CGGGTGGCCCCTCGATGGACCGCGTCGGGCGCTGTGCCGACTACCTCGACCTCGACGTGCGGTTCGTCGACGACATCTGCGGGCCGACGGCGATCGACGCGATCGAGGACGCCGCCCCCGGCGAGGTGCTGCTGCTCGACAACGTCCGGATGGACGACGACGAACTCGCCGACCGCGAGCCCGCTGAGCACGCCCGGTCGCGGCTGGTCACCCGCCTCGCCGACGCCGCGGACGCCTACGTCAACGACGCCTACTCGGCGGCCCACCGCGGTCACGCCTCGCTCGTCGGCTTCCCGTACGCGCTCCCCGCCTACGCCGGCCGGGTGATGGAGACGGAGTACGAGGCGAACTCCGCCATCGCCACCCGCGAGTTCGACGGGCAAGTGACGATGGCCGTCGGCGGCACCAAGGCGACTGACGTGATCGAGGTGATGGACGCGATCGGCGACAAGGTCGACGCGTTCTGTCTCGGCGGCATCGCTGGCGAACTGTTCCTCCGCGCGGCGGGCCACTCCGTCGGCTACGACGTCGGCGACTCCGAGCGCTTCGACGAGCAGTGGGCCGAGAACGAGGAGACGATCCGTTCGGTGCTCGACGAGCGCGGCGATCAGATCCACCTCCCGCTCGATCTGGCCTACGAGAACGAGTACGGCCAGCGTGCGGAGATCGCGCTCTGGCAGATCGACGAGAAGAGCACGCCGTTTCTCGACGTGGGG
>NZ_JBHUDH010000119.1:0-13588 GCF_042678005.1 Halolamina salina | reverse complement strand
CGAGGCGGTATTCGTGAAAGGCGCGCTGGGCGTGTTCGAGGACGACCGCTTCGCCGACGGCACCGTCGGGGTGCTCGAACAGATCGCCGAGACCGACTGCTTCTCCGTCGTCGGCGGCGGCGACACCTCCCGTGCGATCGGGATGTACGGGCTCGACGAGACCGCGTTCTCGCACGTCTCGATCGCGGGCGGGGCGTACATCCGCGCGCTCACGGGCGAACCGCTGGTCGCCGTCGAGGCGCTGGAAGCGAACCGCCCCGAGTAGGGACCTACCGCTCGAACGTCCGACCGAGTCCCATCCCGAGGGTCTCGTTGGTGGTCGCGATGCTCTCGGCCTTGCTCGCCGAGTCGGTGATCGCCCGGATCGCGTCGACGTTCTCCGGCACCACGTCGGACTCCTGGTGGATCGCCTGGAACAGGTAGAGGTCGTTCCCCCGCACCGCGATCGACTCGCCCCAGATGCAGTTCTCCCAGATGTCCCCGCGGGAGCGGCCGGCGTCCAGCGCGAACTGTTTGAGCTTGCCGGCGCCGTCGATGCCCGCGTACTCGGGGATCAGGAACAGGCGGGACTCCTCGGCGAGCAGTTCCCGAACCTCCTCGGCGTCGGCGTCGCTCTCCAGCGTGACGTTCACCGAGTGCATGTGCATCAGCGTCGCCGGCACCTTCAGCCCGAGCGTGTCGATATCGATGTCGGGGAAGATCGTCTTCACGTCCGGGCCGTGGTGGCTCGGCAGCGAGACGGGGTCGGGGAGGATGTCGTCGATCGGACCGCGGCCGGTCTGGCCGGGGTCGCCGCCGCGCCGGACGAGCGTCACGCGGGACTTCTCGACGCCGTACTCCTCGCGAAGCGGCGCGAGCAGCCGGGAGAGTCCGGTGGTGTTACAGGAGACGACGCGGACGTGGTCGGCGCCGACCGCGTCCTCGAAGTTCGCGCGGGCGTTGAACGACGTGTCCGCCACGTCGGCGTCTTCGCCGCCCTGGTAGATCGCGGGGGTGTCGTGGGCCTCGTACACCTCGCGGTTCTGCGCGCCGATGCCGCTGGGCGTGGCGTCGACGATCACGTCCGCCGTGCTCACGAGGTCGTCGAGATCGCCGGCGACGGGAATACCGGCCTCGTCGAACAGTTCGCGGCGCTCCTCGATAGCCGCGTAGAGGTCGAACCCCTTCGAGACGGCGGCCTCGGCCTCGAAGTTGGGCGAAGTCTTTGCGACGCCGACGATCTCCATGTCGCGCTGTGCGACGACCGCGTCGGCGACGCGTTTCCCGATCGTGCCGTAGCCGACCACACCGACTTGGATCATGGCCGTACCTGGGGCGCTAGCCGATAAGTAGGCGGCGGTTCCGCCCGACTGCCGCCCGTCGCAAGACCTATTCTGCCCTCGGGCGAACTCGGACCGTGACCGATCTTCGCAACGCCGCCGAGACGGCGATCCACCAGTGTCTCGATCTCGGAGCCGAGGAGTCGATCGCGATCGTGACCGACGACGAGCGCCGCCCCATCGCGGAGGCGCTGTACGAGGTAGCCGCCGAGACCACCGACGACGCGACGTGTCTCCAGTACCCGCCGGGCGACCAGCACGGACAGGAACCGCCCGAGCCGGTCGCGGCGGCGATGAAGGCCGCCGACGCCTTCCTCGCACCGACGACGCGCAGCCTCTCGCACACCCGCGCCCGCTCGGCCGCCTGCGAGGCGGGCGCCCGCGGCGCGACGCTGCCCGGGATCACCGAGCGCGTGATGGTCGAGGGGCTGGACGCCGACTACGAGGCGATCGCCGAGCACTGCGAGGCCGTGCTCGAACAGGTCGCAGACGCCGAGGAAATCCGGGTGACCAGCCCCGCCGGCACCGACATCACGTTCACTGCCGGCGGCCGCGAGTGGCACGAGGACACCGGGATGATCCGCGAGTCCGGGAGCTTCTCGAACCTCCCCGCTGGCGAGGTGTTCGTCGCGCCCGAGAGCGCCGAGGGAACGTTCGTCGTCGACGGGACGATGATGCCCCACGGGCTGCTCGACGAGGGACAGGAACTGCGGTTCGAGGTCGAGGACGGCCACGTCACCCACATCTCCGACGAGGGCGTTCGGGAGGACGTAGACGCCGCCCGCGAGGAGGTCGGCGACGCCGCGACCAACGTCGCGGAGCTCGGGATCGGCACCAACGTCGGGGTCGACGAACTGGTCGGATCGGTGCTGCTCGACGAGAAAGCCGCCGGCACGGTCCACATCGCCATCGGCGACAACGCCTCGATCGGCGGCGAGACGGAGGCGCCGATCCACCTCGACGGGATCCTCCGCGAGCCGACGGTGTACGCCGACGGCGGAGAAATCAGCCTGCCCGAGTGAGGCAGGGCGTCGCGGTTCGGTTCGTGACGGTTACTCGACGTACTCGTACAGCCGCTCGTTCATCCGGCCGCGGCCGGCGAACACGAACTCGCCCTCCGGCGTGGTGAACTCCTCGACGTCGACGGTCATGTCGTGGTTGTGGGCGTCGTGGATCTGCTCGTACTCCTCGAAGTCGAGGTCGTAGCGGTCCCCGAGCTGCTCGTCGATGTTCAGCTGTTGGATCTCCTCCAGCCAGCCGTCGGCGACGGTCTCGGCGTGGATCTCCGCCTGCGCGCCCGAGCCGTAGGAGCCGACGAGCAGCTTCTCGCCGGCGAGGTCCCGACCCTGTTCGGCGGCGGTCTTGAGCGCGCTCGCGCGGGCGACGTGGACGGAGCCGGTGTACCAGTTCCCGACCTCCCGGGAGATGGAGAGGGTCGGGTCGATGGTGTCGGCGTACCACGACTGGTACGTGTCGGTCCGCTTGAGGTCGTCCATGTACTCCTGAATCGCCGCCTCGTAGGCGTCCCAGTCCTCGAACTCGCCCTCGCGGGGCTGGCGACCGATCTCGTCGGCGAGGTCGTCCTCGATCTCGGTGTCGCGGATCATGTGCCGGTAGCCGAGCAGGCCGGCCTTCCGGACCATCCCCGGGAACGGCGTGTGGAACGGGATGTACGCGAAGTCGTCGGGGTGCATGTCCCACGCGACGGACTCGAAGTCCTCGACGGCCTCGCGCATCCGGGCGAGGTACACCTGCATCGAGCGCTTGCCGTCGACGCTCGGGAACTGCTGGTTCGGCTTGAGGAAGTCGGTCTCGTCGGCGCTGCCGTACCCCTGCTCCGTCGAGAGTTCCACGAGGCTGGGGTCCTCGGTGATCAGCATCGCGACTGCGCCGGCGCCCTGGGTCGCCTCGCCGCTGGAACCGCGGGCGTAGAGTGCGGTGTCGGTCGCGATCACGATCGCCGAGCGGCCCCGATTCCGGCCGGCCTTGATCCAGTTGTACGCATCGTCGATCGACTGCGTGCCGGCGATACACGCGAACTTCCGCTCGCCCTTGTTGGCGTGGTGGAAGTCGCCGTCGTACACCTCCTCCAGACAGCCCGCGATGTACGTGGAGACGGGCTTTGAGTTGTCGAACGCGGACTCGGTCGCCACGTCGATGCGGCCGATGTCGTCGGGTTCGAGGTCCTTGCGGTCCATCAGGCGCTTGGCCGCGTTGGCGCCCATCGTGACGATGTCCTCGTACACGTCCGGGAACGAGGAGTTCTCCAGCCCCAGCCCCTTGCGGTACTTGTCGGGGTCCTCGTCCTTCTCGGGCGCGAACGTCCCCGGGAGGTCGAGTTTGCACTTACCGGCCCAAATCTCGACGGCGTCGATGCCGACCGTGGTCATGGCTCGGAATGGGGCGGTACGCTATTTGGCTTTGTCGATAGGCGTTACGTCGCGTGTCGAACGTCACTTCGTGCCCTGTACGGTCGTGGTCTGGGTCGCCGAGTTCCCGGCGGCGTCGTAGACGGTCACGCTGACCGTGTACTGCTTGTTCTTGACGTTTTTGAGACTGACTACGACGGGCGAAGACGCGCTCCATGTGGTCCCTGAAACACCGCTCGTGATCGTCCTCGTCCCCTCAGTGCTGCCGTCTTGCTTGACAGTTATCTCGACGCGGTCGAGGCTTCGGTCGTCACTCACGGTGAGGGAACTGATCCTCACCTCGTCGGCGTTCCGGTCGGCAGTGACCTGACTCTTCCACGACGTATCGATGGTCGGTGCCACGGTGTCGGTCGGTGTGGCCGTTTCACTCGGTGCCGGGGTCGCCGTTGGGGTTCCGGTCGACGTGACCGTTACCGTCGCCGTCGCGGTTTCGTTCGGCGTCGCCGTCGGCGTCAGCGACGACTCCACGGTCGGGTAGCGTCGCTCCTCGGCCAGCAGCGTCCCCGTCCGTCGGTCGAAGACCTGCACGACGGTGATCTCGCTCGTGTCGAGGGGCTGGGACCACACCCACCGCTCCCCGGCGTCGAACCGGGCGTTACTGTCGTTATCGAGGAGCCCGCTCCCGTTCATCGGCGGCCGCCATGTCTCGTTCCCGTGCCGAACGACGACCCGGAGGTCGTCGAACGCGACCGACTCGCCGCCGTTGTGGGCGACCGAAACGCCCTCGTCGGCGATCTCGACCGAGAGATCCGCCCGCGTCGTTTCCTCGCCGCCCACGTCGGCGAGCACGATGCTGCCGGCCGTACCGACGGTGACGACGACGACTGCGGTGAGGAGGATGATGCCGATCGACTCCGACTGCGCGCGAGTGGACATCGTTAGAGTCCCGCGAAGTAGGTCTCTCGGTACTGGGTTCCGTCGACCTCGAACACGAGGCTCAACACGAAGAAGTCGCGGTTCCCACCGCTCGACGAGGGACTCCGATCGAACGTTAGCCTGAACGTCGTCCCGGTGTCGTTGGGTTGCACGACGATAGAGGGGCTGAGCGATCGGTAGTCTCCGCCGATCTCGACGTTCGTGGCCCGCTCGGTACCGTCGGCGGTTACACTGTTCGCGACGGTAGGCCCGGATCCACCACCCGAGTAGTAGTAGAAGTTCAGTCTGATCGTGGTGATGTTCACCTGTGTGCCGATCGTGTTGTTGAACGTCAGATCGACGTTGTTCCCGTTCGGGTTGGACGCGTCGTCCAGAATCAGGTCTCCCGTCGTTCCCGGGTTGAGACCGCCGCCGTCACCGCCACCGACGGCGAACTCGGGCACGGCCAGGTCCTCGAACACCGACTCCTCGTAGGTCTCGTTACCGATGCTGACGTTCAGCCACGCGTCCCCCCTCGTGGGCGCGACGCCGGTGTACTCGACAGTCGCCTGCCCCTCGGCGTCGGTCCGGATCGTCGTCGTGTTGGTTTCGCTCCCGTCCGCCAGGAGTTGGAGGTAGCTCCCGTCGGCGCTCGCGTTCACCTGAGCGCCGGTGACGGGGTTGTTGAACCGATCGCGAACTTCGACGGTGATCGAGCCTGTTTCGTCGCTCCCGTTCGAGACTACGTCGTACCCGTCGGTCACCACCATGTACGCTGGCTCGGTGGACCGATTGCGTACCGTGTCGCTCACCGCGCCGACGCCGACAGCGCCGGCGCGAAGGCGGTAGCTCCCCTCGTCGAGCCTGATCGAGATCCGGTGGTACTCGGTCCCGTCGACGGTCACGGGTCCGGTGTCGGTGGCGACCGCAGTTCTCCCCAGCAGGTCGTCGTTCCACACCTCCGCCGAGAGCCGCGAGGTGACGTTGAGGTACAGCGGGTCGGTCGCACTACTGTTGACGGTTACAGTCCGTCGCTGCTCGCTCAGCGTCTCCACGTCGACCGTCTCGGTACCGGTGCCGCCCTCCGCCAGATCGCCACGGAGCGCGAGCAGGTCGATCGTGTTCCCCTGCACCAAGCGCTGGCCGGTGAGCGTCCGGTTGGCGCCGTTGTCGAACGTGTTGAACAGCACGCTGTTGTCGTACACGGTCGTCGGCGCCCCGTCGTACTGAGCGTAGTTCGGCACGTACTCGATCCCCGAAGTGTTGTAGACGCCAGCCCCGGAGGCGGCAGCCCAGTACTCTCGGGCGTTCTCGTAGTCGCTGACGACGGTCACGCGCCCGCTCCCGTTGGCGACGGTGACGTTCATCGCCGACTCCTCGTTGCCGACCGTCCGGAGCCGGCCCGCCGCCGGCGGCGGGTTGACGAAGAACAGCCGGCTCGGGTACGTCGTCCCGAGTTTCACCCGCGTCGGCACGGCGTCGCCGCTGCTGGCTCGTAACAGCCCGTTCCGGAGGTCCTGCATGTCCGACTGGACCGCCCGGCTGTGGTCGAACTCGACGGCGGCGTTCTGTCCCGGGATGACCGTCGTCTGGATCGTCGCCAGCAGGACGATCAGGATGCCGAACAGCAGTATCGCCCCGACTTGGACGGACTGCCCCCTGTCGTCACCCCGGAACTCCATACCCCCACCCAAACGCTGGTCACGCAAAAAGGTGCGCCGTCAGTCCTCTTCTTCGACGGTTTCGGGGGACGCCAGCGCGTTCTGCAGCGACTCCAGCCCGTTTACCCACTCCGCGACCAGCCCGTACTCCATCTCGTCGGCCAGCGCGGGATCAATCTCGTCGCCGTCGATCACACGCGTCCCGGCTTGGACGATGTAGCCGACCGCGGTGTCGATGTCCTCCTCGGCCTCGGCGTCGGCGGCGGCCTCGATGTACTCCTCGACGCTCGCCTCATCGGCCGCCCCCGCGGCGATGTACTCCTGGGCGGCGTAGAACACGACTTCGAGGCTCATCTGGACGCTCTCGACCAGCATCGCCTTCTCCTCGTTCTCGAGGGGCGCCTCGGCGAGCACGATCTCCTGCATCTCCGTGAGTTCGTCGTGGGCGCGCTCCTCGTCGATCGTACCGTCCTCGTAGGATTCGATCACCTTCGCGACCGCGATGGCGGTGTCCTCCTGGAGGTTCATCAGGAGCCGCGCGGAGTCCTCATCTTCGAGGTCTAAGTCCTCCTCCCGTAGGCGGTCGATCCAGTTCTGCCAGCGCTCCTCGGTGTAGAACGTCTCCACCGGCTCGTCTTCGTCGGTCATGCCCCCATGTGCTCCCCCACGACGCAAAGGGTTTTCCTATCGGCTACACCGACCGAGATACCCTGTAACACGGACGAGCGGGCTACTCGTCCCGGTCGAGTGTCGCCTCGGTGTCGATGCCGTACACGTCTTTCGGCGTCTCGACGTGGGCGGTCGCAACCGCGTCGTCGTGGCCCTCCGCCAGCAGCCACCGAACGCGCCGCGGGACGGTTTTCGGTCCCAGCACCGCGCCCGGCCGGTCCGGGTCGTCGACGAAATCCGTCTCCATCAGGAACGGCTCGCCCGCCTCGGCGGCCGTCAGCAGGCGCTCCTTCTCGCTCATCACGCTCGGCGTCGGCCCCGCGAGCTCGCCGCCGGCGTAGTGCTTCACCACGTTCTCGGCCGGCAGCCCGCGCGCTTCGGCCCACTCGGCGACCTCGGTCAGGTCGTCGGTCCCCTCGGTGTGGAGTTGGACGGCGCAATCGTGCTCGGCGCCCAGTTCCAGTCCGTGTTTGAGCACCGCGTTCGAGGCGTCCCACACCGCGTCGCTGACCTCGTAGTGGGGGCGCCCGGTCTTGAGCGCCAGCGCGTGCCCGTCGTCGACGTACTCCGCCGCGAGATCCAGCCCGGACTGCATCAGGTCCCGGGCCTCCTCCGGACTGTACCCCTCATCGAGCAGGTGGCTGATCAGCCCGGGATGCACGCCCAGCACGGGCCACGCCTTCCCGGGCAGGATCTCGTTCGCGTCGGCGACGGCGTCGAGCGTCGCCTCAAACGCCCGCCGGAAGTCGCCCTGCTCGCTCGGCACCGGCCCGAGGTGCCACGAGGGCTTGTTCACCACGAGCAGGTGGGTGCCGCCCAGTCGCTCGAAGTCCCGGACGGCGTCCATCCCCTGTCCGTGCTCGGGGTCGAGGTGGAGGTGGTTGTCCAGCACCGGCGTGTCGAGTTCGTCCATACCCCTCCGAGGGGGCGAGTGACCCTTGAACGCTGTCCTGTCGCGCCGCCACCCACGCGGGCTGTTGGTCGTCGCCGCGGCCGACACAAACGCTATACCCGTGTGTCGCTCACCCACACGCGTGCCCTCGACGCTGGTCCACGTCGCCGTCGGCGGCCTCGTCGGCGCCGCGCTGCTGGGCGATCGGTTCACGCCGAGAGCCATCGCGGTCGTGCTGGTCGCCGCCGCGGTCCCCGATCTGGACTCCTTTCTCGCCCCGGTGATCGCGGGCGCCCACCGATCCGCGCTCCACACGCTCGTCCTCCCCGCGCTGCTCGGTGCCGCAGTGTACGCCGACGGCCACCGGGACCGTTCGTGGCTCCGGAAGCACTGGGGGGCGAACGCGCCCTACGTCGCCGGCGTCGCGGTCGTCGCGCTGCTCGCCGGGGGGATCCTGCCGGACATGGTCACCAACGGCGTCAACGCCCTCTGGCCGCTCCACGACCAGTTCTACACGGTCGACGGCGAACTGAAGCTCTCGACGACGGAGGGGATCGTCCAGACGTTCGTCGACCTCTCGCCGACGCCCGAGGAGACTTCGCGGCCGTCGACCACCGACAATACGCGGTACAGTACCGGTGCGGACCCGACTCCGTGGCAGGAGGATCAGGGGCCGGTCGAACGCGTGTTCCCGCTGGTGACCGCGGGCTGGCAGCTCATGCTCGTCGGAATCTCGGCGA
Source organism: Halolamina salina (assembly GCF_042678005.1). GTDB lineage: Archaea > Halobacteriota > Halobacteria > Halobacteriales > Haloferacaceae > Halolamina > Halolamina salina. Next base: position 5,023 of record NZ_JBHUDH010000119.1, on the reverse strand, counting down.
CGACGGTGAGCGTGCGCTCGTGGCAGACCCGCGGGCGCTGAACCGCAGGCGCCCGGACTCGCGAGAGCGATAGCCTCAACAGCGGTCGGGCGCCACCACGCCCATGGAGATCCGCCCGTACGAACCCGGGGATGCGGAGGGGTTGTGGGACTGCAAGCGCGCCTTCGAACTCGGCCTCGGCAGCGGCACCGGTGGCGAGGAGAAACAGACGAAGTACGAGGGGAAGCTCGATCGCGAGTACCGTGAGGAGTGGTTCGACTGGGTCGAGCGCTGCGTCGACGCCGACTCGCGGTGTGTCACGGTCGCGTTCGACGAGGAGGGCGTCGCCGGCTACGTGTTCGTCCTGCCCGAGTCCCACCGGTTCATCTGGGACGCGGCGGTGCTGAACGAGATCTACGTCGCGCCCGCCCACCGCGGGACCGGCGTCGCCGACGACCTGATGGACGCCGCCGTCGATCTCGCCCGGGAGCAGGACCTCCCACTGGATCGACTCGTGCTCGACGTGGATCGGGAGAACGATCGGGCGGGTGCGTTCTACGAGCGCCACGGCTTCGAGCACTGGGGCGAGATGGTCGCCCGGGAGCTCTGAGGGGATCTACCGGAACTCGACTGCGGTTTCGGCGCCGTCGGCCGCGCGCCACTCCCGTTGGCTCACGGAGTACTCGACCGCGTCGTGCACGGCGCCGTCGCTGTCGGCGAGGCGGTTCCGGAACCGTCCCGCGCGCCGGCCGCCGTGGCGCTCGACGTACTTCGTGATCGCGCGCTCGGAGTTCTCGTTCTCCGGGAGGTGGGAGACGCCGACCAGTTCGAGGTCGAGCCGCTCGAACGCCAGCGCCAGCAGCGCGTCGGCCCGTTCGCCGGAGTACCCCCGCCCCCAGAACGGCTTTCGCAGCCAGATTCCGAGCTCGCCCCGGTCTCGGTCCCAGTCCAGCCCGAGTCCGGTCGTGCCGGCGAACGCCCCCGCATTCGGTTCGCCCTCGCGGGGCCGGACGACGTACGTCGCCCCCTCGCCGGCTTCCCAGGACTCGGCGGCGTTCTCGAGGAACTCGACGCCCGCGGCCGGCGTCCGGTTCGGGCTCCAGGAGACGTACTCCGTGGTCTCCTCGATGTCGGGCGCCGCCTCCCGGGTGTGTTCGTAGAACGTCGACGGGCCGGGGTTCTCGGGGCCCAGCCGCTCCAGCCGCAGGCGGTCAGTCAGCACCGTCTCGGGGAACAGTCCGTTCACGGCCACGCCTCCCCGTCCCCGTCGCGGAACGTCACTTCCTGGTCGGGGTCGGCGTCGCGATACTCCGACTGCGTGATGCTGTAGCGCACGGCGTCGACCGGGCTGTCGCCGTCGTTGTGGAAGTTCCGCAGCGTCCCCTCGCGGCGGCCGCCCATGCGATCGATGTACTTCTCGATCGCCCGCTCCGACTTCTCGTTGTCGGCGTCGTGGGTCACCGTCAGCACCTCGATATCGAGGTGTTCGAACGCTAGCTCCGCCAGCGCCAGCGCGCGCTCGCCCGAGTAGCCACGGCCCCAGAACGGCTTGCGGAACCACGTCCCGAGTTCGGCGCTGTCGGTCTCCCAGTCGAGCGTGAGGCCGCCGAAGCCGGCGATCTCGCCCGCCCCGTCCTCGCCCTCCTTGGGTCGGATGACGTAGTCGGCACCCTCGTGCTCCTCGCGCATCGACGCGCCGCGTTCGAGGAACTCCGCAGTCTCCTTCGGGTGGGGGTGTGGCTCCCACGGCAGGTACTCGGTGATCTCGTCGATGTGTGGGTGGTCCGCCCGGCAGTGGTCGTACAGTTCGAGCACGTCGACGTACTCGGGCGTCCGCGGCTCCAGCCGGAGTCGCTCGGTCTCGATGATTGCGGGGAACATACTCGGGTGGACGGCGGGGAACTGAAAAAGTCTGCCTCGGCTGTGAGGGGCGCTTGCACACAACGCACCACCGAACGGTTCATCCGGTCGCGGTCGAACTGCCGCTGCCGGCGACCGCCGCCGACGAAGAGTGAGCCTCCGGAACAACTAACCACCGCAGCCACCTCCCTCCGGTAATGGCTGACTGGACCGAGTCCTACCGGCCCGACACGCTCTCGGCGGTCCGGGGGAACGACAAGGCCCGCGACGCCTTCGAGGAGTGGGGGCGGACGTGGGACGACCACCGGGAGGCGGTGATCCTCTACGGCAGCCCCGGCGTGGGGAAGACATCCGCGGCCCACGCGCTGGCGTCGGACATGGGGTGGGAGACGGTCGAACTCAACGCCTCCGACCAGCGGACCGCCGACAAGATCGAGCGGTTCGCGGGTCGCGCGGCGCGCAACGAGACCCTCGGCGGCGACTCCACCGACGAGGGCGGCCGCCAACTCATCATCGTCGACGAGGCCGACAACATCCACGGCAACTACGACCGCGGCGGCGCGGGAGCGATCACGAAGCTGGTGAAGGAGGCGAACCAGCCGATCGTCCTGATCGCAAACGAGTTCTACGAGATGAGCCGCGGGCTCCGGAACGCCTGCCAAGACATCGAGTTCCGGGACGTGTCCGCGCGCTCGATCGTCCCCGTCCTGCGTGACATCTGCCGGAAGGAGGGGATCGAGTTCGACTCCGACGCGCTCCAGCGGATCGCCGACGCCAACAGCGGCGACCTCCGCGGCGCGGTGAAGGACCTCCAAGCGACGGCCGAGGGGAAGGACCACCTCACCGTCGAGGACGTGGTCACCGGCGACCGCGACACCACGGCGGGGATCTTCACCGTCCTCGACGCGATCCTGAAGGAGGAGGAGAGCGCACAGGACGCGCTGCACGTCGCCTACGACGCCGACGAGACGCCGGACGACCTCACGGCGTGGGTCGAGGACAAGGTGATGAAGGTGTACGATCCCGAGGAGACCGTTCGGGCCTACGAGTTCATCGCCAACGCCGACCGCTGGCTCGGCCGCGTGCAGGCCACGCAGGACTACTCCTACTGGCGCTACGTCACCGACAACGTCGCCGCGGGCGTCGCGGCCTCCCGGGACGGCACCTACGGCGGCTGGACCCAGTACGGCGGCCGCCCCCAGATGTGGCCCTCCTCCGACGCGACGATCGACGAGATCTGCCGGAAGATCGCCGTCTCGGGCGGGCTGAGCATCGAGACCGCCCGGCGGGAGGTGCTCCCGTTCCTCTCGGCGATGATCCACCACTGCAAGCCCCGCGAGCTCACGGTCGCCGTGACGGCGTACTTCGAGTTCGACGAGGAGGACCTCGCGGCGGTCTCTGGCAGCGGCGAGTCCACCAACAAGGTTCAGGGGATCGTCGAGGACGCCGAAGAGCTCCGGGAGGACGAACTGGAGGAGCACGCCGGCGGCGCGTTCGCGGGCGAACTCCCCGACCGAGAGGGCGAGCCCGCCGAGGCCGAACCCGGCGACGCCGAGTCCGATCCCGAGGACGACGCGGCGGAACCGGAGCCGGAGGAGGAAGAGGAGGCGGACGACTCACAGGCGGGCCTTTCGGACTTCGTCTAGTTCTCAGTCGACGGTGGTCGCTCGCGCGGTCACGCGCTGCTGTCTGACGGTGACCACTATGGTGTCGGCGCCCGTCGGCCCGGGCAGCGCGGCGTGGAGTACGATCCGCGTGCGGTCGCCGTCGCCCCCGTTCTCGGACTCGACAACGGCCTCGAACGCCCAGCGCCCCGCTCGCGGGAAGAAATCGGGGACCATGCGCTCGCTTTCGGCCTGAACCCGGTACTCGCCGGTCACGTCCGGTTCCTCGAGATCCGCGTCGCGGGGTGTCTCGGGCGTCGCCGTCGGGGACTCCGTGATTCCGACACCGCCGCCGTCGCCCCCTTCGAGCTCGGGTAGCAGCGCCGCGCGGACCGAGACGGTCACCGGATCGGTTCGGCGGTTCCGGAGGTGGAGGCCGCCGGGGACCGTGTTCTCCCGGAGCGACCGGCCACAGCCCGCGAGGGCGACCGGGACGGCGGCGAGCACGGCGCGGCGTGACCGCTGCATGGCCGATAGCTGCGCGGGCGGGGAGAAGAGCGTTTGGACTGTCGGACCGGCGCCGACCTCCCGACTCAGGCGAGCGAGTGTCGCTCCTCGCCGGCGCCCTCGCGGGCCGCGTAGGCGACGACGGCGGTGGCGACGAACGCGACGAGGTAGAGCAGGCCGTTCACGAGGCGGGCCTCGTCGGTGTACACCACCAGATCGCGGCCGAGCAGCGTCACGAGGAACACCGCGGCGCCGGCGACGAACACGCCCGGCCGGTAGCGGGCGAGCGACGTGTCGGGCAGCCAGACGGCGGCGGCGACCAGCGCGGCGAACGACGCCAGCGCGGTCAGCGCGAACGCGCCCTGTGCGGGCGGCCCGTACTCGATCAGCGGGCTGACCCGGCTGACGAGGAAGTTCGTCGGGATCAACAGCAGCGCCGCGCCGACGGCGAGCCGGCTCCGGTCGAACAGCGAGCGCTCGTAGTGGCCGCGGTAGGCGGTGATCGTCGCCAGCGTCAGCGCGGTGAAGATGCTCAGCGCGAACAGCAGGTGGGCGGCGTGGGTCGGCACCGAGTACCCCCACGGGATCGCGCCGTTGAGCGTCACCGTGATCGCCCCCACCGAGATCTGGAACGGGAGCAGCACGAGCGCCGCCGTGGCGTACAGCGCCGTCCGGCGGTCCTGCTCGCCGCGCCACGCGGCGGCGACGACGCCGACGAGCACGAGCCCGGTGATCATCGCGACGAGGCGGTGGAACCACTCGATGAAACTCGGGATCGTCTGTGGCAGTACACCCCCGTCACACAGCGGCCACTGCTGGGAGCAGGCCAGCCCGGAGCCTGTCGCCGCGGTGTAGACGCCGAGCGCGACCAGGGTCCCGGTCAGGGCCGTGGTGAACAGGGCGAACCGCCGGTAGCTGGGACGCTTCATTCGCAGGAACTCGGGCTCGCGGTCACTTGGGCGTTCCGCTGCAGGCGCGCTCGCGCGCGGGACCCCGAGTCGGCGCGTTCAAGTCGCCGCCGCCGCCAGCGCCGGTATGGTCGATCTCGACGCCCGCGCCGACCGCCTCGACGC
>NZ_JBHUDH010000118.1:39072-39664 GCF_042678005.1 Halolamina salina | reverse complement strand
GTCGAGCGGTAGCGCGCGGCCAGCAGCGCCACCGTCGCCGACAGCGAGGTGTGCGAGACGCCGCCGACCAGCTCGGAGCCGACGGCCTCCGTGACGCTCTGGCCCTGCAGCACTGCGCCGGCGAAGCCGAGCACCCCGACCACGAGGCCGGCGCGCATCACCGAGATGGCGTTGGCGCCGACCGCGGGGGCGAACGGCGTCGATCCCGAGGAGCCGGCGCCGATGGCCCACGCCATGAACAGGCTCGCGAGCGCCGCCACGAGCGCGGTTCCGATAGTGAGCGGGTCTACCACGGGAGCCTCACCGTCCTTTCCCGCTGTCGAACCCCTCGCGGAGCCCGAGTAGCGTCCGGCGCACGAGTAGATACATGAAGAAGACGAACCCCAGCATCCCGGCCAGCACCACCGTGAACAGCGGGTGCGAGACGAGGAAATCGAACGCCTCGCCCGCGACGTTGGCTGGAGCGACCATACCCGGCGTTCTTTCGGCGGTCGGTTAGGCGTTTCGGCGTCAATCCTCCGCCGCCGTGGAGTCGCCGGCGCTCGACGCCGCCGCGTCGTCGTCGGTCGCGTCACTGGTCGACGGGGTAGCG
>NZ_JBHUDH010000118.1:36263-39055 GCF_042678005.1 Halolamina salina | reverse complement strand
GGTTCCTCGGCGTCGACGGCCGCGGGGCCCTGCACCCAGAGGTCGTCGAACAGGTCGTCCTGGTTCAGCCGCACGTCGCCCCGGTTCGAGAGGAAGAGGAGAGCGAGATACGTCATCACCGGCCGGCCGCCGGCGTCGCGCACCTCCACGAACAGCACCTCGTCGCGGCCGCGGTCGTAGTGCTCGGCCAGCGCGCCGTCCACGTCGGCGATCACCTCGTCGATGTCCTCGGTGTGGGTGGTGCCGGTGACGTCGTCCTCGGTCGGCTCCTCGTCCCGCCGGAAGTCGTCGCCGGCGTGGTAGTCGAGCGTTTGTGGGCCGCGGTCGTAGCCCGCGGGCGACTCGCTGGTGTCGTAGCTGCGGGACTCCTTCCACCAGCTCCCCCGCTCGGCGTCCCGGAGCTCCCGGACCAGTTCGTCCAGCGTCTCCGGCGTCCCGCGGGTGGATTTTCGTTCGAGCCGGCGGTCCATCTCCGCCTCCAGCTGATCGACGGGGTCGAAGCCGTCGTCCTCGCCGGGCGGCGGCGCCTCCCGCCGCATCGCCGTCTCCCACGGCTCGGGTTCGGGCTCGTCGGGCTCGTCGTCGCCCAGCATCGCTTCTGACTTCATCCGCAGCAGCACCGAGGCGTAGAACAGCGCCCGGCCCGAGGCCCGGAGGTCTGCCTCGTCGAGTTCGGCGAGGAACGCGTCGGTGACCGCGACGATGTCGATGTCCCACGGGTCGATCTCGCCGTCCTCGGCCAGATTGACGAGCACTTCGACCGGCTCGACCTCTCCGTCCTCGTCGTCGGTGTCGGCGGCATCGTCGCTCACGAGGTCGTCGTCGACGCCCGGATCGCCGGTCTCGTGGCCCGCGATGTCGATCGAGAACTCCTCGTCGCTCATCGTCCCCTCCGTGCCGGGTTCCCGTCAGTCGTCATCGGTCGCCACCTCCGCCCCCGGCTCCTCGCCGTCGGCGAGGTCGATCCCCGTGACCGCGGAGACGTTGTCCTCCTGCATCGTGACGCCGATCGCGCGCTCGGAGCGGTCCAGCAGTGCCGAACGGTGGCTGACGACGACGAACTGCGCGTCGCCCGCGAGGTCGTCGACCATCTCGCCGACGCGCTCGGCGTTGACCGCGTCGAGGAACGCGTCGATCTCGTCCAGCGCGTAGAACGGCGCGGGGTTGTGCCGCTGGATCGCGAAGATGAAGGCGAGCGCGGTCAGCGACTTCTCCCCGCCGCTCATCGCGTCCAGCCGCTGGACGGGCTTGTCCGCGGGCTGGGCCTTCATCGTCAGCCCCTCCTCGAAGGGGTTCTCGGGGTCCTCGAGCACCAGCTCCCCCGTCCCGTCGGAGAGCCGGGAGAAGATGCGCTGGAACTGCTCGTCGATCGACTCGAAGGCGTCCATGAACGTCTGTTTCTTCTGCTGCTCGAAGCCGTCGATGCGGTCCTCGATCCCGTCGCGCTCCTCGACGAGCACCTCCCGCTGCTCGCGGAGCTGGTCGAGATCAGCCTCGACCTCGTCGTACTCGTCGATCGCGAGCATGTTCACCGGCTCCAGCGCTTCCATCTCCTCGCTCAGCCGCTCGATCTCCGCCTCCACCTCGTCGTGGGGCGGGATCTCGTCGGCGTCGTACTCGCCGACCTGGCTCTCGAGGTCGGAGATCTCCTCGCTCAGCGCGACCGCGCTGCGTTTGAGCGAGTCGAGCCGGTTCTCGACGCGATCGACCTCGTCCTGCCGGTCGTTGCGCTCGCTGCGGGCCTCGCGCACGTCGGCTTTGAGCGCCTCGCGCTCCTCTTTGAGCTCGGCGAGCTGCTCCTCGAGCTCGGCGACCTTCTCGTGTTTCTCCTCGAGCACTTCCTCCTTCTCCTCGATCTGGGCCTCGAACTCCTCGATATCGCTCTCCAGTTCGGCTTTCCGGTTCTGGGCCTCCTCGACGGTGTCGTGGAGGTCCTCGAGGGAGTTCTCGGCGTACTCCTTCTCGCGGCGCCGGTCGCCAAGTTCGGCGTCGAGGTCGTCGCTGCGGTCCTCGAGCGCGTCGATCTCCTCGCGGATCTCCTCGGCCCGCGCGGAGAGCTCGGGGATCTTCGAGTCGGCCATCTCGGCCTCGATCTCCTCGATCGACTCCTCGGCGGCCGCGATCCGCTCGTCGAGGTCGGCGATCTCCCCGTCCAGCTCGGTCATCTGCGCGTCGACTTCCTCCCGCTCCTCGCGGAGGTCGGCGAGCTCGTCTTCGATCTCCTCGATCCGGGCCTCCGCCTCCGCGACGTCCTCCTCGGCGTCCTCCACGTCGGTCTCGATCTCGCGGACTTTCTCCGCCGCGGCGCTCTTGCGCTCGCGGGCGTCGGTGAGGTCGGCCTCCACCTGGTCGAGGTCGTCCTGGATCGACTGGCGCTCCTCTTCGAGTTCGTGGATCTCCTCGGCCAGCCGTTCGAGCCGGCCGCCGCCGGACTTCGAGAACGAGTAGCGCGAGCCGCCGCCGGAGCCGCCGGTCATGGCGCCGGACTTCTCGACGAGGTCGCCGTCGAGGGTGACCATCCGGAAGTCGCCCATGAAGTGGCGGGCGGTCTCCATGTCCTCGACGACCAGCGTCGAGCCGAGGACGTAGGAGAAAATGCCCGAGTAGCGGTCGTCGTAGTCGACCAGTTCGCGGGCGAAGCCGACGACGCCGGGGTCGCTCGGTTCGCGGGGGAGGCTGCGGTCGTTCATCTCCGTCATCGGGAGGAACGTCGCCCGGCCCGCGTTCCGCGACTTCAGGTAGTCGATGCAGTCCGAACCCACGCCGTCGTCGTCGACGTCGACGTTCGCGAG